>CAIWVW010000115.1 GCA_903916255.1 uncultured Bacteroidota bacterium
CCTGTCATTCCGAGCGAAGCGAGGAATCTCCGCCTTTGACAAAAGAATTATTCCTCCGTTGGCGCCTCCGTATTTTCCGCGCCACCATTTTCCGTGTTTTCGGTGTTTGGTGTTATCGGGCTTTCTGCGCCTTCTGCTGTTTCTGCATCTTCCATAGCAGCCTCCGCATCAATTTGTGTTACGGCAGCAATAGTATCATTGCCTTTCAGGTTAATGAGTTTTACGCCTTGTGTTACACGGCCTGTAATGCGCAATGCAGCCACAGATAGGCGTATTGCAATACCCGAGCGGTTAATAATCATCAGTTGGTCCTTGTCTGTAACATTTTTAATGGCAATCAGGCTGCCTGTTTTATCGGTTACGTTAAGGGCTTTTACGCCTTTTCCGCCACGGTTGGTAATGCGGTAATCTTCCACATCGGTACGTTTACCGTAGCCATGTTCCGATACTACCAACACGGTAGAGGTTACATCCGGTATGCAAATCATGCCAATTACTTCGTCGTTCTTTTCATCTTCTATACGGATACCACGGACACCCGAAGCATTTCTGCCCATCGGGCGCACTTTGCTTTCGTTGAAACGGATTGCACGGCCCGATTTCAATGCCATAATCATTTCATCTTTACCTGATGTGATGCGTGCTTCTAAAAGTTCGTCACCTTCACGGATAGTAACGGCATTAATACCATTCGCCCTCGGCCTGGAATAAGCCTCCAACGAGGTTTTCTTAATAACACCTTTCTTGGTGCAAAGGATAATATAGTTGCTCTTTATATAGTCAATGTCTGTAAGGTTCTTGACATTGATATATGCCACAATCTTGTCATCCGGTGCTAAAGCCAACAGGTTTTGTACTGCTCTTCCTTTAGTGGCTTTTGCTCCTTCAGGTACTTCGTATGCGCGCATCCAGTAGCACTTGCCTTGAAGGGTAAAGAACAATAAATAGTTATGGTTGGTAGCTGTGAAAATATGTTCCAAAAAGTCTTCATCGCGGGCTTCAGCAGCTTTAGAGCCACGTCCGCCACGGCTTTGCAACCTGTATTCTGAAAGGGCTGTACGTTTAATATAACCGAGGTGAGAAATTGTAATAATCACATCTTCATCGGCAATAACGTCTTCCATACGGAAATCGGCTCCTGCATGAACCCAGTCGGTTTTGCGCTTGTCGCCATATTTTTCCTTTACCTCTTCCAGTTCTTTCTTGATAATATTTTTACGCCTGTCTTTGTTTTCCGGTTTAAGGATATCGAGGCAATCGTTTATAAAGGTCATTAACTCGTCATATTCGGCTTGCAGTTTATCTCTTTCCAATCCGGTGAGTGTACGCAGGCGCATATCCAATATGGCTTTCGATTGGATTTCATCTAATTCAAACTTGCTCATCAATTCCGCTTGTGCAATATCCGGGGTTGCAGATTCGCGAATAATGCGAATAACCTCGTCCATGTGGTCGAGGGCAATCAACAATCCCCTTAAAATATGGGCGCGGGCTTCAGCTTTCTTCAATTCAAACTGGGTGCGGCGTACAATAACCTCATGGCGGTGAATGACAAAATGGCCAATCATTTCCTTCAGGTTCAACGTAAGCGGACGAAGGTTTTGAAGTTTGCCTACCTTAATATCTCCGTCAATGGTGAAAATATCGTTGTTGTTGATTTTCTCGTGACGTTCTAAATTGATAAGCGCAACGTTATTCACGTTGAAAGCATTTTGCAATTCCGTTTGGCGGTATAGGTTATTGATAACGATACTTGGAATTGCATCCTTTTTCAACTCAATAACAATACGCATTCCATCCCTGTCCGATTCATCACGTACATCGTGAATATCTTCCAGTTTCTTATCATTAACAAGGTCAGCGATTTTCTTAATCAACTCCGCCTTATTAATCATATAAGGGATTTCATTGATAACAAGTTGTTCCCTTCCAGCAACCACTTCTTCAATATGCTTGCAACGAACTACTATCCTTCCACGGCCTGTGCGGAATGCTTCACGAACGCCGTCCATGCCATAAATAGTTCCACCTGTCGGGAAATCGGGAGCTACAATAATGCTTTTGCCTTCTGCATCCGGCATAATTAGTTCCTCCACAGTTATTGCAGGGTTATCTAAATAAGCAAGGGTTCCGTTTACTATTTCGGTCAGGTTATGAGGGGCAATATTGGTTGCCATACCAACTGCAATACCCGATGCGCCGTTTAAAAGAAGGTTTGGAATGCGTGATGGAAGAACCGTTGGTTCTGATTCAGAATCATCATAGTTAGGGATGAAGTCAACGGTTTCCTTATCAATATCGGCAATCATTTCCTCTGCCAGTTTACGCAGACGGGCTTCGGTATAACGCATCGCCGCAGGGCTGTCTCCGTCAATAGAGCCAAAGTTACCTTGTCCGTCAACCAAAGGATAGCGCAAAGACCAATCCTGCGCCATACGCACCATTGTGTCATAGATGGATGCATCACCATGCGGGTGATACTTACCCATAACCTCACCCACAATCTTCGCCGATTTTTTATAGGCCCTGTTTGAAAGTACACCCAACTCATACATTCCGAATAAAACCCTGCGGTGCACGGGCTTAAGCCCGTCGCGTACATCGGGAAGGGCGCGTGATACAATAACCGACATTGAATAGTCAATGTAGGCCGTCTTCATCTGTTCTTCAATATTGATTGGTATAATTGTCTCTCCTGTTGCCATAATTAGTTCTTTGTTTAGTCAGTTAAAATAAGAGAGAAATCCTTTGGGATTTTCTCAATGAGCGCCGAAATTATGTAAAATCATCGGGAATGGCGCTAAAAATTTGTTGGGGATTTATTAACATTTTCATGGTAGGATATTGGTTTGTGGATTTTGGGTGAAAAGAAATTTATTACCTTTGTAAATATGTCAGTGATGATTGTAAAAAAAGAAACCAAATGACAACAGTAATTGTAAATATACCCGATAAAAAGGAAAATTTATTTGTTGATTTTTTAAAAAAGAACCATTTGAAAATGCAAGTTATAGAAAGTAAAGAAGATGAGGACTTGATGGCAAAATGGATAGATAAGGGTGCGAAGAGCCCTGAAGTTTCAGAAGAGATTGTTTTTGAAACTTTGAGAAAGAATGGAGTTAAGATTTAGCGGACAATTCAACAGAGACATTGAGGGCTGCAATCGTAAACTTTCTGAAGCTATACTGTTGGCAATAAAAAATGTAAAGACCGCTTCCCGTATTTCAGAGTTACAAAACCTTGTCAAGCTAAGAAAGTATAAAATTCATTATAGAATCAAAGTAGCCGACCATTACAGGATAGGAATTATTATTCGAGGAAATACAGTTTGGTTTCACAGATTTGGCCATAGGAATATATTTTACAAAAAACTATTTCCATAAAAAACTATGGATAGTGAAGGGGAGTCAGCCTTTAAGGAAAACAACTCAATAGGTAACTAACCGACTAATTTCACCCCGCCATCCTCCTCCTTTCTTCATCTATTCCTTAAGAGGGATGCCTGATATTGCCTTAACGTTTGATCTGAAAAGGGTAATCAGGTATGATATTAAAATAAAATGCGCTGTTATACGTTTACTTACTAGCCGCCGAAAGTATACAATTTCAGCCAGCAACCTGCGAAAAAATTATTCTTGATTTATTAACATTTTTTAGTTCAAAAAACCAACCATACATAACTACCAATCGTATATATGAATGAACTACCTTTGAACCGTAAATTAAAACAACCACCAACCATAAACTATATGGAAGCTAAATTTTCACCGAGAGTTAAAGATGTAATCTCTTACAGCAGAGAAGAAGCGCTGCGACTTGGACACGACTATATCGGAACCGAGCATTTGCTCCTCGGTATTATTCGTGAAGGGGAGGGAGTGGCCGTCCAACTGCTAAAGAAATTGGGCGTTGATACAGGCGACCTTCGCAAAACGGTGGAGAATTATGCTCCGCCCACAAACAAAAAGATTAATCACCTTGCCAACATACCAT
Source organism: uncultured Bacteroidota bacterium (assembly GCA_903916255.1). Classification (GTDB taxonomy): domain Bacteria; phylum Bacteroidota; class Bacteroidia; order JABEUT01; family JABEUT01; genus JABEUT01. The sequence goes on from CAIWVW010000115.1 coordinate 3,994, forward strand.
TAGTTAAACAAGCTGAAAAAGCATTGAAGATTACCTACCTTGAAGCTAAATACTTCAAAAGCCTGGTAATCGGAACGGAGCATTTGCTGCTCGCTATCCTGAAAGATGAGGATAGCGTTGCTGCAAAAGCATTGAATGTGTTTAATGTAAGCTATGAAACCTTCCGTCAGGAATTGGAAATGTATAAAATAAGCCCCAAAGCAGAAGCGAATACTCCTGCGGATGATGAGGATGATGATGAAGAAGGAGCATCAATGGGCGGTGGTGGCGGTGCACCCGGCAAAAGGGCTGCTTCCGATACCAAATCGAAAACCCCGGTACTTGATAACTTCGGGCGCGATTTAACCAAAATGGCCGAAGAAGGCAAGCTTGACCCTATTGTTGGACGTGAAAAAGAAATTGAACGCGTATCGCAAATATTAAGCCGCCGGAAAAAGAATAATCCTATCCTTATCGGGGAACCCGGTGTTGGTAAATCAGCAATTGCTGAAGGGTTGGCTATACGGATTGTGCAAAAGAAAGTATCACGCCTTCTTTTCAACAAACGTGTTGTAACGCTTGATTTGGCTGCCTTGGTAGCCGGTACAAAATACCGCGGGCAGTTTGAAGAACGTATAAAAGCCGTTTTGAATGAATTGGAGAAAACGCCTGATATTATCCTCTTTATTGATGAAATCCACACCCTTATTGGTGCAGGAGGAGCTTCCGGTTCTTTGGATGCTTCCAATATGTTTAAACCCGCTTTGGCACGTGGGGAAATCCAATGTATTGGTGCTACGACACTTGACGAGTACCGCCAGTATATTGAAAAAGACGGTGCTTTGGAAAGAAGGTTCCAAAAGGTATTGGTTGAACCAACCAGCCCGGAAGAAACCATCCAAATATTGAACAATATCAAGGCTAAATATGAAGAGCATCATTATGTTACCTATACGGATGATGCCATAAAAGCCTGCGTTTATTTGACCAACCGCTATATTAACGACCGCCACCTGCCGGATAAGGCGATTGACGCCTTGGATGAAGCAGGTGCAAGGGTGCATATCACCAATATCAATGTTCCGCAGCACGTAATTGATTTGGAAAAGAAGATGGAAGTGCTGAAAGAAGAAAAAAACAAAGCTGTTCATAACCAGAAATACGAAGAAGCTGCGAGGCTTCGCGATAATGAAAGGTTGCTGAACGAACAACTGGATGCCGCCAAAAAAGCATGGGAAGAAGAAACCAAAACCCACCGAGAAATTGTGAGCGAAGCCAACGTAGCCGAAGTAGTGGCTATGATGACCGGCGTTCCTACCCAGCGTATTGCTGAACAGGAAAGCGCCCGCCTATCTAAAATGGAAGAAGAATTGCGTGGCAAGGTAATCGGCCAGGATGATGCTGTTAAGAAAGTAACCCGTGCCATACAACGTAACCGTGCCGGATTGAAGGACCCTAACAAACCGATTGGTTCGTTTATATTCCTCGGCCCGACAGGTGTTGGTAAAACACAATTGGCAAAGGTTATTTCGAAATACCTGTTTGATAAAGACGATGCTCTTATCCGAATAGATATGAGTGAATATATGGAGAAATTTGCTGTATCTCGTTTGGTAGGCGCTCCTCCCGGATATGTAGGTTATGAAGAAGGTGGGCAATTGACCGAAAAGGTTCGTAACCGCCCATATTCAGTGGTGTTGCTTGATGAAATTGAAAAAGCCCACCCGGATGTATTCAACTTGTTATTGCAAGTGCTGGATGATGGTCAGTTGACCGACAGCCTTGGCAGGAAGATAGATTTCAAGAACACGATTATCATTATGACCTCTAACATTGGGTCACGCCAGTTGAAGGATTTCGGACGTGGGGTAGGTTTCAATACAACTGCCAAACAGGAAAGCGGGGAAGAAATAGACAAAGGCGTGGTGGAAAGCGCATTGCGCAAGACATTTGCACCGGAGTTCCTGAACCGTATCGATGATGTGGTAATCTTCAATTCGCTGACCAAGGAAAGCATGCACGAAATTATCGATTTGGAACTGGAAGGGTTATATAACCGCATTGAAAGAATCGGTTATACCGTTAAAATTTCTAAAGAAGCCAAAGATTATATTGTAGGCAAAGGCTTCGACCCGCAATATGGTGCAAGGCCTTTGAAGAGGGCCATACAAAAATACCTTGAAGACCCGCTGGCGGAAGAAATCATTAAATCCGGAGTTACGGAAGGCGATGCAGTAAGTGTAGACTACGACAAAGCCAAAGACGATATAAAGATTAAGGTTACCAAAGCCAAATCAAAGAAGAAAGGAAACGAAGAAGAGGCGAAAAGCTAACCGATTTACGAATATCGAACAGGGATTTTAGATTTAAGAAGTAAATACAAAAGGCAGGTTGATGAAAATTGACCTGCTTTTTTATCTTATCACAACCATCTTTTTAGCAGCGGTAGTTTGCTGTCCGGCTACAATTAATTGATAGAAATATGTTCCGGCTTTTAAATCAGATGTTGTTAGCCTTATGTGGTCCATTCTGGCATCAACTGTATATCTTTTCAGTTCCCTTCCTGTTAAGTCATACAGCACGATTTCACCCTGAGTAGTTCCAAGCGGTAAGGTGTAATAAATATTTGTATAACTGATGGCAGGATTAGGATATAAACTAAGTGCAGAGTTTGAGTTTCTTAAAACTGGTGAACTTGCTGCAAAACCTCCACACCCCGGAACACATGGCAGGCTGCCAGGTAATTTATAAACAAGGTAATTCGTAAAATTACCTGTAGAATTACCATAGACATTAAAAAGCATATAAGTCCCAGAATCGGTTGGAAAAATGGTATAAAATGCAGGGCCTCCAAAGCCTAATTGGTCATAAGCTTGTTCTGTGCTATCAAGAGTGAGTAAAGTATTTCCATTTTCATCATAAATTTTAAGGCTATCAATGGAAGCAAATCCATATTGAGCTACATAAGCAATATGACTGGTATCCGTATTAAATAAGCCTTCCGAAATCCAGGATATATATTCTAAATCAGTATAACTTCCAGGGATAATTATTGTTTTATAAACAGAGAAATTGAGATTATATAATTCAAGGGTATCGTCTTGATTCCATAAGGCATATTTGAATCCGGAATGAGAGAGATATAACCCTTGCAGGTTATCATTATTTCCGTTTATTGGTGCTGCAAAATTATGTTGCAACGTTATTTGCGAACTGATATTTAATCCCTGTAAAAGGAGTGCAGACAGGATGAGTAATTTCAGGTTTTTCATAATCAAGTTTTAAGTTGCATCAAAGGTAAAATAAAACCCGATTCATACAGCGATAGTAGGATTTTTTTATTTCTCTGTCACAACTTTTCTTTCGCAACCCCAGTATCTTTTTAAACAAATCGCATTATGGAGGTATAGAACATTCTAATAACTCAGTTTAACTATGAGGTTTGGTATCTTTAATAAAATAGGGTTTTTAACTATTTCGGTTATTTTAATTTTATGCGGCATACGGCTTTCCGCACAGGAAGTAAATCTTCGCACATTCAATTATTCAAGGGCGGATAGTATTGCTATTCATTTTCCTAAGGATAAATACAAAACATACAAGGAGTTTATAAAAACCTTAACAGCCAAATTAACTACCGACCAGGAAAAGTTCTGTGCCATTTATCGCTGGATAGCGGAGAACATAGCCTATAGCTATTCTAATATGTCCATTGGTGCTGATAAAGCACTGAATAAACGCAAGGCGGTTTGTGCGGGGTATTCATCGCTATTGATGGAGATGTGCAGTTCCGTGGGCTTGGAATGCAATATGATTACAGGATGGGCTAAAATAGACCAATCGTGTTTTGGAAATAAAGAGCCGAACCATGCCTGGAACGAGGTTAAGTTAAACGGTAACTGGTATTTGACAGATATTACCTGGGGTAGCGGTTATTTTGACAAGAAGCGAAGGAAATATTACAAAGATTTCGATACCGCCTATTTTCTTCCTACGCCCGAATTTTTTGCAATGCAACATTTACCAATGGATAAATCGAAATCACTAATGGCGAAGCAGGTTAGTAAATCCAAATTTTTAAAAACATCCGTTTTATACGAAGGCGCTGCAGAATATGGCGTCAAGCCTATAAATCACAGAAGGGGATGTTTTGGCCATGACTGCAAAAAGGAACTTACCCTTAAATTACAGATGGACAAAGAAGAGGAGGGCGGGACAGCAGCTAATTTTGATATAGTTATTGATGGGGATGGTGCGACTGATTATTCCTCGAATATGGTTCAGGATAAAAAGACTGGCAAATATATTTTTACAGTAGAAACTGATTTCCCAAGCTATCTAAGGGGTAAGCATTGTATTGATATATATTATGGAGGAGCCCCGATATGCGGATACCTGATCAATTTCCATTAAGTAAGCCTTATTTCCGAAGCCTGCGCCTATACTGTCCAAACAGGTGTAGTATAGCCCGCTGCCTGCAATCTCCCGGCTGAAGGTCCGCAGATTGGGGTAGCGGGGGTATACTTTATGGGTGTATCAGCATATCCGAAACAGTTTGTTGTGGTGAAAGAAGTATTTTATTTTTCATCAAACAGTCGTTAAAAGGTCTTTTTAACAACTACTACGTAGCGGAGCCATGAAAGGTTGGGTAGGCTAATCCCGATGTCTATTTCTCTATCACAAACTTCCCGCTGGAAATAACATTCCCGTTTTCATCCAGAATCCTGTATAAGTAAACGCCGTTAGATTGAGTGCTTAAGTTCATCTCACGCAAAGCCCCTTTAGCGGTTTGGGGCAAGGTTGAGGAATAAACTTTTTCACCAAGCATATTGTAAATTTCAACGGAGGATTGCCCACTGATTCCTGATAACTGAATGGTGAATTGGCCATTGTTGGGGTTGGGAAAAAGCGAGATGTTTTCAGAATTTACTATCCTTTTAACCCCTACCGTTGTATCTATTGTCGAAGTGGTATCAAAAGCAAATTGTGCCGTGTCTTGTTCTATCAGGTGGCCATACATTACATATACATAAGATCTGGTATAATTAAAATCAGTTAATTTTTTGATAGTGCCTGCAAGGCTGCATTGGAATACGGTACCATCATTATAAATGCCGCCCAATGAAGTCATTCCATAAAGGTATCCATCGCTTGCCTGAATTAAACTGCCATAAGAATTCCCCCCATTAGTTCCATTAAAAGTTGCTATGGTGCTTAAATTGCCCGCCAGTGTGAATTTGAAAATGGTGCCATAAACACCGGCGCTTGGCCCTACAAGTGTACTTCTTGCCCCGGAGGTCATACCATAAAGGTTGCTATCGGTTGCCTCTATTAATGAACCATAAGGATAGGAGCCATTGGTTGCACTGTCGAAGTCAATAAGTTTGGTAAATGTGCCGGAAGGGGTAAATCTGAAAAGCGTACCATTGCCATACTTGCCTCCCAACGATGTAAGCCCATAAAAATTTCCGTCAGAGGCTAACAGTAAGTCGCCATAAGGTTCATTACCCGTGCTGTCATTAAAACTAAAAACGGAGGTTAGAATTCCTGAAGTGCTGCAGTGAAAAATGTTTCCCAGGCTATTTGCACCGCCAAGCATAGTCATACCCCAAAGCATACTGTCTTTGGTTTGAATTAAACTGCCGTGCGGCTGATTACCATCTGAATCATTAAAAAAATGCAGGGCTGCATAGTTTCCGGAGAGGTTCAGTTTGAAAAGAACCCCTGCACTATAGGTTCCGCCAACTGTTGTCATACCATATAAATTTCCGTCGAAACCCTGAATAAGGCTGTTTCCTTCCGGTGTTGATGAACCCCAAACCGAATCAAGATTTATCATCGTATGCAGGACACCGGTATTCGCATAGCGGTAGATGGTGCAACTGTCTTGAAAACCGCCATCTACGGTTGAAGCATAAAAATTCCCATCACTGGCATACAGTAAACTGCCTTCCGGAAAGGCTGCATAATTGGTAGTTAGGTTACAAACATTTGTATAAACCCCGGTTGATGTAACTGAAAATATGTTGCCGTAGCCGCCCCCAACGTTACCACCATCCGGTACTTGTCCCCACAAAACAACCTGTGCATAGGATGCAAAAGGGATTGATAATACGAATACTGCGACGAGTGTATGGAGAGTATTTTTAAATTTCATGCGGTTTGTTTTTTTTATACACACCAATACGCTTAAAAATTAGGAATGGTTGGGTAAGAGGTTTTATTTCTGAATCACAAACTTTCCAGTCGAAGTAGCGTTTCCGTTTTCATCTAATATCCTATAAAGATAAAGGCCATTAGGCTGATTTAAAGAAACTGACAATGGATAATTGGTAATGGACAATTGGGGAAATACTTTTTCTCCAAGCATATTATATATTTCAACTGACGACTGTCCACTGATTCCTGATAACTGAATGGTGAATTGGCCATTGTTGGGATTGGGGAAAACATCGGTATTAATAACATTGTATACTTCTTTAATAGCGTTTGCTTTGTCATTTATTTCTATCAGCTTCCCATATTCAGGGTAAGCACCATTAAGCATGTTAAAATCAACAAGTTTTGTGAAATTTCCTGATAGGGTGTATTGAAAGATAGTTCCCATGGAATTGTTGCCTCCCATATTGGTCATTCCATAAAGATTATTGTCACTAGCTTGTATTAATGTACCATAAGGCATTACTCCAGTACCATTATTAAATTTTAAAAGTGTATTAAGGTTTCCTGATAAAGTATACGAAAAAAGGGTGCCTTGATCAGAATCACCACCAGCCGAAGTAAGTCCATATAAATTACCATCGGAAGCTTGTATTAACGAACCATATGGAACTGCTCCATTTGTGTCATTAAAATCAACAAGTTTTGTGAATGTACCTGATGGCTTATATCTGAATAGTGTCCCATAACCGTATTTTCCACCAAAGGAAGTGAGTCCATAAAAATTACCATCATTTGCAAGGAGCAAATCTCCATATGGATTAATGCCGTCGATAGAATCAAAACTAAACACCGAAGTAAATTCTCCTGAAGGTGTACAATGAAAAATATTTCCTAAGCCGACCCCACTGTCAATTATTCCGCCGGCACTTGTCATTCCCCAAAGCATACTATCTTTTGTTTGAATTAAGCTGCCGTAGGGCATTGCCCCGTCTGTATCATTAAAAAAATGGACAGCAGTATAATGTCCCGAAAGTGGGAGTTTAAATAGCACCCCAATCAAATTTGGACCACCTTGCGTTGTCATGCCATATAAAAAACCATCCATTGCTTGAATAAGACTATTCCCTAATGGGTCTGATGATCCCCAAACAGAATCCAGGTTTATCATGGTTTTGAGAGTTCCAGTAGGACTGCATTGGAATATTGTGCAACTATCATCAAAACCTCCAGTTACAGAAGATGCATAAAAGTTACCATCGTTTGCGTATAACAAACTCCCATCAGGTTGAGATGCTACTGAAGCCTTTAAACTGGCGATAGTTGTCAAAATTCCAGTAGGCGTAACAGAAAATACTGTACCTGCGTTACTGTCTCCTCCACTGCTGGTTACTCCATATAAAACAACTTGAGCATTGGTCTTGTTTGAAAATAGTAATGAGACTATTATAAATAGGATAATTAGTAAAAAAGTAGATTTAGTTTTCATTTGTGGAATGCTTTTTTTATCTATTACGCTTTGAATTAGAGAATGGTTGGGTCTATTTAACTATTTCTCATCAAAGGTAAAATAAAATCGAATTCGCACAACGGTTTATTACTGATAGAAGGCAATTCGATTCCTAATTTCTAATTAAGGTTCTGCCCTCCATTAATCATCCCGGAAACTACACCTTTATTCTTCTTTCCAAGTTCGGCAAGGATAACGCCGCCAATATGAATTACAATATAAGAAAGGATAACCCACATATTTATATTGTGGATTTCTTTAGCTAAATGGCGTTGCTGTTTTAAACTGTCAACATCATCGGAATAAGCCATAAATATGCCTGTGCAGGCTTGTACAAACAAAGAAATGTAGAATATTAAATAGAGCCATTTTACCAGAAGGTAATGTTTCATTTCTTTTTTACCGGCACCCGGCATTTGTAATGCCATTAAAGCGCTTTTTAGGGTGGGTATAAATTTTTGTTCCTTTTTCAGGAAGAATTCCAATAAAATGCGGAAAGCTAATAATCCGGCAAGTACATAACCAATGTAAGTGTGCCATCCCCAAAGCAGGTCGCTGAACTCATGCGCCACCGAACGGGCCTGGTCAGGGGTAACGGTTATGTTGCTTTTTTGCAGGTTTTCCTGTACAAGCAGGATATTGTTTTTTGCACTGAATAAAGTTTTAGCGAGTAGAACTGTGGCTAATGAACATAGCATAACCAAGAAGGTAGTCCAGTGCCAGATGCGCAAGCCTATGCTGTGCTTGCTTTTAAAGGATGGTTGTATTGTCATTTTATCAGGTTGTATATTTCACAAAGCTATACGAATATTGTTTTCTGCTGTTTAAGGGTTGGTTAACACTTGGCTTTCGTTCATAATTCTATGCACATAGTTCATAACTCATAGTTCATGATATATGGTTCATAGCTGTAAAGCCTTATTTTTGCATCCCCTAAAATAGAATTACCTGATGTCCGATAAGTCCAATAAGGAGCCTGAAGATAAAAACGATGATACCCCCAATAATAATGGGTCTTCTTCTGTTATCCACCTCCAGCACATGTACCGTAACTGGTTTCTTGATTACGCTTCTTATGTAATATTGGAACGCGCCGTACCCGCGCTGGAAGATGGTCTGAAGCCTGTCCAAAGGCGCATATTCCACTCTATGAGGGAGTTGGAAGATGGACGCTATAATAAGGTGGCCAACGTAATTGGTAACACGATGAAGTATCACCCGCACGGGGATGCTTCCATTGGCGATGCTATGGTTCAGCTGGGGCAAAAGGAACTTGCGATTGATACCCAGGGTAACTGGGGTAACATCCTTACGGGCGATTCGGCAGCTGCACCCCGTTATATAGAAGCACGCCTTTCTAAGTTTGCCTTAGATGTTATTTTTAATGAAAAGACCACCGTTTGGCAAAACAGCTACGACGGACGGAATAAAGAACCTGTTTATCTTCCTGTAAAGTTTCCGCTGCTATTGGCCCAAGGTGCTGAAGGTATTGCAGTCGGCCTGGCTTGTAAAATACTTCCGCATAATTTCAATGAATTGATTGATGCCTCAATTGGGGTGTTAAAAGGCAAAAAACCGCATATTTATCCTGATTTCCCATCGGGTGGTATGGCTGACTTCTCCAACTACAACGATGGAATGAAGGGCGGCAAGGTGATTGTGCGTGCCAAAATCAACATCCTCGATAAAAAGACACTTGTAATAACTGAAATACCTTTTGGTTGCACTACATCTTCACTTATAGATTCTATCGTAACAGCCAATGAAAAAGGAAAGATAAAGATTAGGAATATTGAGGATAATACCGCCGAAAATGTGGAAATAGTTATCCATTTGCCCGCCGGATTCTCGCCTGATAAAACGATTGATGCACTTTATGCCTTTACTGATTGCGCTGTTTCTATTTCCCCGAATGCCTGCGTAATTGAGGGCGACAAGCCCCGGTTTATGGGGGTAGGGGAGATGCTGCGGGTTTCTGCGGAACGCACACAAGGCTTGCTTCAAAATGAACTGGATATCCGCATGGCGGAACTGACGGAGCAGTTCCATTATGTTTCGCTTGAGAAGATATTCATAGAAAAGCGCATTTACCGCGAAATTGAAGAAAGTGAAACCTGGGAGGATGTGCTTACCACCATTGAGGAAGGCTTAAAACCTTACCGTAAAAAGTTACCAAGGGAAATTACCCGCGCCGATGTAATTAAACTGACCGAAATTAAAATCAAGCGGATTTCCAAGTACGATGCGTTTCAGGCGGATGAATTGATGAAGCATATACAGGAAGAAATCAAGACCGTGAAGCATCATCAGGATAATATTGTTGACTACACTATTGATTATTTCAAAGAAATTAAGAAAAAATACGGTGCCGGAAAAGAGCGTAAAACGGAAATAAAAGCCTTCGATACTATTGTGGCTACTGCGGTTGCGGCCACCAATCAAAAATTATATGTAAATCGTGAAGAAGGTTTTGCCGGTTTCAAAATGCGTACCGATGAGTTTGTTTGCGACTGTTCCGACCTGGATGATATTATTGTAATGCGCCGCGATGGCACAATGCTCGTAACCAAAATATCGGAAAAAACATTTGTCGGGAAGGATGTGCTTTATATAAATGTGTTTAAGCGTAACGATGAGCGCACCATTTACAATTTGATTTACCGTGATGGTGCCCGTGGCAACACCATGATTAAGCGTTTCGCGGTGACATCCGTAATTCGCGATAAAGATTATATGCTTACACGCGGCAACCCTAACTCGGAGGTTTTATATTTATCGGCAAACCCTAATGGCGAAGCGGAGGTGGTGACCGTTTTTCTGAAAGCAAATGCCACTGCACGTAACAAAGTATTTGACGCCGACTTTGCCGAACTGGCAATAAAGGGTAGGGATGCGATGGGGAATATTTTGACCAAGCATCCGGTACGCAAGGTAACCATAAAAGAAAAAGGCGTTTCAACACTTACCGCCCAAAAAATTTGGTATGATGATACCGTTCAACGCTTGAATGCAGAGGAGCATGGCCGTTATTTAGGAGAATTTGAAGGCGATGATAAAATTATGGTCATTACCAAAGATGGTAATTACCATACCTGCGGATTTGAATTTACCACCCACTTTGATGCAGATTCCGTATTGATTGAAAAACTTAATAAGGAAAAACCTTTATCGGTTGTTTATTGGGAAGCAGACAAGAAGAAATACTATATCAAGCGTTTCCTGCCGGAAGAATCGGAAAAGAAAACGCTGATTATATCTGAATATACAGGCTCATTATTGGAATCTGTTTCTTATGATGAGTTCCTTGTTGCTGAAATTAAGTTCCGTCAGGAGAAAGGGAAAGAATTACCGGATGAAATTCTGAATGTAGCTTCCGATATACCTGTAATGGGAATGAAAGCCCAAGGCAAGCCCATTAACTTAAATAAGGTAAAGGAAATTCAGCTTAAGCCCGACCCAAACCAACCGGTAGGTGATTTGGTGGCCCTTGCAGCTATCGAAGAAAAGATGAATGATGAAATGGAAGAAAGCGGCAAATCACCTATTGAAATAGCCAAAGAACATAATAAAATCAAACTTCCTGAAGTGCTTCCTGAAAAGAAGCCATCCAAACCTCGCAAGCCAAGGCCCAAAGAGGATGACCAGCCGACGCTGTTCTAACTGACAAATAAAGATAAATTTACGATATGGAAAATGAAGATATACGTTGGAAACAAAGGTTTTCAAATTATTCAAAAGCATTTTTACAATTGGAGAAATTTGTTAAAAAAGGAAAAGACCTTAATGAGATGGAAAAACAGGGTTTAATTCAAGCGTTTGAATATACTTTTGAATTATCATGGAATGTGATAAAGGACTATTATGAATATCAAGCTGTAACTGAAATACAGGGAAGTCGCGATGCCTTTAGGCTGGCATTTAACAGGGGATTGATTAATGATGGCGAAAGTTGGATGAAAATGATAGTTAGCAGAACAAAAACTACACATACGTATAATGAAGAAACAGCCGATGAAATAGCTACGGCGATAATAGGCAGTTATTTTTTTATGTTTAAAGAGTTATACCAAACAATGCTTAATATTTCAAAAGGACAAGGCGATTTATTTAAGAATCCATGAAATTCGGTCTTAAAGAAGAGGTCATAGAAAACATGCAAAATGTCTTCAGTTCTTTTCCTGAAGTGGAACAGGTAGTAATTTATGGTTCTCGTGCAAAAGGAAATTATAAGGCGGGTTCAGATCTGGACATAACTGTGAAAGGAAATGACCTGAATCTCTCAAAACTAAATAATATAGTTTTGAAATTGGACGATTTGATGTTGCCTTACATAATAGACATCTCTTTGTATAATCAAATAAATAACCCTGACTTAATTGACCATATTGACAGGGTTGGCATTATTTTTTACCAGAGATAACATCGAAGCCAAATAAACACAAATAAAAAAGGAGAAACTTTCGTCTCTCCTTTCTTTCTAAATTAATTTTCTTGATTTATTATATCCCTCTCGGAATATTTGGCCGTCGGCCTCCGACTATTTGCCAGTCGGGCATCCGACTATTCGGCGATTACTTCAAAGGTAACTTCAGCGGTAATGTCGCGGCTAAGTTTCACATTCGCTTTGTACGTGCCGGTAGATTTGATATGGTCAGCTTTCAGGTCAATGTTTTTACGGTCAATCTTGTAGCCTAATTTTTCAATAGCTTCAGCTAACTGGATAGCATTAACAGAACCAAAAATCTTACCGTTTTCTCCGGCTTTAGCTGCAATTTTAAGAACTGCATCTTTCAGTTTTGCCGCCAACACTTCAGCGTCTTTCTTAATCTTTTCTTCTTTGTGGGCGCGTTGCTTAATGATTTCGCTCAACACTTTACGGTTCGAGGTTGTAGCGGCAATTGCCAATCCGCGTGGGATAAGGAAATTGCGGGCGTAACCCGGCTTCACTTTCACTAATTCGTATTGATTGCCGAGGTTTTCAACCTCTTTTTGCAGGATAACTTCCATTTTGAGTTATGAGTTATGAATTATGAGTTATGAATGAATGTTCGTAATTCCTAATTCCTAATTATTAATTGCTAATTACTTTAAAAGGTCGCCTACGAAAGGAAGCAACGCCATGTGGCGGGCTCTCTTAACGGCTTGTGCTACTTTCCTCTGGTATTTTGAAGAGGTTCCTGTAATACGAACAGGCAATAATTTGCCCTGGTCATTTACAAAGTTCTTCAAAAAGTCCGGGTTTTTGTAGTCAATATACTTAATGCCGTATTTGCGGAAGCGGCAATATTTGTTCTTTTTAACCTCAATTGGGGGAGGTGTAAGGTAACGTACTTCGTTTGTTTCTGCTGCCATGGTTTTTAAATTGCTGGTTCTTTTTTAGGTTCTTTTTTTCCGAATCTTTCCTTGCGTTTCTCCAGATATGCCAGGGCATGCTTGTCTAAGGTAACTGTTAAATAGCGTAAAATGCGTTCATCACGCTGATAAGCTATTTCAAGTTCTTTTACAATCGTAGTTGGGGCATTAAACTGGAGTACGTGGTAAAAGCCCGTACTCTTCTTCTGGATAGGGTATGCTAATTTGCGCAAACCCCAATGCTCCTCATTGGTTATCTTACCTTCATGTTCCTTAATGAGCTTGCGATAGTTGTCAACTGCCTCTTTTGCTTGCTCTTCCGAAAGCACCGGAGTTAAGATAAAAATAGTCTCGTAAGACTTGGTTATTGTCATGTTTTTTTAAAATGGGCTGCAAAGGTAGTAAATTTTCTTTTTGAACACCTATTGCATAAAAAAAATATGATTTTATTGTTTTCACCCCTTTTCCGTTGGTATCTAAAAAGAAACCAGGTATCCTTTTTTCAAAATTTATGTTAAAGTTTTTGATATTCTGCCGAAACGTGCCAAATATTACCCTTTCGGTTCAGAAAAATGCCTATCTTTCCACACTTTTAAAAACTAAATGGCATTTATAGATATTCTTATAGAGCCTCCATCATATGGCTGGCAGGATGAAAAAGGCGAACTGATTAAGCCTACCAAGAGTCAACTTATTAAAGAGGCCTTACGCAGGATGAATATCTTTAAATCCCGCAAAAATTTTTTAGGCTTCTTTGGCTGGTTTGAAGTGCTTTGCCTGATTCCGTTTTTTGTAATCTTCTTTGTGAAGTTCTTTTCTATCCCTCTGCTTATTGCAGGCTTTGTGTATGGTATGGTTTGCATGGGTACGCATGGCACAATATGGTATCACCGCTATTCTACCCACAGGGCGTTTACCTTTAAAAACAAATTCTGGATGTTTATTACCCGTAACCTCGTTATTAAGGTGGTGCCGGAAGAAACCTATGTGGTATCGCACCATGTACACCATAGCAAAAGTGATATGCCTGGAGACCCTTATAATGCCCATGCAGGTTTCCTGTATTGTTTTTTGGCGGATACCAACCACCAGCAAATTTCACAATCTTTAAGCCGTGAAGATTACCCCCGTGTAGCTGCCCTATTAAAAGATACAGGCGTTGTTCCTAATACTTATGAGCAATACCTTTATTGGGGTTCTATCGCTAATCCAATCAGGGTGGTTTTTGAACATTATATTAATTGGGCCTTTTGGTTTGGCGTGTTTTACCTTATTGGCGGATTCGGCCTCGCTTTTGCCTGCTTTGCAGGAGCGGCCGTTTGGGCCGTTGGCATACGTACCTTTAACTTTGAAGGCCATGGTAAAGGAAAAGACAAACGCACCAAAGGCACCGATTTCGATTGGGATGATATGAGTATTAACCAACGCTGGCCGGGCTATGTAGCCGGAGAATGGCACAACAACCACCACCTTTACCCAAACAGTGCCCAATCGGGCTTTTTACCTCACCAGGTAGATTTGGCTTGGGTGTATGTATGGATATTAAGCAAAATAGGTGGCGTTAGTGCCTACAATAATGCCAAAAAAGACTTCGTAGAGAAGTATTACAAGCCCTACAAAGAACAACTACAGCAGGAAAAAACGGCTGAAAAGGTTGTGAAGAAAGAGGAAGCGAAGGTGGCGTAATAAGTGCATATTTAATACTTCCTGCTTATACCATTGTCATCAAAAGATTAGAAATTAATCAGTTATTGCTTGACCTGATTGAGTGCGTTACAAATTAGTCCATGTTGAGCCATTGTAAACAGCTACACCATCGGAACTGAAATAGCCACAAACAGCAAGGTTGCCATTATAAATAGTCATTGCATATACGGTGGGATAATCAGTTGGATTGGTATTTCCTATTAAAGTAAATGAGCCCAAACTGCTCCAGGCAGAGCCATTCCATGACTGAATATTCGAACCATTTGTAGCTAAAAGGTTGCCTCCATAAACTATAACTGAACTTCCCACTGAAGGCACACCTATAGTGTATATCGAATTATTAATAGTAGACCATTGATTACCATTCCACTCAATAATGGTACTGTTAGCTCGCAGAACCAAATTACCATTCCAAACCACGCCTCCACCGTTTTCCCCATAATTCATAATGTCTCCATAATCTGAAAGTCGTACTGTATCCCAAACAGTCCCGTTCCATTGTGCAAGATTAGAAAGCTGGAAAGTTCCTGCAGAGTCAAATAACCCTGTTGCAATTAAGTTTCCGTTATAGTTGAGTAAAGTGCCACAAGATGCCGAGTACGCACCAAAACCATTACCTAATGGAGTCCATGTTATCCCATTCCATTGGGCAATACTGTTGACATGTATACCGTTTATCGAATCAAAATATCCGCCGGCAATTAAATTTCCATTATATATGTCAAGGCAAGAAACATTGCCATTACTTGCTGATTCAATACCCTTATTGCCAATTATTGACCAGCTTGTGCCATTCCATTGGGCAATGCCATTTACTTTGACACCACCGATATTTTCAAATCCTCCCACTGCAATAAGATTTCCATTATAAACTATTAAAGCATATATTGATCCTCCACCTTGTATGCCTGTTCCCACTGATGACCAAGTACTGCCATTCCATTGCATAATACCGGAATTGAAAGTACCACCATTCCCACTTTGTCCGCCAACAACAAGATTTCCATTATAGGTAGTAATTGCATATTGAACAGGTGTTACAGTAGCAGTTTGAGTTGTTTTATTAGCCGCAGGTGTAGTAGAATCCGATTTATGACAAGATTCAAGTGAAACGGAGGCAATTATGATAGCAAAAATAAATTTCTTCATTACTTTTTATATTTAATCGATATGCAAATATAGCAATTATTTTATTTGTTACATCACTTACTAATAATCAATAACTGGTATTTAAAACCATAGCACTTATATGGTAAATTTAGGGGTTTAAATATCCATTCGAGATAACCTAATGCAAGAAAAAACGGCTGAAAAGGTAGTGAAGAAAGAGGAAGCGAAGGTGGCGTAAATACTAAGTTCCAATTTATCGCCCAACTTCAACTTTCTTCATAAGGTTACTACCGTCAGACATTTGTATTTTCAAAAAGTACACTCCTGCGGGCAGTTCTCCGGAAGATACTTCAATAGTTTGAACTTCTTCTATTTGCTGTTCAAATACTAACCGCCCTGTTACATTATAAAGTATCAGTTTTTTTGCATTTGAAGAAGTAGGAATCTGGACGAAGAATGAATTGTTTGCCGGGTTAGGGTAAACAAGTATTTTTTCAGTTTCACTAATGTAATTTATTCCTTCGTTCGCGCAGTTACTAAGATTATTTGAATAAGAATAATTAGTAATAAAGGTAGGCATCCCTTCATCTCCAGCTTTCCCACCAAGAAATACAGCAGTGTCATGAATTCTACAGGTTGCCCCATAGTTGTTTGGGGTGTCTATAGCTAATAAGTATCCTGAATTACTTAAACTAACCATATATATTTTTCCGTTTGGGCCTATTTGTAACCCCCTTAAAGTTGATAGGGTTGTTTCTTGGTACACTGTTGTCATTGATGTGTTAATAGTGGTTTGATTTCCGCTGCTTATATCGTATTCGACAATACCCATGCCGAAAGGGGAAATGGCTCCATAACTTGCGTATAGTTTTGAGTTGTCAGGCGAAAATTCTACACCGTAAACGTCAGCATCACTAGGCGCTACAAGCGAAATAAAATTAGAAACGACACCGGTCCTCTTGTCAAAGTCATATAGCCCAAATTGATTGGGTTGAACAAAAGCCTGGCTGGCGGCAATTGCTAATTTTTTTCCGTTTGGTGAAACTTTTAACTGTCCTTGGGCACCCGTATCAATATATCCGATATGCGTTATTACGGTATCACTAATCCCTGTAGGTGTAAGCAGATAGGAATAGAATGCATCTGTATTTAGTTTGTGGGTTATTATCCAATAATCCACTCCGTTTGAATCTCGCACTGCAGCAACCTTCTCATCTGTACTGTCAATAAGAAGAATATTTTTCTTACCGATAATAACATCACCTAAACCACTGTCAAGGCACATGTCGACAATCGAGTAACGGAATCCATATTTTTCGTTGTCCTCCCAAAAATCATCCACTGTAAAAATGTAAAAAAATCTGCTGCTGCCGGGTAAAGGAACAATGACCGATGATTGAGTTGAGGAAAAATTTCCTAACAAACTATCTCCGTTAGGCATCACATTCCCATTTTTATTCCAGAGTTTCTGCCCGTTTGAATAGAATAAAATATTTCCAGAGCTGTCGGAAATTGCAGAGCTACCTTCATTATACGATCCGGTTGGAAAATATGTTGCTCCATTTGTCAATGCAGATGGAGTCGGGGTGTTAAAGTCTACTCCGGCATGATTGCCGAAATACCAAATATTCCCTTGTTTCTGCCCCAAACAAATCATTGGAAACAAAAGAGTGATTAAAAGTATTTTTTTCATGATATTAGAAAATCTGAATTACCACAATTACGTTGAAAATTGATAAAAGGTTGGGTCCAACGTTGATCTTTTTGGGAAGGCATAATAAAACACAGCAAATCTAAATTTATTCCCTTTTATTGAGTCTTCTTATGTTTTCATTCCCCACCTTCTCATAACCCATCAACACATTCCCATTCTTAAATGATATTGGGGTATTAAATCCCGTAGGGATAACCTTTTGGTAGAAACGAAATACGAAAAGAATTTAATAAATCCCGTAGGGATGACCTTATAATATTGTGAAAAGGCCGTCCCGCCGGGACTTTATAATCTGTGCAATCTGTGGCAGGGTTGTATTAAACCTTCTCATAACACATCAACACATTCCCGTTCTTAAACTCCCTTGTGCTTTTTAGTCTCAATTTTAAATTGTGTTTCATATCTTTGAATAGGGGAGTACCCTCTGCCAATACAAGCGGGTTAACTAAAAGCTGGTATTCATCAATTAAATTGTGGTCGGCCAACTGGTTTATAACATTCCCGCTGCCGAGTATGCACATATCATTGCCGGGCATTTGTTTAAGTTTTTTCATTTCATGAATCATGTCACCTTTTATCAGCGTGGTGTTATGCCAATCCACTTTCTGCAAGGTGTTAGAAAATACAATCTTCTCGGCTTTGTTCATGCCCTCGGCTACTTTTGGAAGAGCTTTAATAAGTGCTTCTGACGTCCAAGATTTTTCCATCATCTGATAGGTTACCCGCCCGAATACTAGGGTTCCGCCACCTTTCAGGTTCTCTTCCGAAAACCGGGCGCCTTCTTCATCGTGGTTATGCCAACTTAGGTCTTCATTGGCGCCTTTGTAAAATCCGTTTAAAGAAACAAAATTGAAACAAGTTAGTTTTCTCATAGTAGATAAATTTGGAACGCGGATGAAGCAGATTGCTTATGATTCACAGGATTATAAAAGCATATAAAGTCTTAATGTATCATAAGCAACCTGCGTCATCCGCGTTCTATTGTATTTATTCATCCTCCATCGCCTTTTCCACATGCTTATCGGGCATAAACCACATAATGGAGACAAGCAAAAACAATACCTCCGAAATATATGGGTTCACAAAGGCCAGCGGTATTGCGGAACTGTAAATTGCAATAGATATATAACCCTTGTTAGCCATACGTTTCATAGCATTTTGCATTTGCGTACTCCAGGGGTTATTTTTCTCAATAGCGCTTCTAAGTATATTCCAGAAAAAGCCCGGTATAAGCAGAAGTACAGCATAGGCTGCCACTGCCTGTGGTGCAAAATCACATGAGGCTACCCAGCCGGTAATAAAGGGTATGAGCGAAAGCCAGAACAACAGGCCTAAATTGGCAACCATAATTTTACCGTTTACTTTTTTAGCAGTATGCACCAAATGGTGGTGGTTGCTCCAATATACACCTACAAATAAAAAACTTTGGGTGTAACATAGAAAGGCGGGTAAAACTGAAAGCAAATCACTGATTGTTCCGCCATGCGGAGCTTTCAGGTCCAGTATCATTATGGTCATGATGATGGCAAACATGCCATCGCTAAAGGCTTCAAGACGGCTTTTGTTCATAAGGGGTAAAAAAATAGTCCTCCGTTTCGGGAGGACTAAAGTAATAACAAAATTTGATTTTAATAAATGAAGCCTATTGTACTTCCAGTTTGCCTTTTGTAGATAATGTACCTGCATTTACCTGATAGAAATAGATGCCCTTTGTCCATTCTGAAACATCTATCATATTATCGACGGCATTTAATATTTTTCTGAAAACAACTCTGCCCTCAATGTCAGTTATGGTTAACATATTGGTTGGGGCACAGGTATTCAAATGAAAATTAACATGGTTGCTGGCCGGATTAGGAAATACGGATGCAAGGCTGGTGAAACTTTCTACATAAGGAACCGCTGTGGCCGTAACATTAATAGTACCTTCCATAGAAGTTGTATGGATGGCACACCAGTAATTATACGTACCGGGTGTTGTAATCAAATAGTCGAACTTAGTAGCGCTGCTTGTCATATTTGCATTCCATGAGGCCGCCCCCCCGGGAATGGTTAAGGATGTTGTTGTATGGGTTCCGGATACCCACTGCCATTCTACTGTGTCTCCTACTGTGGCTGAAAAACTGGAAGGGGAAAAACTGAAATTCTGGACAGTAACAATATGTTTTGTTGCATTCGCAAACGAGAAAACAGATAATCCTGCTAAAAGCAGAACGGTTTTTGTAATTGATTTTTTCATGGGTTAGATTTTTTTAGTTAATAATTCGCATTACATCATTTAGATGCAACCATTTTAATAAAGTTGGGTACGAAGTTAAATTTATTTAAAACAATAGGTGACCCCAATATTCAACCCTGCTAAATAAGGATAAGTAACTACCGGAGTGTTTTTATTAATGGTAGTTAGCGAACCTTGCAAAGCCGGTTCCGCATAAATGCCGACTTGTTTGCAAATGTTGTATGAGATACCTAATCCGAGGGTATAAGAATAATACATGCTTTGCAAACCCTCGATGGTATTTACGGTTGAAGTGCCCTGATAATTCCATGAATCTTTCCAATTCATTACAGTTTCTGTGCTGGTTGAAATATTTATTCCTATTCCGCCGGTTATAAACATGCTAATCTTGTCTGTTTTCACGGCAAAATATTTTAGCTTGACAGGAATGCTCAGGTAAGCTCTGGTGGATGTAGCCGACATTTTAAGGCTATCTCCAATTGAAACAGCGTATCCATAATAAGGGCAGTTAACTACTCCTGAACTGGAAACAATGGAATACCCAATTTGTCCATTATCTTCCTGTTGTGCGTATATGTATGTAGGTCCAATCCGGAAGGAATAATATTGGTAAGACAATCCGACAGCTACAGAAAGGTGCTTGTTCAGTTCATATTCTACAGTTCCCCCGGCCGAATAAGCGGACTGCACTTTTTCGTTTGTTTTTATTTGGTTTTCATAATAGCTGCCAGTATTACCGCTGCTTTTATAATTATATCCTGTTACCAAATCGGGCGAAAAATATGCCCACAGGCTAAACCTGGAAGAACCCTGTAAAGTATCTGCCATTACTACCTTTTTAGCAGAATCGGGTTGGATAATTGCTTGTGCAGGATTTGTTTTTGGTGGATTGGACACAATGCTTGCAGCCTCAGATTTTGTATCTATAGAAGATGTGTTTTGATTTGCCGGTTTTAATTCCGGAACAATTGGGTTATTATTTACAGGGTCTGCAGTAATAGTTTTAGTTTGGTGCAAATTGTCTGTAACTGTTTCTTTTTCAATTTTAGAATTGGCAGGTACAGGTGTATTTGTTATTTGCTCCAATTCAGAGGGTTTCGATTTCTTACGAACCTTTTTTAATGCTATTTGGGTAGGTGCAATTCCTGTAATTGACGGTTGTTGTTTGTTGGAAACCTTATTTTTAATGGCTGTTTGGGTATGATTGTTATGGGTTGATATGGGTTGCTTAATTGTTTTTTTGTTTTCGGTAGTTGCCAGGCCAGTACCATTTGCAATTACAGGCTTGTCGGTGTTTTTGTATGCTGTAACCGGAATTGCCGAATTGTTTATAATGTTATTTTTTGCTGCCACAATTTTCGAATCTGTTTTCTCATTGCTGCTTTGCATTTTAATGGTAAAAAACCCCAATATTAACAAGCCTGCGCCCAGCAAAAGAGCCAATGCCCTCCACCTTGCCGTGTTTCTGCTGCCGGCAATTTTCCCGTTCCTGATGATACCTTCCGCCGATTTGCGCCAAAACTCATCTGAAGGCTCAGTATTCAAAGGCTCTATGCCTTTCCGGAAAATTTCATCGATGTTATTCCCCGTTTGCTTTTCGCTCATTATATATTAATTTTTCTTCTATTAGTAAGTTTTTGTAAATCTTTTTCTTTAGCAAGTTCCTTGCGTCTGAAAGGTTCGATTTGGACGTGCCTTCTACGATACCAAGTTCTGCGGCAATATCTTTATGCCCCATACCTTCAAATACAAAAAGGTTGAAAACCATTTTATACATAGGCGGAAGCTCCTGTATCATTTTAAGTAATTCCTTCGAATCGATAAGGTTTAATATGTCTTCATCGCTAACGAAACGGTCTTCCACGTTGTCGATATCAAGCACCGGGTATATTTTATTGGCTTTTCTAAGGTGCTCCAGCGATTTGTTTACGATAATTTTCCGTATCCACCCTTCAAAAGAGCCTTGCATCCGGAATTGAGCCATTTTTTCAAATACTATAATTAAGCCCTCCTGAAGCACATCTTCGGCCTCTTCCCGGCTGCGGGCATAACGCATGCATACCGTAAGCATTTTAGCCGCATACCGGGTATACAGCAGTTGCTGAAATGCCGGAATACCTTTTAAACAGCCTTTGATTAGTTGTTCTTCTGAAATCTCCAAAAAATATGTGCTTTATACTCCATAGATGAAATTAAGAATATAAGGTTGGGTAGCTTTTACAATAACCTTATAGTTATTCAAATATCGGATTTATTGCCGTGCTGCCCAAACAAGAATTTGTATGCCCGATTACGTTTAACGGACTTTTGCATGTGATGCGAAAAGCTCTTTAAGCACTTTTGTATCAATATCTGCCAGTTTCTTTATGTACAGGCATCCTTTATTATCTTCCTGGCTGGTGGCGTACTTTCCAAGTTTTCCAACTAATTCGCTGTAGTTTTCCGCTTTTGTTCCGGTTAAATAAAGAGCAAAGTTTTGCTTGCGCGGTGAAAACCCCATCTTGAACCAGGGGTTCTCTTTTCCATTCGATAAAGTGTAAGAAGAATCTCCAAACCCTATAATAGCGCTGCCCCACATTTTAGGTTCACTTTTGGTGGCTTTTTTCATCAGTTCAACTATGGCGAAAGCATCTTTTCGTTTTTCTTCCTCTTTAATGGTATTTAAAAAAGCATCAGGGCTTGCGGTATTTTTTTTGGTTTTTAATTCAGCCATGGGTATTAATAGATGGGTTTGTAAGCTTTTACAAATATATAAAATCTTCAAAATGGAGGATGGGAATTATACCGCAATATTTGATGGAGTAAGCAGATAGATATTCTCTATATGCATACCGCCGTAATTGAAAAAACAAATAACTGATAAATATCATTCCCCAAAAGCAATTTCTCAGTTGCTTTTAGTAAAAATAGTACTTCCTTCGCACCCTGAATTAAAACACCAGCAAAACGCTTACCACGTTTCTTATACCATGAACACCCCTTTAGAAATAGAACAACTCCTTGCCGATTTTGCAATAACGACGCACATTCTGGGTGCGCTTAAAACAAATCCGCAAATTCCGGTAAGCGGGGTTGAAGTGATTACCCGCAACGGTTGCGTTACACTTATCGGCCAGTTGCAATGGGATTTTCAAGTGGATATTGTGAACAGCCTGGTCGAAAAAATTGTAGGCGTAAAAGAACTGAATAACTACATTGCCGTTACTCCTGCTGCAAGAAACAATTCAATCTGGAGTTTTTCGGCTAATTAAGCCACCCTGTTTATTAGTATACGTTGAGCAGGGTTTTGTCCTTTTCTTTGGAGAAGTTTGCTATGGCTGAATTTAAATCTGCTTTAATTACTCGGATAAATGATTCGATGAGTTTATTGCCCACAACATGCTTGTTGGTTATAATATTGATGGCTCTTTCCGGTTCCGGTGATTCCAGTTGCTTTACAAATCCTTTTTGGTAATTGGAAAGTTGCCTGATGGCCAATTGAGGCAGCAAAGCCATACCGCCATATTCGTTTACTATATTTATCAATGTCTGGTAACACCCGCTTTCGATAACCAATTTCTTTTCGGGCGAAAGAGGCCTCTTTTGCAAATAAAATAACTTCAGGTAATCTACAAATGGGTGCTCATTTTCCAGCAACCATAGCCTGCTGGCATCTATATCGTTATAGGTTACAATATTTTTCCGGCTGATATCTTCCCTGTCGGAAACATAGATATAGAATTTTTCCTGTATAACCGATACATCATTCAACTGGTCGTCTTTTACCGGAGCGGATAATATTCCTAAATCTATTTCGCCTGATTTTAATGTGGCTGTAAGGTTTTTTGCATCCGTTTCAATCAGCCTTATTTTAAGGTCGGGAAATTGGTTGAATAATTTAGGTAAAATGAGCGGAGATATATAAGTAGACAGGGATGGCAAAATACCCACAATCATTTCTTTCTTTACCTTTTCTTTCCCTTCATTTATAATTTCTTTGAACCCCGCAGACTCTGCCAGTACTCTCTTGGCCTGTTCTACAACCTTCATGCCGGTAGGAGTTACATCTACGGGATATTTACTCCTGTCGAAGATTTTAACACCAAGTTCTTCTTCAGCTTTATTTATCATCATGCTGAGGGTAGGCTGGGTTACACAGCAGTTTTCTGCCGCGGTGGCAAAGTGGCGATATTTTTCTACTGCAACGATGTACTCGATTTGTCGGAATGTCATAATGATAGATTATATTTATGTTATATAGACAGGTAATATCAGGTTTAAAAAAAATGAGCAACTTTTAATTTCACGAATGCTCATTTATGCTTCTCTACGGGGGATTCATCCCTAAGGTTACAAAAAAATAAAAATTTAAAATGGGAATAAAAATGCAAGACTTATATGGGATAGATATTATCTATTTGATTGGCGGTATGAAAATGGAAATCTTTGTGGTCGATTTAGAAAAAATAAAATCAAAACCAGAATTTGTCGCTCATGAAAACAACTACCCTGTCTGCCACAAAACAAGCAAAACTTTTAATTTGTACGCTGATTCTTTTAATTGGTTACAACGGCTTTGCGCAAAGCCAGAAAGCATCTGCAAAACACGCCAAAAGCAAAACTGCGGGCTATGTATCGTCTGCCGATGTGAATCCGGATATACAAAACATGCTTAACTACTACGATAAGCAGGTTTACTTTACGCAAAACAAAGGGCAGTGGGATTCTAAAATCCTATACAAGGCTGATTTCCAGTTGGGGCAGGCGGTTGCTACCAGGGATGGTATGATTGTAGGAACCTTTAATCCGGCAGATGTAAAGGCGCAAATAGCCCAAGGCATGAGGCAGGAAGAAGCTATACATAACCATATCAAATTCACCGAAAAGAGCGTAAATGTGCATGGTAACGGCTGGATGATGAACTTCCTGAACCACTCCCCTGAAATGCAGGTGGTGAGCCAGATTAAACATAAAGATGAATTCAATTATTTTCAAGGTGACGAAAGCCAGTCGAATGTATATAGCTACCAGGAAATATGGTATAAAAATGTATATGATAATGTAGATGTTCGATACTACCCTTCGAAAGATGGTAGCCTTGAATATGACATGATTTGTAAACCCGGCTTTAAGAATGATGCCATTTCCATTCAAATGGATGGTATTTCCAATGTTATTGTAAAAGACGACGGTTCGCTTGATTTGAAAACCAGCGTGGGTGATATGACCCTTCCTACTCCGGTTGCATATCAAAACATTGATGGTAAAAGAGTAAAGGTTGATGTACATTATGTTGTAAGCAAAAACAATATTGTAACATTCAGTATCGGTGAATATGACAAATCCAAAACATTGCTTATCGACCCGATTGCATTGCGTTGGGCAACATGGGTAAACAGCAACTCGACAGGTGCTAACCACGGACACGGCATTTGGATTGACGGTTCAGGAAATATTTATGTGGTTGCCCGTGTAGATGGTTCCACCAACATGATTACAACCGGTGCATTCGATGTTAATGCAAACGGCGGTATCGACCTGATTATCGGTAAATATACCGAGCCCGATTCAGTGGGTGGTTCAGGAACACGCGTTTGGCAAACCTACGTTGGCGGCAGCGCTGATGATAACCCATACGCTTGCGAAATGGGCCCTGATGGAAACTTGTATATTACAGGTTATACAGCCAGTACCGATTTTCCGCTCATTGGCGGTTCAGCTTTCAGCGGTTCAAGTATTGATGACCGCGCACAAGGCCCAAACAATATATTTATCATGAAAATTTCTCCCGACGGAAAATCTATCAAGAGTTCCGTTATCGGTGGTAATGGAAATGATGAATCCTATGATTTACGTTTCTCCTCCACAGGCGATGTAGTTGTTTGCGGAAATACCGAAAGTACAAACTTAGACAGTTTGTTTGCCGGTTCAGGAGCTACTAATACCAACCACGGTAGCGTGGATGTGCTTATCTTCAAAATCAATTCTGATTTAAGCACCATTAAATGGATGAAGAATTATGGAGGTTCAGGAATAGACGAAGCAACCATTATGCTCGACAACCAGGCAAACGACGATATTTATGTTGCAGGATATACCACTTCCAATAACTTCCCAACCACCCGTCCAAGACAATCGACCATTGGCGGTATAGAAAGCGGATTTATCCAGAAATTTAATTCCAACGGTGGCACAGTTTGGTCATCCTATTTTTCCGCGGCCTCTGCACAAACGGCACAAATACTTTGTATGGAATTCAATACCCTGAATAACCAATTATATTTTGGCGGTATAACTTCAGGGTTGAATACAAACAATATTTCTTCTCATGCTTATCAAAAAACTTACGGCGGCAGCACCAATGATTTCTTTGTTGCTAATATGGATACAGCCCAGAATTTTATTTCGGGAACCTATGTAGGCGGTAATGGAAACGAAGTAAACATGATGGGTTTAAATACCGATTTGAATAATGATGTTTATATCTTCGGTTACACTACAAGTACAAACTTCCCTACCACTTTCGGTGCATTGCAAACAACCAATTTAGGAACAGATAACAAAGTATTCTTAAAACTCCACACTACCCTCGATTCATTAGATTTCAGTACTTATTACGGAGGTTCGGTAGACGATTACGACCCGGTTGGAGAACGCGGTATTAAATTCTCCAATTGCCGTATTTATACCATCATCACATCTGAATCACCCGATATCCCATTAACCAAAGGCGCACTTACTACAACCAAACTAAGCGCTAATTCTATTTACGAACCCGGACTTGTTGTTTGGGCTAACCCTCCTGATTTAGTAAATAACACCATTACCGGAAACCAATCTATCTGTAAAAATGCCATTCCGGCGCCATTATCCGGTACTGTTTCCGTTTACAGTTTGCCTACCATCAGCCGTAACAATACTTATTCAGCATATCCGAATATCGGTTCATCTACGGTTTACCAATGGCAATCAAGTATCGATAGCGTAAACTGGACCAACGTACCCGGCGGAACTACCCAGAATTTAGCGTCCGCATTAATGGGCCCGCTTACCCAAACTACCTACTATCGCCGTATTATAAGTGGTGATGCTTGCGTTATTGCCGGTGCATCGGGCCAGGTGGTGAAGGTTATTGTATCCAGCGTAAGCAGCACCATTACCAATGTATCGTGTTATGGTCTTAACAATGGTGCTATTACAGCTATTCCAAGCGGTCCTTCTCCATGGACCTTCGCATGGAGCAACGGCAAAACAACCCAAACTATTTCGGGTTTATCCGCCGGAACATATAGTGTAACCGTTAATGATGCTAATACCTGTACCGCTAACAACACATTTACAGTAACACAACCGGCATTACTTACTGTTGCTATCGGTTCAACAACCAATGTAAACTGTAATGGCAACTCAACCGGTAGTATTACGGTAGCCCCAACAGGCGGAACATCTCCTTATAGCTATTCATGGGCTCCGCATGGTGGAACAAATATTACCGCTTCTTCAATCAGTGCGGGTACATATACTGTTACTGTGACAGATGCTCATGGATGTACCGCATCTATAACTTCTACTATCACCCAGCCTGCTGTTTTAACAGCTACCGGAAATGTTACTGCCAATGCTACTTGCAACGGTAATAACAATGGTGCAGGAAATGTTACCCAATCAGGCGGAACAGTTCCTTATACCTATTCTTGGTCTGACGGAGCAACAACATCAAGCATCAGCAGCCTTACTGCCGGAACTTATTCGGTAACGGTAAAAGATGCTAACGGATGTACAGCAACTGCAAGCATTACCATTACCCAGCCAACTTCATTGGCTGCCAGTGCAAGCACCACTGCTAACGTAGGTTGCAGCGGCGGAAATACAGGCAGTGCAAGTGTTACAGCATCAGGCGGAACCTCTGCTTTTACATATTCATGGTCGAATGGGGCAACTACTTCAAGCGCCACTGGCCTTACTGCCGGAACCTATTCGGTAACAGTAACCGATGCACATGGATGCTCGATTATTGCTACCACAACAATAACCCAACCAACTACAATCTCTGCAACTGCAACCACTACCAATAATTCTACTTGTAATGGCGGAAATAACGGAAGTGCAAGTGTAACTGCATCCGGTGGAACTTCTCCATATACATATACATGGTCAACCGGCGCTACTACTTCATCGGTAAGCGGCCTTACTGCCGGAACTTACAGCGTAACCGTAAAAGATAAAAACGGATGTTCGGCTACAGCTAGCACAACGGTAACACAGCCGGGTGCTATGACCAACACAACTGCGCAAACCAATGTTACTACCTATGGAGGTAATAATGGTACTGCCTCGGTAACCGCATCCGGAGGTTCGACTCCTTATACTTACTTATGGAGCAATGGAGCTACTACTTCATCCATTTCAGGATTGGTTGCCGGAAATTATACAGTAACCGTTACCGATAAAAACGGATGTACCACTACTGCAAGTGTAAATATTACCCAACCGGGAAGCCCAACTATTACATTGACAAATACCAATGACCCTTGCCATGGAAGCAATTCTGCAACAGCATCCGTTAGTGCAACAGGCGGAACACCTCCTTATACCTATTCATGGAGCAACGGTGCAACCACTTCTTCCATCAGCGGATTAACAGCCGGTTCATATAGTGTAACCGTCAAAGATGCTAACAACGCACCTGCAACAGGTAATATAACTGTAACCCAACCTTCAGCTTTAACAACTACCGGAACTGCAACCAAAAATGTTAGCTGCAATGGTGGTAACAACGGAACAGCCAGTGTAACCGCAGCAGGCGGAACACCTGCATATACTTATTCATGGTCTACCGGAGCAACTACTTCTTCAATTGGAACTTTAGCGGTTGGAACATATACCGTAACAGTGAAAGATGCCAATGGATGTACTTCTACTGCATCTGTATCTATTACCCAACCTGCTACACTAACTGCGGCTGCAAGCACTTCAACTAATGTTAGCTGCGATGGCGGCAACAATGGAACTGCAAGCGTAACAGCAAGCGGAGGCACTTCACCATATACCTATGCATGGTCGGATGGTAAAACCACCAGCTCTATTTCTTCCTTAACAGCCGGAACATATACGGTAACCGTTACGGATATCAATGGATGTACCGCTACTTCAACCACTACATTAACCCAACCAGCTACCGTAGTATCTGCCACAGCAACTACCGTAACCAATGTTGGTTGTAATGGTGGTTCTAATGCTGTTGTTCAGGTAACTGCAACAGGTGGCACGCCTTCATATACCTATACCTGGAGCAATGGTGCAACTACATCCAGCGTTAGCGGATTAGCTGCCGGAACATATACATTAACTGTAAAAGATGCAAACGGATGTACCGCAACAGCAACAACAACTGTAACTCAACCTACTACTTTAACCAATACTACATCGCAAACCAATGTAACGGTTTATAATGGTAATAATGGTTCTGCTACTGTAACTGCATCGGGAGGAACTTCTCCTTATACCTATTTATGGAGTAATGGTGCAACCACTTCAAGCATTAGCGGACTTATTGCAGGAATGTACACCGTAACTGTAACCGATGCGCATGGATGTACTACCAATGCAAGTTTCCAAATTACCCAACCCGGAACTTCTGTTACCATTACCTGCACCAACGATGCTTGTAATGGCAGCAACAATGGAACCGCAACTGTTACTGCATCCGGCGGAACACCTCCATATACTTATTCATGGAGCAATGGAGCCACAACATCTTCTATTAGCGGACTAAGCGCCGGAACATATAGCGTTACCGTAAAAGATGCTCTTGGTTCAAGCGCTACAACCAGCATTACCGTTACCCAGCCAACTGTATTAGTTACAACCGGAACCGAAACTGCAGAAGTAAGCTGCAACGGCGGCAACAATGGAAGTTGCAAGGTTACCGAAAGCGGCGGAACTTCTCCATATACCTATTCATGGTCAACGGGAGGTACCACTTCATCTATCAGCAGTTTAACTGCCGGAACATATACCGTATTAGTAACCGACCACAATGGATGTACAGGAACATCATCCATTACCATAACCCAGCCAACTACATTAACTGCCACCGGAAATATTGTTAGCAACGTAGGTTGTAATGGCGGCAGCACAGGTAGCGTAAGCGTTACCGGAGCAGGAGGAACACCTTCTTATTCGTACACATGGAGTAATGGAAAAACAACCAGTTCAATTTCTACTTTAAGTGCTGGAACATATACAGTAACTGTAAAAGATGCAAACTCATGTTCTGCAACTGCAAGTGTTACTATTACCCAACCAATCGCATTAACAAATACCACTTCTCAAACTAACGTTGCTATTTATGGACAAAGCACAGGAAGTGCAACTGTTACAGCAGCAGGCGGAACCCCTGCTTACACTTATACATGGAGTAACGGTGGAACCACATCAAGCATCGGCAGCATACCTGCCGGAACTTATACGGTTACCGTAAAAGATGCAAACGGATGTACTACTACCGCGAGCGTAACTATTACCCAACCGGGAGCTTTAACAGCAGTAACTTCTATCACTGGTGATGCTTGTAATGGTAACAGCAACGGAACAGCCTCGGTAACTGCTTCGGGCGGAACTCCTGCATATACTTATTCTTGGAGCACAGGTGCAACTACCACAAGTATCAGCAACCTGTCTGCCGGAACATACACAATTACGGTAAAGGATGCACTTGGTTCTACAGCCACTGCAACAGCCACTGTAACACAACCTGCTGTTTTAGGTGCAACCGCAACCATAACCAAAAATGTAAGTTGTAACGGAGGCAGTAATGGTACAGCAAGTGCAAGCGCAAGTGGCGGAACATCTCCTTATACTTACACATGGTCGAATGGAGCAACCACTTCTTCTATCAGCAGCCTTTCAGCCGGAACATATTCAGTGGTTATAAAAGATAAAAACGCATGTACAGCTACTTCAACAGCAATAACAATTACACAACCTGCTGCATTAGCGGCGACTGCAACTACAACAACCAATGATAAATGTAATGGCAACAGCAACGGTAGCGCAAGTGTTAGCGCATCAAACGGAACTGCTCCTTATACTTACACATGGTCGAATGGAGCAACTACTTCCTCTGTCAGCAGCCTTTCAGCCGGAACATATTCGGTAACTGTAAAAGATAACAATGGATGTTCTGTTACCTCAACCACAACCATTACCCAACCTGCAACTCTTACCAACACAACAAGCCAAACCAACGTAACTACCATTGGCGGACATGATGGTACCGCTACTGTAAATGCAGTTGGCGGAACAACACCTTATACCTATTCATGGAGCACTGGCGCAACTACTTCTTCCATCAGCAACCTGACAGCAGGAACCTACACCGTGCTTGTAACTGACAACAATGGTTGCACAACTACTGCAAGTGTAAATATTTCTCAGGGCCCGTCTATCACGGTAACCAATACCAATGACAATTGCAACGGTGGAAATAACGCAACTGCATCAGTAACCGCCAGCGGCGGAACGCCTCCATATACCTATTCATGGAGCACAGGTGCAACTACTACCTCTATCAGCAACCTGACATCCGGAACATACACTATTACTGTAACAGACGCAAACAATGAACCTGCAACAGCAGCCGTTATTGTTAGCCAGCCTGCTGCTCTTTCAGCAAGCACTAATGCAACTGCTAATGTTAGCTGTAATGGCGGAAACAACGGCACTGCAACCATCAGCGTAAGCGGTGGTGTTAGTCCATATACCTATGCATGGAGTAATGGAAAAACCACCACTTCTATTTCTTCGTTAACCGCTGGAACATATACCATACTTGTAACCGATGCACATAGTTGTACTACAACGGCTTCTGTAACAATTACCCAACCTTTAACGCTCACTTCATCTGCTTCGGTTTCTACCAACGTAAATTGCAATGGTGGAAATACCGGAAGCGGAAGCGTAACAGCAGCAGGTGGAACAGTACCTTATACCTATACCTGGTCTAATGGTGCCACCACTTCAGCTATCAGCAATATAACAGCCGGAACATTTACTGTAACGGTAAAAGATGCCAACAACTGTTCAAGCACTGCATCCATAACCATTACCCAACCGGCATCGCTTTCTGCTACCGCAACAATCACAAGCAATGACTTATGTAATGGAGGTAATAACGGAGGCGCAAATGCAAGCGCAGCAGGAGGAACAGCACCATATACGTATTCATGGTCAACTGGTGCAACTACTACCTCCATCAGCAGCCTTACTGCCGGAGGATACCATGTAGTTGTAACCGATGCACATGGATGTACCGCTACTTCATCAACAATTACAATTACCCAGCCTTCAATTTTAGTTTCTACTGCAAGCACTACTGCTAATGTAAACTGTTACGGAAACAATACCGGTAAAGCTACTGTAGTTGCCAGCGGGGGCTCGACTCCATATACCTATTCATGGAGCAATGGAGCAACCACTTCATCCATCAGCGGATTGAGCGCAGGAAGCTATATGGCTACTGTAACCGATGCACATGGCTGTTCATCTACTGCAAGCACAACTATTACCCAACCTGTAACACTTAGCAATACAACATCACAGGTTAACGTAACTATTTCCGGACAAAATACAGGTTCAGCATCTGTTAGTGCAAGTGGCGGAACTTCTCCTTATACTTACTTATGGTCGACCGGATATACCACTTCAGCCATCAGTTCACTTTATGCCGGAACGTATTCTGTGACAGTAACGGATGCTAACGGTTGTGCTACAACTGCAAGTATTACCATTACTCAACCTTCGGGATTAACTATTACTGCAACCAATACCAATGACAACTGCTATGGCGGTAATAATGCAACAGCAACTGTTACGCCAAGCGGTGGCGTACCTGCTTATACTTATTTGTGGAGCAACGGCGGTACAACATCAACCATTAGTTCACTTACAGCCGGAACATATAGTGTAACCGTAAAAGATGCTAACGGCGCGACAGCAACAACAGCTGTTACCGTTGTGCAAAGAGCACAGATTGTCGCGAACGTAGGTGTGGCTACAAATGTAAGTTGCAACGGAGGCAATGACGGAAGCGGATATGTAATGGTTACCGGGGAAGCTCAAACCTATTCTTATTCCTGGAGCAACGGAGCTACTTCTACTATTGCTACCGCATTAAGCGCCGGAACTTATACTATTACAATTACCGATGCAAGCGGATGTACAAGCACTTTAACAATTACAATCACCCAGCCTAATCCTTTAGTTGGAACGACATCTGTAAATAATATTACCTGTAATGGCGCCAATAACGGCAGCGGTAGCGTTAATGTATCAGGTGGAACTTCACCATACACGTATGCATGGTCTAACGGAGCAACAACTTCTTCAGTATCTTCCTTATCACAAGGAGCATATAATGTAATGGTAACCGATTCTAACGGTTGTACAACAACTGCCGGAATTACAATTACTCAACCAAATGCATTAACAATAAACACGACCACAAACAATATTCTTTGCAATGGTGGCAATAATGGCAGCGGCAGCGCGAGTGTAAGCGGCGGAACTGCTCCGTATACCTATTCATGGTCTACAGGTGCAACTACCAGTTCCATATCTTCTCTTGCTGTTGGAACATATACCCTCACAGTAAAAGATGCAAATGGTTGTTCAACAACATCGTCAATTACCATTACTCAGCCGAATACATTAACCTCTACTGCAACTCCAACCAATAATGTTGCATGTAACAATGGCAACAACGGAAGCGGAATTGTAACTGCCAATGGCGGAACATCACCATATACCTATTTGTGGAACAACGGTGCTACTACTTCTTCTATCAGCGGATTAACTGCCGGAACTTATACTGTAACCGTAAAAGATGCCAATGGATGTACAAGCACATCCGGCATGACCATCACCCAGCCCTCAACATTGACCAATGTTATAAGTCAGACAAATGTTACCATCAATGGAAATTGCACTGGCTCTGCATCTGTAACGGCTTCAAATGGAACACCTGCATATACCTATAGTTGGTCGAATGGCGCAACTACCACTTCTATCGGCAGCCTTTGCGCCGGAACTTATACCGTTCTCGTAACTGATGCCAATGGTTGTACAACAACAAATACTGTTACAATTACCCAACCTGAAGGTCTTGAAATTGTCCCAACCAATACGAATGAAGTTTGTAATGGTGGAAATAATGCAACTGCATCTGTTAGCGTGAGTGGGGGAGTACCTGCATATACATATTCATGGAGTACGGGCGCAACCACTTCAAGTATTTCTTCTTTATCGGCTGGAACTTATACGGTAAGTGTGACGGATGCCAACGGTGCTAATGCGACAACAAGTGTAACTGTTACACAGCCTAACTCACTTACTGCAACTGCAACAACAACAGCAAATGTTAGCTGCAATGGATTAAACAATGGAAGCGGAAGTGTAGTAATGAACGGCGGAACTGCACCATATACCTATGCATGGTCCAATGGCGCAACCACATCAAGCATTTCTTCTCTTTCTCCGGGAACATATACTGTAACCTTGCATGATATTAACGGATGCACTGAAACAGCATCATTAAGTATTACCCAACCGGAAGTATTAACCGCTTCTGGAACTACAACAAGCAACGACAACTGTAATGGTTCAAATAACGGAAGCGGTTATGTTAGCGTAAATGGCGGAACCACGGCTTACACATACCTGTGGAGCAATGGAGCAACCACTTCATCTGTCAGCGGCCTGACAGCAGGAACGTATTCTGTAAGCATTACCGATGCGAACGGATGTACAACTGCTTCTTCTATTACAATCACCCAACCTGCAACCCTTACCAATACCACTTCA
>CAIWVW010000116.1 GCA_903916255.1 uncultured Bacteroidota bacterium
GATGGAAAGCAGCGGTGAAGCGGGGAAAGTGAATATATCAGGAAGTACTTATGAACTGGTGAAAAATGATTTTAATTGTATTCATAGGGGAAAAATACCCGCCAAAAACAAAGGCGAGATAGATATGTATTTTGTGGAAGGAAAAAGTGCCTAATAACATAGCCTATGAAGGGTTTCTTTTTTTTTATGTTTGTATTCCTGTTGGATTTTATTTGTAAAGCCCAGCAAAGCCCCTACTATCAGCCTATACCCGATTCATTGAATGTGTATGGGTTTACTGACAAATCGGAGGCCAAAAATGTGCTGAACGATACACTGAAAGAGGGTAAATGGATTGAAAAGATAGATGACTTTGGCAATGTAACAAAAGCAAAAAAAGCTACTTATTACAGGCTAACAATATATAAACATGGGTTGCCATTTGGTATATCTCATTACTATTTTACGAAGAATGATAAACTGGCTGTGGAGATGCCCTATAAAAATGGCAAGAAGGACGGAATAGGCCGTTTGTATTATGAAAGCGGGAAGTTGCTGAAGAAAATATATTTTAAAAATGGCCAGGTTTATGGAACCGACAGTTTGTTTTATGAGAGTGGTAAATTGGAAATAGCCATTCCGTATGTGGATGGTAAAAAGAATGGAATAGGCAGTTTGTATTATAAAAGCGGTAAACTTGAAACAGAAACTCCTTATACCAACAATCTTAAGGAAGGTGTGGTAAAAGTGTATTTTGAAAATGGCAATCTCAGTTCAGAGATTCCTTGCAGCGATGATAAACGAAACGGTGTGGAAAAGGATTATTACGAGGACGGTAAATTGAAAAAGGAAACTACTTATAAGGATGATAGTTTAGTTGGCAGGCCCAAAAACTATGATGAAAGCGGCATTGAATTGAAGTAGTGTTAGTCGTACTCCTGCTTTATTTTAAACTTGAACGATAACCCCAGGCCTGCATAGTAGCTGTTTCCATACCCAATTCTTGCATCAAGGCCAAGCCAATTATTTAAATAATAGGTGGCTCCTGCATATACATGATATGCAATATTAATAGTATTAACATTGGCTGCGCCAAAAGCAGGAATATCACCTGCTTGGCTGAAGTTTGTAAAATTATAGCCAATCATTCCACCTATATAAGGTGCAAAATGGGTGTTGCAGGTAAAATAGTATTTGGTTGAAACCCCTATTGTAAATATAGTTATATCGTAAGAATACGTATGCGATACAGATGCCGTATCAAGCCATTTGAAGGTTCCTGTTGTTCCTGTGGCATCCGAAAGATAGAGGGATACTAAGCCTTTTTTAGAATAGTTATATCCTATTTCAAGGTAAATTGGATTAAAACTCTCGCTGGCAGAGCCGGAGCCCTGCGACTCGTAATAGGTTTGATTTAAATTAGGTAAACCGTAACCGGCATTTATAGTAAAATTAAGCGGCGGAAGCGGTGGGGGCTTTTCCGTTTGGGCTTTCATGTTTTGTATACATCCCAGAAACAGTGCGCAGAAAAATAGAAGCCATTTGTTTTTTTCTTTCATTTTCGGGACGTGGTTGCCTGTTATGTTCTGATATGCAAACATAGAGATAAAATAGGAATGGCTCAGGGCAATTTTAGCAGGGTTCGTTCAGGGGCTCCTGCCGGATTGGAAAACTAAAATGAATGTCAAATCATTAATTAGTTATTTTCGGGGCTTGAAATGAAACATAAACAGAAGAGAGTTGGTTTATTGGCAGGGTTGGTAATAGCTGCCCTTTTGATGTCCTGTAATTCGGGACATAAAGTTGTTTCTTCGTTCGGGAAAAGGAAATATACCAAAGGGTTTTATTTCAATTCTTCATCAACTCCTAAAGTTGCCGGAACCCCAACCAATGCAGTACCTCAACAAAGCCTGGATAAAGTTGCAAAGAACCCCTCAGTGGCTAATATGGCTGTAAGCGGACAGTTTGGCGAGACTGCAATTAAAGAAACGAACAATAATTCTCCGGAAAAAATGGCGGAAAAAAAAGTACCAGCCAAAACAATTCCTTCCGGTGGAATATTGCCAAGGTTGCTTGCCGTAAAGGATATATTTAGAAATAATTCGCCTCTTTCAAGGATGCCTGCCGATACCGGGCAGGGTGATGAAAAGCCAACCGATTACAGGAAATATAACCGTGAAGCAATTGGAGGATTTATATTGGGAATTGCCTGTCTTGCACTTTTATTTACCGGTTTTGGATTGTTGCTTTCCATTCCGGGGTTTTTATTAAGCCTTTGGGGCTTAGACAGCCAAAAATATCATACTCTTGCGTTAATTGGTACAATATTTAATTTAATAGGTTTAGTTGCGCTAATCGTATTCCTGCTGGTGGAATTAATAGTAATAGTTAACGGGGGATAAGTTTTTATTAAAACTTGGCCACGATAGGCATCCTGCGGCCCACTCCAAATGATTTGGGCGATATGCGCAATATAGGCGCAAACTGGTGACGTTTAAACTCAGCTTTGTTAACTAACCCCACTACCTTTTGCACCAGTTCTTTAGTGGCTCCTTTTGCCTTTATTTCTCCGACAGATTTATGCTGCTCGATATATTGAACCAGTATACTATCCAGAATTGCATATTCCGGCAGACTGTCTGAATCTTTTTGGTTGTGTTTTAATTCAGCTGTAGGCGGTTTTTCCAATATGTTTTCAGGAATCAGGCCGGGGGCAACTTCGTTTATATATTCGGCTATTCGGAAGACTTGTGTTTTATATAAATCTCCAATAACAGATAATGCACCGCCCATGTCTCCATAAAGGGTTCCATATCCTGTTGCCAGTTCACTTTTATTGGAAGTGTTAAGCATCAAAGCCCCGGTTTTATTGGCAACAGCCATAATCAGCAATCCCCGCATACGGGCCTGTATGTTTTCTTCGGTAACATCGGGTTTCAGACCTTTAAATGATTCCGATAAAGATTCATTGACTGATTTTACTCCCGGTTCTATCGAAATAATCTGATACGGGCTGCCGGTATTTTTCAGGAGTTGCATGGCATCTTTCATGGTTTCATCGGAAGAAAATTTGGATGGCAGCACTACGCTCATCACATTTTCCTTTCCAAGCGCTTTTATGGCTAATACCAATACCAAAGCAGAATCTATGCCGCCGCTTAACCCGATAACCGCTTTTTTTATAGTGCTTTTATAAAAGAAATCTCGGATGCCCATTACTAGGGCATTATACACGGAATCTGTAATTCGCTTTTCGTTCAAGTCGTTAGAGCAATACCAAACAGATGCAGAACGAGTTCCAGGTTCTATAAGATTGTTTCGCTTTGCTCGCAATGAAGTATTATCGCTCTGTAATATGAGCATCTTCTTTTTCTTCAATTCAAAAACCTGAATATCCTCTTTAAAAGAAGCTAATTCGGCAATTACTTCTCCTTTTTTATTTACCGCAAAAGAGTCTCCGTCAAAAGTTAAATCGGTATTGGTGCCCACGTTGTTAACATAAAGTAACGGGGTTTTATATTCGCCTGCCGTATCACAGGCAACTTTTCTGCGGTCTTCCCAATGCGTATATGAAAACGGTGATGCCGAAATATTAATAATGCAATCCGCTTTACCTGCTTTCATTTCTTTTAATGGGAATCGGGTGTGATTATAACGCCCATCGGCCGAAGGATTTTGATTCCAGATGTCTTCACATATCGTAATAGCCAGTTTCGTTCCCTTATAGGAAATAATCTTGTTCTCTTTAGCCGGTTCAAAGTAGCGGTACTCATCAAATACATCATAAAATGGCAGCAGCGTTTTATGAATAGTGGCTTTCACCTTTCCATCTGCAAGAAAGAATGCAGTATTAAAAATAGCTTTCCCTTTTTTAGCCGGATTAATGGACGGTCCGCCTACAATAGCCGCAATTCCATTACATTCCTTTGCTATAGCCTTTGCCGCATCTTCGCATTTTTGTATAAATCCATTCTGAAGCACTAAATCTTTAGGCGGATAGCCGCAAATAGCCAATTCTGCAAACACAGCTATGTCAGCACCCATTGCCTTGGCTTGTTTTATACCATTTTTTATTTTGGCAACATTTCCTTCGATATTGCCAACGTGGTAGTTTAGTTGTACAAGCGCTATTTTCATCCTAAAAAAGAACCCCAAGCATTAGTTCAATTCCTTTTACTTTAAGTGAGTTGTCGCTGGTATTGTTCAGGTTTGTAAAGCAGTTATTGTAATTAATGGAGGCCTGCAAGGCAGTGCTTCCTGCAAGGGTATATTCCACGCCAAGGCCCATCACCAGCGAAACGCGGAACAGGTCGGTTTGCCCGGCTATGTCGGCATTATTTATGGTATATGAATCTAAAAAGGCAGGCAATGCATTTGTATTCTTCGTTACAGAATAATCGTCGGTTGCTTTCAGCCTGAAACCAAAATCGAGCCCCACAACACCATAGTAACGTAACCTATGAAAGGGTGATGTTTTCAGTTTTAACTCGAATGGAATTTGAAGATATTGCACTGTTTCATTGTGCTGTGTGATAGAATCTAAGTAATAGCCCTGTAATGGTGTATTGTTGATATATTTTGCGCCGATATCCGTAATTTCAAAACCGGTTAGTATGGCATAATTGCGGGTGAAATAGAACTCCAGGTTTGCGCCATAACCATAGCCAAAAGAAGCTCCGTTTGAGGTGTTATTCGAACTGTTTGGAACTGTCCAATAGATTCCGGGTGTAAAATTTAATCCGAAGTGGAAATACCGTGCACCATAAACATCGGGCATATTCACCGGCAAGGTTACAGGAGGTGGTGGCGGAGGAGGAGCAATATCCTGCGCAGATGCTGAAAGTGTAAATAGACTAAATACTGTTAAAAGGAATATTTTCATTGTGAAGAATGTCTAATTTTGCGGTCCTGTTAGTAATAGGAAGGTGCAAATTTAGCAAATGGTTTATTCAATAGAGAAAATACGGCTTCTTACCCTTGCCTTGAAAGGGGATAAAAAGATATTTATACAGCTTCGGGCGGAAGCTCCTGCGTATGCTGCCTTGGGCTCCGCATTGGTGGGCAGCCCCGAGGCTATGGGCTGGCTATTGAAGAATGACAAAACGCTTGCCCTTTTTGTGGACGCAGTGCATGGAAATAAAAGCGCCGTTCAAATACTGATGCAGGAAAAGCAATATGAACTGGCGGCAGTTTCAAATATGCTGAATGAAGACGGGAAAGCCGAATTATGGCTGGAACACCACGGACTAAAAGACTATCTGTATTTTGCCGCCGCCATACAAATTGCCATGGATATGGAAGAAAGGCTCAATTTAAGCGGATATTTTACGCTTTACGGATAAAATTAAGCGGCAATTTTCTTTGCCGTAAATACCTTTACTGGATACCACGATGCCAGCAGGCCAATAACCAATACCCATGCTATGGTTATCAGGTAATCGTTCAGCTGAAAGGAAACAGGGTAGGCGTCCACTACAAAGTTCCCGCTCATGGGCACTAATTTGAATTTAATTTGAGCAAGGCAAATAAGGGTGCCAAGCACTAAGCCTAAAGCGGTTCCGACAAGGGTAATCAAAATGCCTTCATACATGAATATGTTTTGTACCGTTTTAATTTCCGCGCCCATATTTCGGAGAATAGCAATGTCCTTTTGCTTGTCTATAATGAGCATGGAAAGTGAACCCACAATATTGAACGTAGCGATAAGGAGTATAAAAGCAAGTATGATAAAAGTTCCCAGTTTTTCTGATTTCAGAGTTTTAAATAGTAGTTCATTCTGTTCCAGTCGGTCTTTCACCAAATAGCCTGAACCTAATAGTGCTTTCATTTGTTCCTTCACCTTTGAACTCAAGTTTGTATTATCCAATCCTATTTCAATGGAAGAAACAGAATTATCTGTGTAGTCAAACAATTTACGGGCAAACTCAACTGATGTTATAACATACCTGCCATCAAAATCAT
Organism: uncultured Bacteroidota bacterium; assembly: GCA_903916255.1. GTDB lineage: Bacteria > Bacteroidota > Bacteroidia > JABEUT01 > JABEUT01 > JABEUT01. The sequence continues at coordinate 5,941 of CAIWVW010000116.1, forward strand.
CATTAATGGAGAAAATGCCTGAACGATACAAATACTTTTGGGTGATAGCATCTTCCGGGTTTACAGAGCTATTGTCAATGCCCCTTTTCGGTGCATAACAAGTGACAGACGTATAGTTCTGCTCGGAAGAATTGATACCAAGCTGTTCGGCAACGCCGCGCCCAAATTCACCCTGAAAAACATCGCCGTTTTTCAAGGAGTATTTCCCTTCCCTGATTAAGGTATCGAAGTGTGTCATAGGAGCAAAGTCAGCGCCTACACCTTTAATATATGCCAGGCATTGTTTGTCCTGATATTTCAGGAGAGCCCTGTCTTGCATGGTTTCATCAAAGTATTTTACACCCGCAAGGTGTTTAATACTATCGAATTTAGGCCCTGTCGGAAGAAAGGTTTTGCCTTTAACTGCCGTAATCTCAATATCCGCTCCGGCAGAATTATAAAGCGTTTTAACTAAATCGGAAATGCCGTTGAAAACCGACAAAATAATAATGAGCGCCATAGTGCCGATGGCAATACCACCCAAGGCTATACCTGAAATAATGTTGATGGCATTATGCGATTTCTTAGAAATAAGGTAGCGTTTGGCTATGAAAAGCGAGAGGTTCATTAACTGCAAAAATACAATAGTTATAAGTTATGAGTTATATTTTTCGTTATGCAAATGGTTGCATAACGAAATTATGCAAACCTTTTCAGAACACCTATCAATCCAGTATTTTAGCCCATTTAACTGATACATTACTTCTTTTTCTTTTACCGCAGTATTGCGACTTTTTTCACCTTTTTGCGACCAATTATTGAGACTTCCAATACAGTAGGATATTGCGCAAAGTTACTTTTTAACCGTGAAAAAACTAAAGAAAATGAAAAACACCTTAATATATAAACATAAAACAGTTTTAGGAACTGTATTTTTAAAGAGCCGTAAAAACGGACTGAACCCCGAAAGCCTTTATTTAGAAGTTTATCTAAAATCCACTCAAAAACGAAATTTGGAGTTTTTAGGACTTCATTTTACGGGTAATTCCATTTTAGATGGGAAAATTAAACAGGATGCTATTGGTAAGTGCATAAACTATGTATTTGCAGAAAAGAAAGCCGCAGATATAACATTTACTGACTTTTGTAAGGAACAGGCAGCAAAAATTGACAATCCTAAAAGCCGCAGAACGCCTTTAAATACCTTAAAGAAACTGCACGATTATGCTAAAACAGAAACTGTTTTCTTTCATCAAGTAAATGAAGGCTTTTTGATAGGATTTAGGGAATGGCTATTAAATAAAGCCCAAAGCGACTGTAGTAAACTCCCAATATCAAAAGGAACGGCAGACCTTTATTTATCTATTATTATGCGTTATGCGAACAGGGCGCAAAAGAAAGGGCTAATACCATTAACGGCGTTTTCAGTTAATGATATTCCGGCTATTGGTCAGGTCGTAAAAGTACCTATTACCTTAACAGAAGAAGAAATGATAAAACTGCAAAGCACTTCTTACCCCAAACAAGAAATATGCAAAGCTCTGATGTTTCAGTTTGCATGTGGCCAGCGTTGGGGAGATGTTAGGGATATGACCTGGGAGCAAATAATAATGGAAGAAGGGCAATATATGATAGTATTGCAACAGGAAAAAACAGATAAAGTATTGCCTTCTTTTATCAGTAAGGATTTAATGGATTGGGTTGGACAAGGAAAAGAAAGGGAGGGTAGAATATTTCAAAACCTGCCTATAAGTGCAAATTCTATACTTTCACATATGGATTCTTGGTGCAAATTAGCTGGAATAAAGAAAAAGGTTGGCACCCATACTATGCGTAGAACATGCGCCACTATTTTGTATAAAAAGGGCGTTGAATTACTGACAATAAGTCAAATACTTGGACACAGCAGCAGCGACATTACAAGAAGGTATATAGGTATTGATGAAAAGGACATAAAAAAGGGATTGGATAGGCTAAAAGAAGTAACAAAGCGATTTAATTTCAACAATGCAGCCTAGGCTTTTCCACTTTTAAGATTAAGAAAAGAGCCTAATATTTAAAATCTTAGGCTCTTTTATTTTCATTGTATTAAGATTATATTGTATCCGATTTTGGAATTTCCATATATTATTAAAAAATAAAGATTAAATCTTAGTTTGTTAATTAACTATTTTTATATTTGTGATTCGTTATAGCCTATTTAGTATATAATAAAATCAACCATTTTATGCAAAGGAAGCTAAAGTGCGTATTAATTGATGACGACCCTTCAATTCATAAGATTTTTAAAGAATATCTTGAAGGTAATGAATATGCAGAGTTAACAGATTATTACGAAGACCCTATAGTATTTATTAACTCTAATAAAAAGCCCGATCTTGTATTTGTAGATATTGAGTTGCCAAACATGGATGGATTTTCATTGGCTATTAATATTAAACCAACCCCAGTTATTTTATTTACAGCACATGCTGAGAAATTTAAGGACATCATGAATATGGTGGAGGCGATAGACGCATTCCCCAAACCTATTATGAAAGAACGGTTATTAAAATCAGTCCAAAAAGCTCATACATTGTTGAATTCAAACAAATATGCGGAGGGTTATTCCTTTTTTCATACCAATGAAGGTCATTTGAATATTCAACTTACAGATATTCTATTCGTTAGTACTGTAAAGAATTCTCATAGAAATTTGGAATTATTTCTTAAGGGCGGAAAAGTCTTAATATTAAAGGGGTATTCGCTTGAATACCTGCATAGAATTGCAGGATTTTTATTGCAGCCCAACCGTTTTGAATTAGTTGCCCCAGGAGCAATAGATAAAATTGAACCCAATTTCATATTACGGTTGAAGATTGTAAAAACTGATGGAACAATTGTGCAAAGTGAATTACTCCGTAGTTTTCGTAAAGATTTTTTCATGCATTTTCAATCTATATAGGAAATTAAGGATTCAAAACCTTACTATTTCAAATTCTAACATGTATTCCAGTGCACGATTTGTGCTGTTCAGTCCTGAAAAAGTGTAACTCAGTGCATAAGTGATTTTCATATAAGATATTTCGCAATTTTTGTGGTAGGAAAAAACTTTTAACCCTAAAATTTACTTCAATGAATAACACTACCTCCCCTCAAGCATTTACTTTGAGACTTTTTTTCTCTTTAATGTTTGCTCTATTCTTCATATTTAGTAACGCCCAAATCATAACCACAATTGCTGGTAATGGAACTGCTGCTAATACAGGAGATGGCGGGCCTGCCAGTGCTGCCGAACTCAATGCACCTGTAGGAGTGGCTGAAGATGCTTCCGGCAACCTTTATATTGCTGCAGGAGCCCGTATTCGTAGAATAACACCATCTGGTACAATAAGCACTATTGCAGGCAATGGTTTAGTGGGCTTTTCAGGTAATGGGGGACAAGCTACTGCTGCCGAGCTCAGTGCTCCAGCGGATGTAACTGTAGATGCATTTGGTAATATTTATATTGCAGATGCAGGTAACGAGCGTATCAGAAAAGTTAACACTTCAGGAATAATTAGCACTTATGCCGGAAATGGAGCTGGAGGATATTCTGGTGATGGTGCTGCTGCTACTGCCGCTGAGTTGAATAACCCACTAGGGATTGCAGTAGATGGTTCTGGAAACATTTATGTTGCGGAGCAGGCGAATCATACCATTCGGATGATAAATACATCAGGAATTATTAGTACAATTGCAGGTGTTGGTACGCATCATGGCTACACTGGTGATGGAGGTACCGCTACTGCTGCGGAACTATATTCTCCATATGGAGTCACTGTTGATGTTTTTGGCAATGTTTATATTGCAGATGAAATGAATTACGTTATAAGGAAGGTTAACACATCTGGTAATATATCAACCTTTGCAGGTAATGGAATAGCAGGTTCATCAGGAAATACAGGGCAAGCTACAGCTGCTGAACTTAACGGGCCAACTGGAGTAAGGCAAGATGGTTTGGGTAACCTATATATTGCCGACGCAGGTAATGCAGAAATCAGAAAAGTAAATACGTCAGGTATCATCACTAGATTTGCTGGAAATTATGGTGGAGGATTCTCAGGTGATGGAGGACAAGCTACTGCGGCCGAAATTGCTAATCCTCGTAAAATTGCATTAGATAACTTGGGAAATCTTTTCATTGCGGATAAAAATAATGAACGTATAAGAATAGTTTATGCCCTCCTAACTGTTTCAGCAAGTGTAACTACGAGTATAAGTTGCTATGGTGGAAATAATGGGATTGCAACCGCAAGCCCGAGAGGAGGTACAAGTCCTTATACATATTCTTGGTCAGGTGGAGGAACAAATTCAACGAAAACAGGATTATCTATTGGAACCTATACAATAACAGTAACTGATGCATATAGTCAAACAGCAAGTGCTACTGTTACGGTAACGCAACCACCCTTATTGACTGTTTCAACAAGTCTAACCATGACTTCAAGTTTATACATTAATGCAAATGCTAGTGGTGGAACATCTCCATATACGTATTCATGGTCACCTTCATCAGGTTTATCTTGTAGTACTTGTCAAAATGCTGTTGCTACACCCACCGCTACAACAACCTATTCTGTAACAATAACTGATAATAATGGATGTACAGCCACTGCTTCAGTAACTGCAAATGTTAATACAGGTTCAGCCCCTTCTTTGTTATCAACACCTCCAATTACCCAATGGACTTATGCAGCACCAGGACAGTATTCCAATGGAATTGGATTTATTGGACAAGATTGGATTTATCAAATAATTCAAAGCCAGGATGGTTCAAATAGTTATTATGCTGCTGGTTATACTACTACCGATGGTTGCAATACTGTTCCTGTTATACTTAAATTAGACCAATCTGGAAATAAACTTTGGGAATATTATTATTTGCCTCCAGGTTGCACAACACCTTGGGGTACTAATGGCACATGTGGTGCTATTTTAGATCCCTATCAAACTCCTAACTTACTGGATCAATGCCAAAATGGTGTAGTTATGAGTGGTTTTTTTACAATTAAAGAAATAGCGGATCCAGCTTCTCCTACTAGTTATGGAATTATGGCAGTAGGTCATTATGCTGAAGACTATTGTTCGTCCTCATCTTATTATTCATATCCCGTGCCTAATAGCGCATATACTACTACATGTGTATGTACACCAAATAATAATGTTTATCCCAATGGGGGTAATCCAGATAATAAATTTATTTATGCTGTGGAGGTTGATGGTAATGGTTCAGTGATTTCAGATGCGTCAAACAATCAGTTTTATCCTATAAATGGTGGAGTAAGAGAATTTTGGGGAAATATGTTGGTTGACCCATCTTTAAACTATGTTGGAACAAACTTGGGTATTGCTCAAGACCCTATAATCAATCAAGGTGGTGGAGGTTCTAATATTGATTATGTATATTTTTCACCTGAAACCTCAACAAACCTGAACGGGTTAATTATTGCATGTCACGCATGGATGAATGTACCTTACACTTCCGCATTTGGACAACAACCAACTGAAGCCATGCTGGTAAAATTGGATAAACATTTTAATTTAGACAATAACTTTGGAACTGGAAGTCCACAACAAGGTTATGGCTTATACCCTGATCCAACTTATACAACTACCCCAACCAACCCTACACTCTTTGGAGGTGTGGCAGTTATAAATAATAATAGTTCTTCTCCCTATTATGTTGTTAGTGGCAACGTCGTAACTACTCTTACTGGGAATCCTACAAATGCTATATACCAGGGTATTAGTACCTATGGAAACACTCAACTTTGGCATCATAATGAAAGTAGTGCTGCTATAGCCAGCCTTGCAGGCGGATTTCCTTCACAAACAAGTTCATTAACTACTGCCCCTACATTTACCCCTAATACTTTTGCGACAGAAGTAAAGTATGTTAACTCATCGGAAGTACTTATTCATACTTGGTGTAACTGGACACAAGGTGGTGGTCCCGATTTCTATCCTCTGGGAACTGATGAATGCAATAGTTACGGTACTGATCCTTCACCATATATGAATGTTCAAGATGCTGTATTAAAAATTAACCCTACTCCTTCAATAACTTATAACGGAAGTCTAATTTCGGGTTCAACCGGTGCCCCCAATGGAGTTAAATATCTAAAGCAATTTGAAGGCATTGATTTTCTTCCTAAATTGGTAACTACTGCAGACGGTGGGTATGCAGTATGTGGTGATTTTTCTTTTAATTTACCAAGAACCCCAGATAATATGTCAACACTTGGCGTTCATTTAGGAGTATATAATGATCTTGTTAAATTTAACTCAAATGACCAACTACAATGGGACCAGGTATACATGGCTAACAGTGAAGTTAATGGACTACTATGTAGCGGATCCGGTATATTAACAGGTGTAGGAACCAATTGTAGTTTTGGATTAGCCGCCACAAACGATAATGGATATATTATGGCTGGTAACACAGAATTAAATGGTGATGACTACTATGCTATAAAAGTAGAACCCCCAACATGCACCGGTGCATTCACAACTGCGGTTTCACAACTTAATTCTCCGCCATCTGGATATACTGTAATAACTAATGGAATTATAATTCCCTTCGGAACAACTTATTGGAGTGGCAATTATTTGGTTCAGGGGTATGTTGAAGTACAACCTGGGGGAGTTTTGCAAATAGAGCCCGGAACAAACGTATATTTTGCTAATCCTGCAGAAACAGGTGTTGAAACACAAATTGTTCTTGACCAAGGAGATGGTATGTCAACGTATGGAGGCATACTTACCCTCAATGGAGTAGATACATTAACAGCAATACCTACCTGCATCACAGGAGCTGGTTTATGGGATGGTATTGAATTGAGAGGAAATTCTATACATCCACAATCCTATTTATACGACGCTGCAATAGATGCCGGTGCCAATAGCTATATAAAATATATGAGTTCTTTGGGAATAAAAACCATTAAAACAAATGTTGATTTGACACAAGGTGGGCATGAAGGAGGACAAATAACAGCAACCTCAGCAAATTTTATTGATAATGTTCAAGGCCCACAATTCTTTCCCTACTCATATACCGACAATAGTAATTTCACTTTGTGTAACTTTACAACTGATGCAAATTATTTATCGGGTGCTTCACTTCCTACTTGTTTTGTTAATTTGAATGGAACCACCGGGGAAACTTTCTATGGTAACACATTTCAGAATACAAAGGCATGGCCTACAAGTGCCCCAATGTATGAATTGCATGGTAACGGACTTAATAGTACTGATGCAAATTATACTGTTAGCCCAGACCTTACAGGTACTCCAACACCCAATACATTTAGCGGACTTAATTATGGAGTTTACGCAACAAGTACCTCGGGGATTGCACTTACTATAGCAGGTACATCAACTGCCACTGGAAAATCGAATGTATTTACAAATAATTACTATGACATTTATTTATTAGGAACAAACCATGCTGACGTTGAATATAATATATTTTCTAAAGCAAATATTGGAAATTTCGGAACAGCTAACACGTATAATTTATTTTTTGATGGCAACGGAGGTATGTCATTCACCGATAAATTTAATACTTATGGTTCTGCAACATCGTCCTTACATCCCTCAACTAATTATGGGGATGTTGTAAATAATTCCGGTGGTTCTTCTTATCCTAGCAATGTTGAAGCTAATACTTACATAGGCTCTAATAATATGAATTATGGCACCTACGCTGAAGGTTCTATATCTCCCCTAACTGCAAATCTAGGTTTGCAAATTTTATGCAATACTTTTAGTTATGATATTAATTTAACTACTTATAGTGCTGATATAGGAGTGGCTAATTCCGATGGAAGTGTTCCAGATCAAGGGACCAGTGGTACCCCAGCGGGTAATATATTTAATAATATTTGCACTACTAATACACCCTATGATTTTTATAATGGAGGCAATACCATTGCTAATTATTACTATTGTAGTACATGCACGAATAATGACCCAACATGTGTATACAATATAACTAATGTAAATGGTCGTGTCGCTTCACCTGGTTGCCCAACTCCAAATACTCATGCCGCAATTCATCATGGGCATAATTTAGCAAGTGAAGATATTTCCGTGTCAGGGGAATATGCAGAGCGCAGCTACGACCAGAATATAGCCGATTCCCTTGGTAATATTCTAAGCAATGGCAACAAACATTCCTTTTATACTGATTTGAATTCCTTAAGCCCTATTCAAATAGAAGATTCCCTTTTTGTTAGTGGGCCTTATTTATCGGACAGTATATTGAATGCGACAATTTTAGATAACCTGCCTGTAACAATTTTAGAGAACATATTGATACCAAACTCACCTTTAGACAATAATGTAATTACCACATTGAATACCATTTCGCTGCCCGATTCCATAGTAAATCAGCTTAATGCCTATCAGTCTGATTCCATTCTTTCGCCACGCACCATATTGCAAAATAATATTTCCTATTATTTGAGGCAGGTAAGTTTGGCAACTAATGCACTAGTTACCTATTATGTAAACGACACTATCGTGGGAAGGTTTGACAGTGCAATTGCTGCAATTCAAAGTCTACAGGGCCCTTTAAGCTATCCTTACCTGGCACAAGTCGCCCAGTTGCAAATTACAGCGGGTGAATACACTCCTGCAGTAACCACCCTCACAAATTTGAAATCGGCAGATGCAAACTACTCCAATTTCTGCCAATTGATGAATATTCTTATTGCATTAAGGGGCGAACCTAATGGGTATTATGCTTTAAAAGGAGATTCAACCAATATAGCTACTGTAAATAGTATTGCTATAGATAGTACACACCCTGGTTATGCTAATGCAAGGGCGCTAATGCGGCTTGTTTTCAATAAACAATATTTCGCTCCTATTTTTCCCATAACTCACAATAATGGCCCGCAAAAAACTCACAAAAAAATAATTGTAGGGTCAAATAGTTCTCTATCGTCAAACTCCAATTCTCAATTTAAGATTTATCCAAATCCTGCTAAATATGAAATTACCATTGCCTACAATTTAGCGGGTAGTGTTCAGAAGGCAAAATTTATTTTATATAACGAGTTCGGAAATAGCGTTTCCTACTGGAATTTACCTCTTTCTAAAACCCAAATTAATGAAAATATTTCATCTTTATCAGGCGGATTATACCTATATTGCATAATGGTTGATGGCAAAGCCGTGCAAAGAGGCAAATTGGTATTAGAGAAATAATGTTTAGAAAAGGTGCATTTTTATTGTTCTTTATCGGTATTTTGGGCAATTTTACAATTGCCCAAAATATTAGATTCAATGAAGCTTTTCCTATAATTCCAGGACTAGCTGCGTCGTCACTAAGTATCATGGTTGAACCTAATGGGTACATAATTTATGGTATTACCCTTGATTCTAAAGGTCACCAGGATATTGCTTTATCAAAAATAGATAGCACAGGAAATATACTATGGAAAAAATCCTATCCTAAAGCGAGTTATAATTTTCTTCCCTATGCAGTGTGTAACGAATTAGGAATTAATATCCCATGGGGAGGTGAAATAGGAGAAATAGATTGGTATAATGATACAGTGTCATCTCTAGTTTGTTGGGGATTATACCGGTTTGATGGAAATGGAGATACGGTATGGACAAGAAACTATGCAGATTCTACATTTACCCTGACTGATGAAATAAAAATTACAAGGGATGAGAAATATTTAATATATGGTGCTTGGATAAATTACGCTGACCGTTACCAGGGATTTTGCACTCTTTTCTTAAGAAAAACAGACAGTTTGGGAAATTTAATTTGGACTAGAACCTATCATTATTCAGATAGCTTGACAAGAGAAGCTTCTGGTATTGATACCTGTAAAGATGGAGGATATATTTTATGTGCTTATGAGAAGGATACCAATACTAATTACTCTAAAATAAATTGTTGGGATGGGAAAATCATGATAATGAAAACAGATTCTGGAGGTAATATCAAATGGACAAAATATATTCCCAACCCAATTTGTGATGTGAGAGCATTTTCTATTAGGACACTAAAAAATGGAGGATATTTAGTTTCTGGCTTCTGGGATGATAGTCTCAATTGGAATGGAGATATAGCGTTCTCTCATATGTATATGGCTAAACTAAATGATACTGGAAGTATCGTATGGAGTAATACCTATGGGCTAATTAATGAAGAGGGTCACAATGTTCTTAATGACGTCAGGGAATTGCCGAATGGAGACATCATAGCTTGTGGTTTTGGAGATTCTTTATTAAAGCCACAACCAGGTGCAATTTTAAGAACAGATTCCAATGGTAATCAAAAATGGTTGAGATATTATTATAAGGTTTATCCTACAGACGAAGATTATTTAACTGATATACTATACACTCATAATGGCGGATTTATTGCTTCCGGTTATACTTATGATAATCCTGAGAACTTTTGGGTTGTAAAAACCGATAGCATGGGATGTGATACGATAGGGTGCAATTATACGGGATTAGAACAGTTCAAAGAAAGCGTTGGAGAAGTGAAAGTTTATCCTAATCCTAACAATGGTTCTTTTACAATTTCCTTTTTAAACATAAATGGAAAATGGACTGTTGAAATATATGATGTGCTTGGAGAAAGTATTTATACAGCAGTTCTAAATTCAGATAATACGGAGATTAGTCTTAAGAATCAGCCCCCAGGTATTTATTTCTACCGTATTTTAACCCATAACGAAGCCTTAATTGGCTCAGGGAAATTAATTATTGAGTAATCACCAATACCCATCCAAAAGTATCTGGTGGCTGGTTTTGCGATAATATGTTATGTCCTTTATGTTGAATTGATAAATAATTCCCTACTTTTACTGCATACTAATTAAAGGAAAGCAATTGGCATTAAGTTGGAATGAAATAAAAAGCAGGGCGGTACAATTCTCAAAGGAATGGGAGAATGAAGCCAGTGAAGATGCCGAGGCAAAATCATTTTTGGATGGTTTTTTCAATGTTTTTGGAATAAGCCGCCGCAGGGTTGCCACTTTTGAAACCAAAGTACATAAGGCTGGCGACAGAGACGGCTATATTGACCTGCTATGGAAAGGAGTATTGCTTATTGAACAAAAATCACGGGGCAAAGATTTAGATAAAGCCTATAAACAGGCAACGGATTATTTTTCGGGATTGAAAGAGAACGAGCTGCCAAAAAGTATTCTGGTCTGCGATTTCGACCGTTTCAGACTTTATGATTTAGAAGAAAATACCCAAGTAGAATTTCATTTAAAAGACCTCTATAAAAATGTAAAACATTTCGGGTTTATTGCAGGTTACCAAAAACAGGTTTACAAACCCGAAGACCCTGTAAACATTGAGGCAGCCGAACTGATGGGCAAGCTCCATGATATGTTAAAGGCAGTTGGTTACACAGGGCATCAGTTGGAAGTTTATTTAGTACGCCTGTTATTTTGTCTGTTTGCCGATGATACCACCATTTTTGAAAAGGGCATATTTGAGGACTTAATACGCAATAACACTCGGGATGACGGCAGCGATCTTGCAGACCGGATTGCAGGGCTGTTTGAGGTATTAAATACCGCCCCAAAAGACAGGCTGAAAAATATTGATGAAACCCTGAATGCCTTTCCCTATGTAAACGGCAAACTTTTTGAAGAAAGCCTGCATAGGGCAGCATTTGACAGCAAAATGCGGAAAATACTTTTAGATTGTTGCGTTTTAAATTGGGGCAAAATTTCACCTGCTATTTTCGGCTCCATGTTCCAGAGTGTGATGAACCCCCAGGAAAGGCGCAGCCTTGGAGCGCATTATACATCAGAAAAGAACATTTTAAAACTGATTAAGCCCCTGTTTTTAGATGACCTGCACGAGGAATTTGAAAAAGCAAAAGGCAGTAAAAACAAATTGGTAGAGTTTCATAAAAAACTATCTACCCTTAAATTTTTAGATCCTGCCTGCGGGTGCGGCAATTTCCTTGTAATTACATATAGGGAGCTACGTTTACTTGAAATTGAAATCTTGAGAGTACTCTACAAAACCGAAACCGAAACAGCCGCTATTTTGGTTGAAAATGCTTTGTGGATTGATGTTGACCAGTTTTTTGGCATAGAATATGAAGAGTGGCCAGCCCAGATAGCCCAAGTTGCCATGTGGCTGATGGACCACCAAATGAACATGAAAATTAGTGAAGAGTTTGGCGAATATTATGTGCGCCTGCCTTTAAGAAAGAGTGCTACGATAATACCTAATAATGCTTTGCGATTGAATTGGGAAAGTATTGTAAGCAAGAATCAACTCTCGTACATTTTAGGTAATCCACCATTCAGAGGTACATCTTACCAGTCAAAAGAACAAAAAGAAGATATGGCAACTATATTCAAAGGCGTATCATCTTTAGGCATGTTGGACTATGTATCGTGTTGGTATATTAAAGCAGCGCAATACATATCAGGGACTAAAATTAAAGCGGCATTCGTTTCAACTAATTCAATCAGTCAAGGGGAACAAGTTGGAATATTATGGAAGGAATTATATAATAAATACAAATTAAAAATTCACTTCGCTCACCAAACTTTTAAATGGAACAATGAATCTAAAGGAAAAGCCGCAGTACATGTTGTTATTATTGGATTTGCTGATTTTGATATTCCCAAAAAGTTATTATATGAATACGACCATTCAGGTGGTGAACCACATGAATTAAAGGTAAAAAACATTAATCCATATTTAGTTGAAGGGAATGATATAACCTTACAGTCAATTACTAAACCTATTTGTAAAACACCGTTGATGCAGTCTGGTAGTGCCTTAAGGGATGGTGGGCATTTGATTTTAATGAATGAAGAGAAAGAACAACTCACTAGCAGGTATCCAAATTCAAAAGAATTCATTTGTAAATTTTATAGTGCAGAAGAATTTATAAAAAATAAAATTAGGTGGTGTTTATGGCTTAAAGATATAGACCCAAAGAGATATAACAACATCTCTGAAATTATGGAACGATTAAAATTGGTTAAAGAGTTTAGAGAAAACAGTCCCCGATTAGGAACTAAGAAAATGGCGGATTACCCGATGCTTTTTGCTGAGGAAAGACAACCATCCTCAGATTATTTGCTTATTCCTAAAGTAAGCTCTGAAAATAGAAAATATATTCCCATTGGATTCATTTCAAAAAATGTAATAGTAACAGACAAAGTCTTTATTATACAACATGCCAGTTTATACCATTTTGGCATTATTACTTCAATTATGCACATGACATGGATGAAATATACATGTGGCAGAATGAAAAGTGATTTCAGTTATTCTAATTCAGTTGTGTATAATAATTACCCCTGGCCTGAGAACCCTACCGATAAACAAAAGGAATCAGTTGAAAAAGCAGCGCAAGCGGTTTTAGATGCTCGTTTACAATTTCCTTATAGCTCACTTGCTGATTTATATGACCCGTTAAGTATGCCCCCTGCTTTGGTAAAAGCCCACCAAGAATTAGACAAGGCAGTTGATAAATGCTACCGCGCCGCTCCTTTTGAGAGCGAAACCAAACGGATAGAATACCTTTTTGAACTGTACGAAAAATACACCGCAGGGTTGTTTGCCGGGGAAGGCAAGAAAAAAAGAAGAAAAAAAGCATAAAATGAGTACACCACCTATTTCAGTAGTTTTTGATACAAACTCCTACAGGACACTTGTGGAAGATGCCAAAATGTACAAAGTCCCCACCATTGTTAAGGAATTGAAAGAACTTGAGAAACAAAAAAACATTAAAGCACTTGGCCCGTTAATTGTAGCTATGGAGATGTTAAGTCATCTAGCGGATATGCCAAAAGGAAGACATTATAAAGAATGTTTGCGTGGAATCCGTGCAATGGCATTGCATTGTTCAGAAGGTAATCTCGACTCTTTTTGGAAAAGGCTGGTCAGTTGCTATAAGGTAATTAGGAAATTACCTGACCCAACATTGGAACCAAGAATAATTGCTCAACCAGTCCTTCAATATGCCCAGCTTTTTTTCAATGCAACAATACCGGACAAACAAAATGAAAACGAAAATATCGCAAGTGTTGTTAGGGATTTTGGTAGATGTTGGTGGTATGCTAGAAGATTTCATTCCAGAACATCAAATTTCACAAATATTAAAAATATGCTCACTGCCAAAGAGCTAGAATTTGCAAATGATGTTGAAAATGGAATTAATGCGGCAAAAGCAGACATACGTAGTAAAAAACCTACAATTACCGATTCTCAATTAAGAACTGACCTAATTCTATCTTTAAATTCAGCTCCAACTAGAAATTTAACAGCTATTGGGATTATTGCAGCGGTTGGATATCATTTAAATTCACCATTACTTGCAATCCCTATAGAAATTCAAAAAAGAGGGCAAGCGTTAAATAGGGTTTTCCCTTTAGCAGCAGGATTTAGATGCTGGGTAAATAAAAAGGTAGTGGAAGATAGTATTGATATCAAGTCTAGAGCATCGCAAAGGAAAAGATGGAACTGGATTTGGGATGAGCAAGTTGCCATGCTGATTTCTCACAGTACACTTAACCAAGGGGAAGTAATACTTGTTACTGGTGATACTGATTTACAGGACTGCATAAAAGCCTTTGGATTTGCAACAAAGGTTATGAATTTAGTTGATTATTATTCTTTTTTAAAGTCACCCTAACCTTATACTGGAAAAAGACCGGAAAGAATTTGAGAAAAGCAGAAAGGCGAGTGCAAATACCATCAACATTTATGCGAAAGGTAAGGTTGTTGGGAATCTTGGAAGATTAAAGAGTAAAAAGAAAGTTTTATAATTCATTTATCAGGGCGTTCCCCTGATACCATGAAGGGGGCGGGCTATACGCTGCAATTCCTCCCCTGCTACTCGCTTCGCTTAGCTTCAGGGTTGCGGGATTTCCGCTGCTATCCCTAACGCTAAAACACCTAACCCCACATCTAACTATTACTCCGGTTCTCCACAAATTTAAAGGCAGGGCAAACAGCCGAACCTGTCAACCGTCTTTTGCGGCATAAATTTATTCCAATTCCTCTCTTGTTATTCCTTTGCTGAACCGGCACAGTCAGAGATTGCCTGCTTATTCAATGGTCAATCCCCGACTGAGCCGGATAAATACTTCAGCGCCGGAACGGTATAAAAATATACTGTTCATCCATTCGCTAATGCATGCTCCGCCTATCATTAACTACATTCCCTCACAGAATATTTTGATACCGCCCAAATAAAGAGGGTAACAAGGGATTTTCTCGGCATAAATTTATTCCACAGTCCGGTTCCCCGGATAACAGCCATGAAATCCGGTGACAGAACCGCCCTGCCTTTATGCTTTGCGGATAACCGCAGTACTGCAAACACGCAGCTAATGCATAAATCAAAATACAAAATGAAACAGTTCACATTAAAGACCTACCGGACTTCCGCATCGGTAGAACTAAACAGCTTTTACATCCTGAACAAAGGAATGAACAGCGGAAGGCCACATCCCAAACCATTTTGCAATAGCTTTACCTTTATTGCAGATAATCCCGAAGAAATGGAAATGTTCTACTGGATAACCTTTGCTGCCTGGCAGGCAAAACTATTCCATCCCTACATCAAAGGCTCTGTAATTCCATTTATCACCATAATGGACACGGTAGAAGTGATTAATGATGCAAGTAAAAGATGCATTGCTAATCCTGAAAGAGTAGGCAATCTCCTTCAAACATTCCATACGCTTAACCAACTTGAAGGCAAATATGAACGCCTTGCCAAACTGACAACAGAGGCAAAACGAGCCGCCGCGCTCAAATTCATTAAATCTTAATCCCATATAAGCCTTGCAGAAATGCAGGGCTTTTTTTATGGTCGTAAGGCTAGAAAAGTATCTGGTGGCGGGTTTTAGGTCCCCCTGACAAATTGGAAACTGACTAAAACCATAATTTCTTATCTGATTTTAATCGATAGCAACAGCCTTCAAAAAGTATCTGGTGGCGGTTTTATGGGGAGTAATAGGGCAGTATTTCCTTGCTTTGAAATATTAAACTTAACAGCATTATTTAGGAGCATTTCCACATTGATATTCAGGATAAAATGAGGGAAATATTATTTTACCCTAATTTATCACTGTTAAATTGAAGTATAGGTTCGTACTATTTTTTTCAATAAAATCCCATAATCAATGGGAAAAGGGCTGTATTGCTTTATTTTACTGCCCAAATTCACTCGATAAAAAAATATTTTTCGGGGTGTTTAAAGGGGATGCTTTTATTTCTCATAGAAAATCGGGTATTTATTCCACTTTTGAAGTAACAGAGTTTGCCAAGGATTTGTCAGCCTGACAAATCTACCTGACATAATGACAATTGGCACAGTTACAGGCTTTGACATACTGTTACAGATTTGTCATGACAGTTTGCCTGACATACTTTGACAGACATTGACACACATTGACACTTGTCCTCTGACAATTGCAATTATACGTTTGCAATCTAAACTCTTAAAAAATATTTAGACCTTGACAATTTTGTTTTATTCGGTTTTAGACTGTTTTAATTGTCTGTCAGCAACAGACAGGATAATTTTGATTCACTTACTTTTTAACAACCCAAAAAATAATGATAACAACCCCAAAAATAAAATTTATACCCCATAAAATAAAATTAATCTATGAAAAATTGTATAGAATTTCCCTTCACTTTAGATAAAGCATGTTATTTCTTTGCCTTTCCACAAATTATTAAAATACTATGAATTTATACGTTGACAATGAATGGTACAGGAATCAAAAGATATTCCTCCATTCAACCGCCACAGATTACTCACGATGTTATCAATTATGGGGCTCGATGCTTACAAAGGAGAATATTATTAAATCCCTCCAGCCAGCTAAAAAAGGCTACATTTTCTTTTATGGCCCTGACATTGGTATGATTGAAAAACAATTCAAAATCAACATCCGTGATAATTATGTCTGTATTAATTTACTTTCGGTATTCCGATACCAATTACCTAAAAGGAGTTGTTACAAACTTGAAAGCCTGGAGCAGGACTTTGGCCTGACACGAAAAATTGCTAAATATAAAAAGAGCATCTTCAATATCTATAGTGACTTTCATAATGTTGAAAGAAAAAAGGATGTACTCCTGTACAATCAAGATGATGTTATTAATCTCAGGCAACTGAAGCAAATTATCTTCAAGAAATATCCTATATCTGAAAAGGAACTTATTAAAAGAAGATTAAAGTAATTGACGCTATGAGCATTCAGGTAATAACCATTGGCACCCAGGAATTGCAAGGCATTATATCAGATGCCTACAAAGAAGGGTATATCAAAGCTCAACGGGAATGGGTTGCCGAGAATGCAGCCCGGAAGGAAGAACCTAAATTCGGAGAGATACTAAGAGGGGTTAAAGAACTCCGGCAATATCTCCTTTATAAAGAGCATTGGAAAGGTTCTATTTCCACTTTAAGTAAAGTTGCACCCCAACTCTTAGAAGAAGGGGATAAACAAGGACATGGATTAATTTTCCGCAAGGGCTGTATAGACCACGCTTTTATCAATGGTTTTCACTTCAAACCATTAAGCAAAAAGCAAAATAATTGTTAGTAATTATTAACAAATTAACTTCATTAAAATAGCCCTTTGATAAGCATTTTCATGTATCTTTGAAGCATGAAAAACATCATAAAGAACGGGCTTTCCTTTGCTCACAGGTATTTCACAGCAACCTGCATCAAGCATTCTCTTTATGTTTTGAGGCCAAATTTTGAGACCAAGTCTTTCACTTCCCTGTATTTACAGAGGGTGCAGAGGCAGTATAGTATTTTGAGTTATAAGTTATTTCCGAATTAGCTTTGGGTCATAACTCATAATTTATAACTCATAACTTTACTTCCACGCCTTCACAATAAGCCCGGTGCCTGTTTTGTGGTTCCCATCCCTGTCCATTGCATTAAGGATAAGCGCAAATGGGAAAGTAACCAAGTAATAAAACGGTAGAATAATAAGCAACGCCTTGCTGGCAGAGAGCATTTTCATAGGGTATTTCATAGATAGCACCCATGAAATATGTCCCGGTTTTCCGTAGGAATATTTAGCTTCAATCTTTGAGAAGCCAGCGGTTTTTAGTTTGTCTTGTATTTCGTTAATGTTGTAACCATTACGCACGTGTTCGCCAATAAATGATTCGCCGCTGCCTTCTTCCACATCAGAACCTCCTTGGTCAGAAGGGGTAGAAATAAGCAGCATTCCGCCTTTATGTAAAGATGCGTATATGTTTTTAAAAACCTGCACATCTTCTAAAATATGCTCCATAACATCAACAGACAATGCAAAGTCGTATGTGTCAGGATGGCTGAAGGCTGTTAAGTCAGCGTATTCAAACTTGGCATTGGTTAATCCAATCTGAGAAAAGAATTTATTACAATCTGCAATTTGTTCATGCTTTACATCTACCCCGAATATGCTCCAGTTGGGGTGTTTGTTGGCCATCCAGTAGGAATATTGTCCAAACCCCATACCTGCATCCAATATTTTAGCGTTTTTCGGAGCGGTCTTCTCCCAGTTGTCTAATTGCTTGTGTATATGCCATGTGCGCAGCAATAACAGGTCGAGCAGGTTGTAAAAGGTCTTTCTTAAAAAAGGACTTTTGTTAAAAAAAACACCTAACTTATTTTTAATCGGGTCGTATTCCATTTCAGTTTATAAAGGGCGTAAAGTTATAAAGTTTATAAAGGAGAGAGTTCCTTAATCTTTTTCAGGAAGTATTTAGCACTATTGCAATTGGGGTGTTCGGCCGCTTTGAGGATGGAGAAGCCGTTTCGTAACATTCTTTTAACTAACCTTATTTCTCCGTGCCTCCCAATGCCTCTTCCTGTGGAAGTCTTGAGCAACCTAACTATTTCATCAAATGGCTCGGCAATTGCCTCGGGATTAGTACACGAATAATCAGGAGTATTAATACACTTGCGGATTGCTTCGGTATCAGATAAAAACCAAGATTCTACCTCATGGATACTTATAACAGCAATATGATTTGAGGCAGGGTTTATTCTCTTTTTTGTTTCAGTGATACACTTATCTCGATCTAGGTCAGTTAAAATAAAAATATCCGTAGCTCCTTTTGATGCCAAAGTTCCGGCATATTTTTCAATGTTATGTGGCAATAAATTACCATTCCCTTCAGCATTCTCAACGTCTTTAATAAAATCAATTTTCAGGGTGCTTAAATAGCTAAAAAAATCAGACTGTTCAAGTATGATTTTTTCTGTTGCTCCTTCCACAATAAACCCCAACTTTACCATGGATTGCCTCCGCCGATTGAATTAGTGTAAAGAGCATCATCCATTCGTAAACCATGTAGATTCATATCCTGTATTTGCTTAATTTCCGTAAGCCCGTTTTTCTTCTCTACGATAATAATTTCCTCTTTTGTTAATACTGAAACCAGGCTTTGGGAATGGGTATTGAGCCATACATAATGCCCTTTCTCCTCACATATATCCCGAATAATATTCACCAGTTCTTTAACTACAAAAGGATTTAACCCATTTTCAGGCTCTTCTATACACAAAAACTGCGGGGTATCGCTTTGGTATAATGCTGCTATAATGGCAAGGATATTGTAGGTGCCATCTGAAATCAGTCCTCTATGTAAAGGTTTTTTTAAGTTGGTTTCATAAATAATCATATCATCCCTGCCACTTAACTCCGAAGATAAAATCTCTACTCTTTCGAAGCCAGGAATTAGGAGTTGTAGGATTTCAAATATTTCTTCTCTTTTATTTTCGTCCTTTAGAATTCGTTTCAGGACTTTTTCAAGATTTGAGGCATCTATATTTAGTTTGGAATCATCTTGCAGATTCTGTTTAAGTAGCCTTGAGTTTCCAGCAAAAAGTCTAGTGAAATTGAAAAACTGATAATAACTTCCATTCGATCTAATGTAGGTGTTTGGAGGGTTTTTTTTCTCTATTATCCCCAGTAAATTAGTACTAATCCCTATTCCAATTTTACCCCTATCTATTTCATCAATATTGTTTGGGCTTGCATAAATATTAAGGTCAGTTATATAACCTTCTAGATTTACTTCAAGTTTAATTTTCGAAGAATCATTGAAATTAACTCGGTTGATAATATCGGCATATTTACCAAATAAATTAATTGCTGAAGTGGGGGTTGTTGTGTCACACAATGTAAAAAACTCTATCGCCTCAAAAATATTCGACTTTCCCGAAGCATTAGGCCCTACAAAAACCGTAAAAGGATTTGGGTTGGAAATGGTTATTTTTCCAATGGACTTATATCCTTCTATGGTTAGTGCTTTAAGATTCATGCTGCAAATTTAACAATCCTTTCTTTTACCTAACAAAAATGGTTAAAACCATTCTGGTAAACCCGGTTTTGTTATAGCCCACGGTTTAAACCGTGGGCTATAACAATGTAATAATTGTGTAAAACCATTTTAATGGTTTCAAATAAGCTTATTTCTTCAACAATTCTTCAATTCGTGCGATGGATTCATAGGAATCATCAATATGAAACCTTAAATCGGGTACAATACGCATCTGGTTTTTTACCCGGGTAGAAAGCTCATGACGGATACTGGCTCGGTTTGCCATAAGTATTTCCATGGCTTCAGCAGGCTTTATTTTGCCCAATACGGTAAAAAAAATCTTTGCTATGGATAAGTCGGGGCTTACTTCCGCACCGGTAACTGTAAGGAATGTTCCGGGCAGCAAATCTTTCATTTCCCTTCCGAAAATCTCTCCCATTTCCTTCTGCAGGAGGCGGGCAACCTTGCTTTGTCTGATTGGCTTCATTATGGTGCAAAATTACGAATTAAATGCAAGTGGTTAGTGGTTAGTGGCCTGTGATTAGCTTAAATAGTGAATTATCTACAAATTAGACTAACCACTGTCCACTAACCACTAACCACTAATTCCCTATCTTTGCGACTCAAAAAACATACTAAATGGCGGACAGAGCAGTAAGAGTAAGATTTGCACCAAGCCCTACGGGTCCCTTGCATATAGGCGGGGTACGGACGGCTTTGTACAATTATCTTTTTGCAAAAAAACATAATGGAACATTCATTTTACGGATTGAAGATACAGACCAAAACCGCTTTGTGCCCGGTGCCGAGGAATATATTGCTAATGCACTTGAATGGCTTGGTATCAGTGCGACTGAAGGTGTTGTAACAGGTGGCCCTCATGCGCCTTATCGCCAATCGGAAAGGAAACTGATGTACCATGAGTTTGCCCAAAGGCTGGTAGATAGCGGTAATGCCTATTATGCTTTTGATACCACTGAAGAACTGGAAGCTATGCGGAAACGCATGGAAGCTGCCAAGGTTGCGGCTCCGCAATACAACGCTATTTCGAGAGGTTCGATGAAAAACTCTTTGACACTTTCGGAAGATGAAACCAAAAAGAAACTGGAAGCCGGAGAGCCTTATGTTATCCGTATTAAGATACCACGTAACGAGGAAGTCCGTTTTCATGATATAATTAGGGGATGGGTAGTAGTCCATACCAGCTCATTAGATGATAAAGTGCTATTCAAATCAGATGGAATGCCGACTTATCACTTAGCTAACGTAGTTGATGACTATTTGATGAACATTAGCCATGTGATAAGAGGGGAGGAGTGGTTGCCGTCTGCGCCTTTACATGTCCTTTTGTATAGATATTTAGGATGGGAAAATGTAATGCCTCAATTTGCGCATTTGCCATTGTTGCTGCGCCCTGATGGTAATGGTAAATTAAGTAAGCGCGATGGCGACAGGCTTGGATTTCCTGTGTTTCCTTTAGATTGGCAAGACCCTGTAACAGGAGAAAAGTCCTCCGGATATAAAGAAAGAGGCTATTTCCCTGATGCGGTAGTAAACCTGCTTGCCTTATTGGGCTGGCATCCGGGCAATAACCAGGAGTTATTTACAAAAGAAGAATTAATTGAAGCTTTTTCATTAGAAAAAGTAAATAAATCAGGTGCTAAATTCGACCCGGATAAAGCCAAGTGGTTCAACCAGCAATACCTTAGAAAGACCGATAATAAAGAGTTGGCAAAAATGTTTTCAATTATTGTAAAAGAAAAATCCACAGGTCCTTTATCCTCTGATTTGAAATATATTGAAGGTGTTTGCCACTTAATAAAAGAAAAAGCCCACTTTGTAAATGAATTCTGGGATATAGGCTCATTCTTCTTTATTGCTCCCGATAAATATGATGAAACTGTTATTCAAAAACGCTGGAATCCTACTACCAAAGATTTTTTCGGGAAGTTAAGTATTGAACTTTCAGGCGATATTGAGTTTACACACCAGAATATTGAAGCCATCTTTAAAAAGACGGCCGAAGATAATGGAGTTGCTCCCGGTTCGGTGATGCAATTGTTCCGTGTGCTGATTACAGGCATGGCAGCAGGGCCTGCCTTATTTGAAACATTGGAATTGTTGGGGAAACAGGAAGTAGTAGCACGCATAGCTACTGCCTTGGAAAAGCTGAAATAAACTTATAAAACAATTCTTTTTGCCTATTTTTGCAACCTTAATTAACAATAACAAACTAAGAAAACATGAGCAAAGGAGAAATTATAACAGAAAAAGGCACCATGAAGGTGGAATTTTATGATAAGGATGCACCGGGAACCGTTGCCAACTTTATTAAATTAGCCAAGTCAGGCTTTTACGACGGATTGAATTTTCACCGTGTAATACCTGATTTTGTAATACAAGGCGGTTGCCCTAACGGAACCGGCACCGGAGGCCCAGGCTATATGATTGCCTGCGAAACCGGAGGCGAAAACCAATACCACGACCGGGGCGTATTAAGCATGGCACATGCCGGAAGAAACACCGGCGGCTCCCAATTCTTTATTTGCCATAGCCGCACTAACACCAAGCATTTGGACAGGCAACATACCTGCTTTGGCAAGGTGGTTGATGGTTTGGATGTAATTGATAAAATCAGACAAGGAGATAAGATTACTAAGATTACGATTACGGAAGGGTAAGACTAAAAGCGTTTATTTTAATAGCCCACGATTTAAATCATGGGCTATTTTATTTACCTCTCCTCGTAATACCCCTTATAGTATTTCTGGTATTCGCTGGCGGTCGGTATTTAATTCAGTTTTAGGATTATTTTCAAATTTGTATTCAATTCAACCATTTCCATAACTGAAAGGCTTCCTAATCTACCGAGTACAATATCCTTATCAATAGTAGCAAATTTTGATAAACGAATCAATGATTCCTTTTTAAGCCCATTATCATTGGTTGGTTTTAATAAAATATCAGTGGACTCTTTCCATTGAATTTGAGTAGTAATAAATGCAACCGTTACATCCTTTTCTGTTTCTATAAGTATCAGTGATGGGCGAAATTTACTGCCTGATAAATCAGAAAAAGGAAACGGAACAAGAACAATATCCCCTTTTTTCATTTATACTGTTCCTTCAAATCATTAACAGTATAGATATTCTCTTCATTTTCCAAATAGGAGAATGTTTTCGATTCGCTCACCAATTTTTGGATGCCTTTTTGTAAAATTTCCTCCTCATATTTCTTGGAAATATAATCGGTAAAGTCCGCAATTTCATTTACCTTTTCTTGCGGTAATTTTGAAAGTGCAGTCAGCGTTTTATTTATTAAACTTTCCTTTGTCATACAGTTATTGTACTATTCAAAGATAGTAATTTTATTTGAAATAACGCAAAGTCCTACCTCTCCTCGTACTGCCCCTTATAATACTTCTGATACTCTCCCGAAGTAACGTCATTCAGCCATTTTTCATTGCTTAAGTACCAGTCCACTGTTTTGGCAAGGCCACGTTCAAAAACGAGTGAAGGCTTCCAGCCTAATTCGGCCTGTATTTTAGAGGAGTCAATGGCATAGCGCAGGTCATGCCCGGCACGGTCTTTCACAAAGGTTATCAGCTTAGCTGAAGTTCCTGCCGCACGGCCAAGTTTCTTATCCATTATGTCGCAAAGCAGGTGGATGAGTTCAATGTTTTTCCATTCATTGTTGCCACCTACATTGTATTTTTCACCAACTACACCATTATGAAAAGCCAGGTCTATGGCAGAAGCATGGTCCTCTACATAGAGCCAGTCGCGCACGTTTTCGCCTTTACCGTATACAGGCACGGGCTTCATTTCTTTTATGTTATGTATGGCAAGCGGAATCAGTTTTTCAGGGAAGTGGTTAGGGCCGTAGTTGTTCGAGCAGTTTGACATAACAACAGGCAATCCATACGTATGGAAATATGCAAACACAAAATGGTCGGAGCTGGCTTTGGATGCGGAATATGGGCTGCGCGGGTCATACGGGGTATATTCAGTAAATAAGCCTTCTTCGCCTAAAGAGCCATATACCTCATCAGTGGAAACATGGTAGAACAAACTGTTTTCGTAATTGCCCGCCCAATGCTTTTTTGCGGCATTCAGCAGGTTAATTGTGCCAATAACATTGGTCATTGCAAACTCTGTCGGGTGGGTGATTGACCTGTCCACATGCGATTCAGCAGCTAAGTGGATAACTCCGTCAAATTTATGTTTTGCAAAAAGCTCATCAATAAAATTGCCATCTACAATATCCCCCTTCACGAATTTGTAATTGGGCTTATCCTCAATATCGGTAAGGTTTTCGAGGTTACCTGCATAGGTGAGTTTATCCAAATTCACAATTTTAGAACCGGGGTAATTATTCACAAAACGGCGCACCACATGCGAGCCGATAAATCCCGCGCCCCCTGTTATCAATATGTTTTTTAAATCTCTCATTTTTTAATATTTTTATTGGATTTGTACAATACTCATTACCCAATACTCAATTCTCTATTATAGTGACCAGTAGCCAAATTTCTTAATTTTTCCGCGATAAATGCCTTTTACATCAGTTACTATGCCTTGCGGGGTAAGTATAGATGCAAAGAAACCTTCGTCATAACTCATATATTGCTTATGGTTTACGGCAATAATAACGGCATCGTAATCATTCCCCAGTTTATCGGTCAGTTCGAAGCCGTATTCCTCTTTCACTTCGTGCGATTCAGCCAGCGGGTCGGTTACATCCACCGTCAGTGAAAATGATTTCAGCTCCTTCACCACATCCGCTATGCGGGAGTTGCGGATGTCTTTCACATCCTCTTTAAAAGTCGCGCCCATAACCAAAACTTTCGCTTTGGAAATATCCTTTCCTGTAGCAATAATTTTCTTAACCGTGTTTTTCGCCACATAAAAACCCATCGAGTCATTCACATACCTTCCTGAATTAATTACATGCGTATGGTAGCCCAATGCTTCCGCTTTGTGGATAAGATAATAGGGGTCAACGCCAATACAGTGGCCGCCTACAAGCCCCGGTGCGAATTTCAAAAAATTCCATTTGGTGCCCGCAGCTTCCAGCACTTCGTAGGTATTAATTCCCATTCGGTTGAAGATGAGTGACAGCTCATTCATCAACGCAATGTTCACATCGCGTTGTGTGTTTTCAATAATTTTGGCAGCCTCGGCAACCTTGATAGATGAAGCTTTGTGAACACCCGGCTCCACAATGATGGAATAGGTTTTAGCAATATTATCCAATGCTTCGGCATCGCAGCCAGATACTATTTTCAAAATTTTGGTGATGGTATGCACCTTATCGCCCGGATTAATGCGCTCCGGCGAATAACCCACTTTAAAATCCACACCCACTTTCAAACCTGAAAATTTTTCTAATACCGGAACACAATCATCTTCGGTGCAACCCGGATAAACCGTGGATTCATATACCACATAATCGCCTTTCTTTAATACTTTGCCGATGCTTTCGCTGGCTTTAAGCACGGGGGTAAGGTCAGGCTGGTTGGCTTGGTCGACTGGGGTTGGCACAGCCACAATATGGAAGGAGGCTTTCTTCAACACATCCAATGAATCGGTAAATTCAATATCGCAACCCTTAAATTCTTCCGGTTTTAATTCACCGCTTGGGTCGATACCGTTTTTCATCATCTGGATACGCTCCTTGTTAATGTCGAATCCGATTACTGAGACTTTCCGGGCAAAGGCAAGCGCTATGGGTAAACCGACATATCCCAATCCTATAAGGGAAACTTTTGCTTTTTTGTCGATAATATCCTGATACATGGAATTCATAAAGTTATAAAGTTTGTGAAGTTCATAAGGTCTGGACCGTTTATAAAGTTTGTAAAATTCATAAAGTTTTTAATACGGCAAGGTTTCTGAAATTGTAATTTATGTTAATGTATTTTCTTTATAAACATTTTACTTCTTGGAAGCGTAAATCCGTTCTATTATTTCAACCACCTTCATGCCTTCCAACGCATTGGTAGATGCCGTGGAACCATTTTTAAGGGTGTTAATTACATTTTCTATTACATAATGATGATTGGCTGCCGAACCTTTGTAATGCCCGTAATCATTCGCAGGATTGGTGGAAGGAAGCATCGGCTTTTCCAAGCCTTTTACATGGCAATACTCCACTTGGTCCATGTACTGGCCGCCTAACTTAACGGTGCCGTTTTCGGCAATAATGGTGATGTTGCTTTCAAAGTTATGGTCCCATACAGCGGTTGAGAAATTGAGGCTTCCAATGCCTTCTTTCAGAAACTTGAAACTAACAGTTCCGCTATCGTCAAACTGCGTATTTTTTGAATGGGTAAAATTACTGAACTGCCCTTTTATGTCATAAATATCGCCGAAAAGCCAATACATCATATCAATAAAGTGCGAGAATTGCGTAAACAAAACACCGCCATCCATATCTGATTTGCCTTTCCATGTATTTGTTTTATAATAGCGCTCATCGCGGTTCCAGTAACAATCGAGTTGCACCATGAAAATCTCTCCGAGTGCTTTCGATTCTACCAGGTTTTTCAGCCATTCCGCAGGCGGCGAATAGCGGTTTTGCATTACGCAAAAAACCTGTCTGTTTACTTGCAAGGCTTTAAATATGATGGCCTCGCAATCTGATTTTTTTAATGCCATTGGCTTTTCACACACTACATGCTTTTTGGCTTCCAAGGCTTTTAACGCATGTTCCGCATGAAGGCCGTTGGGTGTGCAAACGCTTACTACATCTATTTCACAATCGGCAAGCATATCGTTTAACGAGGTAAAATAAGGGACTTCATATTTTCCCACATCTGTTTGCTCTTCAGGTAAAATATCGCACAAGGCAACGAGTTCGGTATCGCCGTTGCGGCTAATCATCTCCGCATGGCGTTTACCAATGTGCCCGCACCCAATAATTGCAAATTTTATTTTCCCTTCAGGCATATCTTAAATCTTATATCTCCTGTCTTATATCTAACTTATGAACCTGTCCGTTTTCCAACGTGTATTTTTCCTTGCTTTCCGAACATGTGGCAATTCCATTTGCATCGAAATTCAGCGGGTGGCCATATTCGCTCATCCAGCCTATTTGTTCGGCAGGATTGCCAACCATTAATGCATAAGGCTTTACCGTTTTTGTAACTACAGCGCCCGCGCCAATAAAGGCATATTGGCCAATATCATGCCCGCAGACAATAGTTGCATTAGCCCCAATGGTTGCACCTTTATGTACGTTGGTTTTAACATATTGCCCTTTGCGCACAATTGCGCTTCGCGGATTGGTGATGTTGGTAAATACCATAGACGGGCCCAGAAACACATCATCTTCGCAAATAACACCTTCATATATAGATACATTGTTCTGCACTTTTACGTTATTTCCCAAAATAACTCCGCTGGCAACCATTACATTTTGGCCCAGATTGCATTTTTTGCCCAATGTAGAGCCTGTCATAACATGGCAGAAGTGCCATATTTTGCTGCCTTCGCCAATTATGCAACCTTCATCCACAATTGCAGAAGGGTGTATGTATATGTCAGTTCCTGAACTCAAGCGTCTTTAAATAAGGGCTGCAAAAGTAATGAAAAATGGGGTACTATAGCCCTTTTGATAAGGAGACAAAAAACCTGCGATATATCAGATGTATAAGATACGCCGAACACACTGTTATAAAAGGGAATGAAGGCAACAGAAAGCGGCTGTCGAAAAAGCGAAACATAACCGGGTGAACCAGGATGGTATAAAGCGGAATTAATGTGACAATGAGCAAACTGGCGTTTTGCCGGATTCCTTTTAGGGTTAACAGAATAATTCCCGCCAAGCCTAATAGTAAGATAGACAGATACATAAAATAATTGAAAGCAACTATTGGCTTACCTAATACCGGAACAGACCGGCCCCTTTCAAGATAGTTACGCGCAACGGGGCCAAAAAGCATTACTGGAATCATTTTTAAGGGCGTTTTTACATAATATTGAAAGGGTTTTTCTCGTTTTTCGGATTCTTTGTAGGTAAATAGTTTTATCCGCAGTTTATATTGAAAAGAGGCAGAATCGGGCATGGGTTTCTTTAAGTCGGCAATCATTCCTTTCAGTTTCAGCAGGCTGTCTTTGTTAAATGCCGATGTATAAATATCATCCGGCAGTGAATCATATGAAAGATTGGCCGGCATACCGGGGTAATAATATTGAAACCAATTAATATCGGCGGGCTTATTGGTTAATGAACAGGCACCACCCCAACTTTGGGTAAAATCAAACAAAGGTTTGAGGTAACTATTGGCTGCATTCGGGTAAAATGCGCCCGTTGCGGTAAATGGGATTAACTTTTTATGGGTTTCATAATTTCGGTAAACCCATAACCCTTCCAATAGTAAAAAAGGAATCAAAAACAGAAAAAGAGGTTTTATCTTCGTGCGAAATCCTGTGCTTTTTTTTAGAAAAATAAGCAGGCTGTACATAAGTAAAACACCGCCAAATACAGGCCTGATGAATAGTACCCATGTTAAAAGCAATCCGGCAATAAACAAGTATCTTTTTTTATTCGACTGAAAGTATTGCGTAAAGAAATAGACACCGAAAATTAAAAGGGAAGCGCAAAGGCTTTCTGTTGCTATGTAGGCATCGAAAAAGTTGGAGTAGGGGCATAAAATAAAGAGGTAAAAAGTCAAATAAAAACAAGCATCACTTTTGAAGGTATTTTTCGCAATAAGCGCTAAATAATAAACACTTATAGATGCGAGTGCAACCTGCAATATAATCAAGGCATTGCATGCCATTTCAGGAGAAAATACAAACCGGAATAAAAGGTAAAATGCGCCATATCCCGGCATACGGAAATCGGGGTTGTATATCCCATGGCTGATAAGGTTATCCATAGGCGCCAGATAAGAAGAATCATCGGCCTGGGTTGCGCCCCAAATGCCTTTAATATCCTGGTAAGGATGGTTAAGAAGCACAAAAAGAAAAGGGATGCCTTTGAAAATAAAGCCGAGAACCAACCAGAATAGTGGTTTGGTGGTGTTTTTAAGGAATATTTTTTGCAGGCTTGGCATTCTTCGTATAATATTCAAAAGTAATTTTTCTGAAGGTATTAAGGCTGGCTATTTCATATAACTAATGCCAAGTAAACGTAAGTTGCTTAATTTGGTCGCACTAATGGGCGAAAAATATTTACATATTGTCGATTTGGATGTACCCTTCCCTGCCAATTATGGCGCAGCTATCGATATGTATTTCCGCATCAAAAACCTGAGCGCAATGGGGGTGCATATCATCCTTCATTGTTTCGAATATGGCCGCGGCAAGGCATCGAGGCTCAGTAATTATTGCAGCGAAGTGCATTATTATCCGCGCAAAAGCATCCTTCAATTCCCGTTTCGGCAAGACCCTTATATTGTTTATAGCCGTAATAATTCGGAGTTAGCCAACCGTATTTTTGCCGATGATTATCCGGTTTTGCTGGAAGGTGTGCATACCTGTTCGCTGCTTATGGACGTGCGGTATAAGAAGAAACCATTTTATGTGCGGATGCATAATGTGGAGCACGAGTATTACGAATATTTGGCAAAAGCAACCACGCATCCGCTTAAGAAATATTATTACCAAAAAGAATCGGAGCGGCTGAAGAAATTTGAAAAGAACCTTGACCGGGCCCAATGCCTGTTTTCAGTATCCGAGCGCGACCATGCTACGCTTTCAGCGCAATTCCCGAGGGTGGAATATGTACCGCCTTTTATATATAATGATACCATCGACTGCAAGCCCGGACGGGGCGGCTATGCATTGTATCATGGCAACCTTACCGTAGCGGAAAACATACAAGCGGCGGAGTTTTTAATTAAAGAAGTTTTTCCAGGATTAAAAGTGCGTTTGCTGATTGCCGGTACAGGCGCTTCAAAACTGGCAAAAACAACCAGCCTTCAGAATATCGAGTTTATAAGTTCGCCATCTACCCCCGATTTAAGGGAGTTGGTAAGCAATGCCCAGATTAATATTTTACCCACTTTTCAACCTACGGGCATTAAACATAAGTTGATTAATTCGCTTTTTATAGGCAGGCATTGCGTGGTAAACCCTATGATGGTGGAAGATAACGGCCTTGCGCAGTATTGCCATGTGGCCAGCGACGCAGCACAAATGCGCAACATGATTCTTGACTTATTTAAACAGGAATTTACCCAAGCCGAAATTGACCGCCGTAAACAAACCCTGCAACCTGTTTACTCCAATGTGCATAATGCGGAAAAAATTATGAAAGTCATTTTCTAATTATATTTGTGGCAGTTTAAATCAAAACGCCATGGGAAACTTGCTTTATTTTATTGCTATTGTATTAGTGATTATGTGGTTGCTGGGATTTTTTGTATTTCATTTGGGCACCCTTATACATTGGCTGCTTATTATTGCAGTAATAGCTGTATTAATGAAGATAATACGATGGGGAGCAAAATAGAATAGGGTAATTCCGATTCTATTCCCCGGCTTTTGGTTCCATGAATGCAGACGGGATAATGTACTTATTAAATTTCAGGAATTTTGCCAGGATGAAAATCAATGTACCGCCCGGCATTACAGCTATTCCAACCAGGCCCGTGGTCTTAAGCAAATCCTTTAGTTGGTTCTCAATTTCAATCTTCTCATCGTGTGTTAATTCTTTTCCTTCAAATGCGTGCGCATGAAGCAGTAAAAAAGCCTGCTTTGTTCCATGTTCTTCTGTCTCCAGTCCTTTCAGGAAATTTTTAAAATCCTCTTTATACTTTTCGTAGAGCTTTTCAGCCTCCCTTTCCAGTAGGTTTTCTTTATGTGCTTCGGTGCTAGTATTTTCCATGATGGTTTTAAATTGAGGGAAATATCCTTTTGCAAGCAAAGTTAGGTATATAAATAGTAAGAAGTAATCGATAAATACAAATCAGCTTGCAAAACTGAAATTACAACCCCAACTTATATTCCGTGTTAATTAAATCGATGAGGTTTTGCGCGGCAACACTCCTTTCATTTCCAATTTTTTCTCCCAAAATAAGTGCGCCGTATAAGTATTGTGCACTGGTGATTAATTGATTTAATGCGATAGGGTCTTCAGTAAGCAACGCAGTTGCATCAGCAGCTATTTCTTTTTTTTCTTTTATTATTTTAAGTAGCAATTCGCCATCAAACAGTTGACCCATTTCATTTCCATAATCTGTAGCCCACACCATAATAGATTCGTTATATTTTTTCAGTTCGTTTATGGAATAATAATAAGAAGAAATGCCGTTTGCCACCTGTTGGTTGCTTATAAGCCGCAAGGTTCCTGAACTTTTCATTTGTTCATAGGTGCGCTCCGTAAGGTATAGCTGCTTAAATTCCGGTAATATCATCCTTGCCGTGTAGGCAAGTTTTGTGATATATTGTTTTCTTTCCGGGCTTTTAATCAGCTGTACAAGCGTCTCAATTAATTCAAATACAACTTTGTTGTTTTTTGCATGGTTACTTGCAAGGGCAATATCGGCCTGTAAATCCTCGAGCATATTTTGCATATAAACACGCTCTTGTTTTTTTTCCGCCAGGCGTTCCCGTATGTTATCCGCTAAAAACCCCAGGAACACGGCAAGGAACATCATAAAAAACTCAAAGAAATAATGCCCGAATGTTTCCATTTGCGTGGTGCGGTTTGATTAATACAAAGCTAAGCGATTTTTATTTCCGCAGGTTCATAATAAAGGACTATTGCACCGGAGCCAAATGTTTTTGTTTTTAGCAGTGCAAGATTAACCTTATCCTGTATGTTTTTAAATAAGGGCAACCCGGTTCCTAAAATAACGGGGTGAACCACAAGTTGGTATTCATCAATTAAGCCAAGTTGTGTTAATGCTACAATTAAACTCGGGCTACCGGCTAAAATGTTTTTACCTGCTTGTTGCTTTAGTTTTAAAATATCCCCTTTAAGGATACCCTTTTTCAATTCCGTATTTTTCCAATCAACATGTTGGAGGGTGCGCGAAAAAACAATCTTTGAAATGTTGTCTATCAGTACCGCAAATTCCTCCTCTGCTTTGACTCCGGTAGGGTTTTTTACAATATCAGGCCAATAACTTTCCATGAGTTGATATGTTGTCCTCCCGTATAATATTGTGTCGGCATTACGCAATACTTCGTTGAAATGTTGATGTAATTCAATATCTGCAATCATTGCGGTGTGATCGCAAAACCCATCAAGGGTCATATTGATTGCTCCAATTAGTTTCCTCATGCTAAGATGGTTTTGTGTTTTGTACTACCTTACAAAGATAAAAGATTTGGGGAAATGCAGAAACAAGTTCAGGGCAGGCACCGTATCGGCATCCCAAACAAACGGTATATGAGTAAAGCTTAACAGGATATCAATCCTTGAAGAGCAACTTCGTGGCTATGGGGTGGGGTCTCCGCGCATTCTGATTGCATAACCACTCAAACTAAGAAACATTAAAACCAAACCGAAAATAATAAAAGCAGAACCAATAACGTACCGAAACAGAATTCCATAACTGCTAAGTCCTTTTGCTTTCGCCTCATTTCTGAAGCTATACATAAGCCCGCAAATTGCTGAACCAATAAAAATAACCAATAGCCCGAATGAGAAGGTTCTGCTGTTTATCTCTTTTCTATCATAGTAGAGTATTGAAGCCAAAGCTAACCCGACAATAACAAATAATAATCCAATTTTTTTACGATTCATTAACAAGATTATATTTCGGTTTCTTCTTCAAAGCCTATAACCAGTTTGATTCAGGATTCAAAGAAGTATGTAAAACAGCTACAATTAATACAATCTGTGCATTCTTGTCAATTGAATAGTGAATCATAAAAGGAAAGCGTTTTATAGGAATGGTATGAACCTGCTTATATCGTTTTACAAAGTAGGGGTTTGATTTCAAAACCGCCTTATATTCCTTTATCGAGGAAAGAAATTCTTTCCTAATCCTTTTTTCTGTTTTTCATACCACCTTGATGCAAGGCGTATATCATCCATTGCCTCTTCCGAAATTGTAACTTTAAAAGTCATAATTCCGATTCTATCTGCTCAAGGGCTTTATCAAAATCTATTGCTTTCCCGGTGGCGCTTTTTAAATCCTTTAAACGCTTTTGTAAAATAGCTATATGCCAATCAGGTAAAGATTCTTTGGTTTTGGGCTCTTTTACATCCACATAACTAAGGCTCTTCAAGAATTCAACCAATAATCCTGCTTTGTTTGTATCATCAACTTCCAAGGTAATTTTCATAGTGCATCATTTGTAATACAAAGTTAGGATTTTTATGCATACATTCTGATATGTGACTTTTAACCTTAGTAGAAAAACACACCAAAACCCCATGCTTACCTTATTAATAAGGTTAAATACTCGGGTGGGGTTTCATTTTCTACTAAGGTTGGAAACAGCTTACCGATTATTTAGGCACGGATTGCAAATCCGCGCGTACGCGGGGCTGTAATGAGTTAACAACACCAGAATCCGCCGA
This sequence comes from uncultured Bacteroidota bacterium, assembly GCA_903916255.1. GTDB lineage: Bacteria > Bacteroidota > Bacteroidia > JABEUT01 > JABEUT01 > JABEUT01. The sequence goes on from CAIWVW010000116.1 coordinate 39,736, forward strand.
TAATAATCACGCCAAAAATTGTTGGAAGGTCTAGTACAAATGAAAATATTATTAAGCCTAATATCCCCCATGTGAAATACCCAAACTTTATCTCTTTCTTATAAAATAATTTAATTACTAACCACCATTCGAAGTATCTTACTGGTATTAAAATTAAAAGCAGGAATTTATTAACTAACACATCCGAATTAAAAACAGAAGAAACCATAAGATAATAGAGCGTTCCAATAATAACCCCTATTAAAGTTCTGATTAAGCCAACTATTATTGTTGATTTTTGTTGATCGTACGTGTGGTTTAAATACGAGGCGGCAAAAGAATATCCAATAAGTTTAATGGCTAAATAAGTTATTGAACCAATTACGAAACTCTGGCGTCCTGCTGCAAGAAGAATAAAATTTAGAGTATGCATCAAAAATCTTTAAATTAATTTAATCTAAAAAATTACCCGGTTTTTTCTTTATGTGGCTTATCCTACTATAAGTTTGGCAGCTATAAACGAGAATGTATTTCGGTTTCTTATTGTTCACGGTGTTTTGGATTCACAAGATTTTAATGCTCTCTAGCATTTTACTTATGGTATTTTCAATTCCAATTCAGTTTTTTCTGAACCTTCCATTTCTTTGTTTATTGTGAAAGAACATATCACCAAATCATTGCCAACTCCCAAATTCCAAAAATATATTATGTCATCATAATCATTACCCTTTGAATAGTTCTTATAAAAAACGCAATCAAAATCGCCGATTTTAAATAATACATATTCCGGATTTTCATTTCGCATTTTTCTGACATATTCAGCTGCAACATTTTTGCGGGCCGCTTTATTATTGTTGTCAGAGGTTATTTTTAGCGGGGTTATTCTAAAATTACCAGTCCACTCTTTTGTGTTAAAAAAGGCGTATGTTCCTTCATCTTTAGGTGTATCTTCATATTCATCCCAATCTTTAGGCATTTCAATGGAAAACCATTCATTCGGACTAATAAATTTTTTATAGTCCACATTCAAAGTTTGTTTTTTCTTGAAAAAATTCCTCACCTCAAAATTCTACATTCATTATTCGATATTCTTTATTCATGCCTCCCTCCTCGCCACAATCGTCAATATAGTAGCCAGTGCAACGGTTTCACCTGTTTCATCATATACATCTACTTGCCATTTTACAATACCTTGAGGGCGTTCGCCTTCTCTGTTTTCTTTAGCTGTTTTTTCCTTTACCGTGAGGCGCACACCGAGGGTGGCTCCCACATAAACGGGTTTCACAAAGCGGCATTCATCCAGCCCGTAGTTAGCAAGCACGGGGCCTTTGCGCGGGTCAACAAATAACCCAGCCGCCATAGAGAGCACAAAATAACCATGCGCTACGCGGCTTGTAAACATAGTGCCTTCAAGGGAGGTAACATCCATGTGGGCATAAAAATTATCTCCGCTTATGTTGGCAAAATTCACAATGTCGGCTTCGGTAACGGTGCGTTTGTGGGTTACTTCCGTTTCGCCAATCTGCAACTCATCAAAGTATTTCCGGAAAGGGTGGGTGAGGGTGTGTATTTGTTCCGCCTTGGGCTGGTAAACATCTGTAATGGCTGTAATAGTTGTCGGGTGGCCCTGTATAGCCGTGCGTTGCATATAATGGAATATGCCACGCATACCGCCCATTTCTTCGCCGCCTCCGGCGCGTCCCGGCCCGCCATGCACCAGGTGGGGCAGGGGAGAACCATGCCCCGTGCTTTCTCCCGCCGATTTGGAATTAATTACTACCATGCGTCCGTGGTAAGCGGCAGTGCCCAATACTATTTCACGGGCGAAAGAATCATTTTCGGTAAATATGGAACCCACCAAACTGCCTTTGCCCATTTTGGCGAGGGTAGCGGCGTCGGCGGCATTTTTATAGGGCATTACGGTACTTATAGGCCCGAAAGCTTCCAGTTCATGCGGGGCATTATTATTGAGCGGGTCTTTGCTGTATAGCAACATAGAGGGGAAGAATGCGCCTTTCTTTTTGTCGGCTGCCATTACTTCAAAGTCATCATAATTTCCAAAGACGGTTTCACAGGTTTTTTGCAGCATCTTCACTTTTTCCATAACCTCTTTCACTTGTTCTTTTCCGGCGAGCGAGCCCATGCGCACACCTTCTGCCTGTGGGTCGCCCATTGCAATGGTGGAGAGTCTTTTTTTAAGTGCATCAATAGCGGGTTCTGTCAAATTATCAGGGACAATGGTACGGCGGATGGCAGTACATTTTTGTCCCGCTTTGGTGGTCATTTCCCGTGCGACCTCCTTAATAAAGAGGTTAAATATTTCACTGCCGGGAACCGCATCCGGCCCGAGTATACAGCAGTTTAAGGAATCCGCTTCCATATTAAAACGTACCGAATTTTCTAATATAGATGGATGCGATTTCAGTTTTCTGCCTGTGGATGCGCTGCCTGTAAAGGTCACCACATCTTGTCCTGTCATGTGGTCGAGCAAATCGCCTGTGCTGCCGCAGAGCAGTTGCAATGCACCTTGTGGCAAAATACCCGAGGCAATAATTTCCTGCACCATTATTTGGGTGAGGTATGATGTGATAGTCGCGGGTTTCACAATGGCAGGCATACCAGCCAATAAATTCACCGCAATCTTCTCTAACATTCCCCAACATGGGAAGTTGAACGCGTTAATATGCACTGCCACACCTTCCAGCGGCACACAAATATGGTGTCCTATAAATGTTCCGTTTTTAGATACCATTTCCGGTTTTCCATCCACAAAAAATGGTTCGTTAGGGAGTTCGCGCCTGCCTTTGCTGGCATATACAAACAAGTTACCAATGCCACCTTCAATATCCACCCACGAATCGGCTTTGGTAGCACCTGTAGCGTAGGATAGCTTATAGAACATATCTTTTTTAGCGGTGAGGTGCAGAGCCAGTTTTTTCAGCATCAACGCCCTTTCATGGAAAGTCATTTTGCGCAATAAAGGGCTGCCAACCATCCGTGCATAATCAAGCATAGAGGCATAGTCAATCCCTTTGGTAGTGGCTTCGGCAATCAGTTCCCCGTTTATAGCATTAAAGAGTGGAACACCTTCCCCGGCGCCTTCCACCCATTTTCCCTGTACATAGTTTGCGAGTTTCATATAGTATAATAGTGATTTGTGGATAGTGAATAGTAAGTCAAAATAGAGTTCAAAGGTAAAGGAATTTAGAATTCTGCCACAAAAGCACAAAAACACGAAACCCCTTAAAACATTTTAGTGGAATTTAGAAATTTTGTGTTTTGGTGGCAAACTCTGAAAGAGATGTTTTGTACATTTACATTTTGAAATAACCCCCTTAAAACAAAATAACCATGTACGACAAATTTTTACGCCTTACAAAAAACATCCTAGGTATACTAAGTATAATTTACTTTTTTTTACCTGTGGTGGTAAGGTTTATGGTCATTAAAACCCATCATGCTTCCGGCGACCAATCGATAATCGATAAAATACTTACCGCACCAATTTTTCAGCCTGTGTTGCAGCAATATGATATCGCATTGGCAAAGAACAGCCCTATATATTATCTCGCATTTTTGGTGTGCCTGCTATTGGCTTGCTGGCTTTGCTGGCTCATTGTTTTTTATGTTTTCAAGATGTTTTACCTGATGTTTAAAAAGAAGTAAGCCTTCGGCCCCAAACCCCTAAAGGGGCTTTGAGAAGAGATACACGTCACTGCGAGGCTTTGCGAAGCAGTCTTACTTATAAGTAGTTCCTCTATAAATTATTCGGATTGGGTAAGATTGCTTCATCCCCAAAAATGCGGGATTCGCAATGACGAACAAAAACCTCTTCAGGGGTTTAGGGTAAATGTAAAAATTAGTTATTCTTCTCCACCCAATCTTTTGCTTTTGCAATAGCCGCCGGAATTCCGCCAACATTAGTCCCGCCTGCGGTTGCATAAAAAGCCTGTCCGCCGCCGCCGCCTTGTATTTCCTTGCTGAAGTCACGGATAAGGGTAGATGCATTCCAGTTTTTTTCTTTCACTAAATTATCGGAAATAGCGAGGAACAAATTGGCTTTGCCATTCACTTCTGCGCCGAGGATTAGGAATAAGTTTGGTATTTCACTTTTTAATTGGAAGCAAATATCCTTCGCCACATCGGCAGAGGTGATTTCCACCTTTTCGCCGATGAATGTAATGCTGCCCAACCCCTGTTTTTTATTTAGCAGCGCAGCTTTTACAGCCACTCCCTGTTCTTTGGATAGCTTTTCAACTTGCTTGCTTAAATCGCTTGCCTGTTGCTGCATATCTTGGATAGCTTTCACCAAATTCTTTGGGTTTTTAAGTGCAAATGCAGCTTGTTTTAATGTTTCCATTTGTTCATGGATATAATTTTCCGCGCCTAACGCAGTAACAGCTTCAATCCTTCGGATACCTGCTGACAGTGCACTTTCCGACAGTATTTTAAAATACCCGATTTGCCCCGTTGCCTTTACATGTGTACCGCCGCAAAGCTCGATGGAGTAGTTTTTATCAATGGTTACAACCCTTACAGTATCTCCATATTTTTCGCCAAAAAGGGCCATAGCACCTAGTTTTTTAGCTTCATCAATAGGCAATACTTGTGTAGAGCATGGAATGTTTTCCCGTATTTTTTGGTTTACAAGGCTTTCAATTTCGTTTAATTCCTCGTCCGTCATTTTTGAGAAATGCGAAAAATCGAAACGCAGGTAATCGGGGCTGACCAATGAACCCCGTTGTTCCACATGCTTGCCAAGCACCTTGCGCAGCGCGGCATGGAGTAAGTGGGTAGCCGAATGGTTATCGGCGGTATGGGTTCTCCTTGTAGTATCTACTATAGCAGTAAATATATCATTCACATTTGCCGGAAGCTCATCAGAAAAATGAATTATCAGGTTGTTTTCTTTCTGTGTATTCGTAATGCGTATGCGTTTTCCATTTGACTCCAAAAAGCCTTGGTCGCCCACCTGACCGCCGCTTTCAGCATAAAAAGGGGTTTTATCCAATACAATCTGGTATTGGTCTTTTCCTTTAGTTGTGGTTTTACGATATTTTACAATTTTCGATTTTTCTTCCAGGCTTTCATAGCCTCTAAATATGGTTTCAGTCCTTGGATTTATAACCACCCAATCTCCGGTATCTGTGGCAGTGGCCTTGCGGGAGCGGGTTTTCTGTTCTTCAAGTGCTTTGTTAAAACCTGCTTCGTCGATTTCTAAGCCATAGCCTTTAGCAATAAGGGCTGTCAAGTCAGCAGGGAAACCGAAAGTATCATGAAGTTCAAACACACGTTCCCCATCCAAAGTTGTTTTCCTTTGAAATGCTAATTCTTTGCAATAGAGTTCAATTCTTTTTAAGCCTTGCTCCAGGGTACGCATAAAAGCTATTTCTTCTTCCTGGATTACCTTTTTAATTAGTTTATGTTGCTTCACCAATTCAGGGAAAGCGTCTCTCATTTGATAAGTGAGAATATCCACTAATTCATATAGGAAAGGCTCTTTAAAATTCAAAGATTGATAACCATACCGAACGGCACGGCGTAGAATCCGGCGTATTACATACCCTGCACCTGTATTAGATGGAATTTGCCCATCTGCAATTGTGAATGATATTGCCCTGATGTGGTCGGCTATAACGCGCATTGCAATATTGACCTTTTCCTTTTCGCCAGAGTTTTTTCCGGGAGAATACTTTTTACCGGAGTTTTTCTCCAGTTCAACTATCATTGGCTGAAAAATATCGGTATCATAGGTTGATTGCTTTCCTTGCAAAACCATAGAAAGCCTTTCAAAACCCATTCCGGTATCCACATGTTGGGCGGGTAGTTTTTCTAATTTACCATCTGCCTTGCGGTTAAACTCCATAAACACCAAGTTCCATATTTCAATTACCTGCGGATTTCCGGTGTTTACCAATGTTTTGCCGTCATTCTTTTTGCGTTCATCATCGTGGCGCATATCCACATGCACTTCGGAGCAAGGCCCGCATGGGCCTGTTTCGCCCATTTCCCAAAAATTGTCCTTTTTATTACCATTTATAATGCGCTCTTCCGGCAGGTATTTCAGCCAGAAGTTTTTGGCGTCCTGGTCAAAGGCAAGGTTTTCAGATTTATCACCTTCAAAAACAGTAACATAGAGGCGGTCTTTGTCAATTTTATATACTTCGGTAAGCAGTTCCCAAGCCCATTCAATGGCTTCCTTTTTAAAGTAATCGCCAAAAGACCAGTTGCCCAACATTTCAAACATGGTGTGGTGATAGGTGTCTACACCAACCTCCTCTAAATCATTATGTTTTCCTGAAACACGCAGGCATTTTTGGGTGTCGGCTATGCGGGGGCTTTTAGCTGTTCCATGCCCGAGGAATATATCCTTAAACTGGTTCATTCCTGCATTGGTAAACATGAGGGTAGGGTCGTCCTTCAGAACGATAGGCGCAGAGGGCACTATAAGGTGCTTTTTCGATTCAAAGAATTGGAGGAAAAGAGAGCGTATTTCTGCCGATTTCATAAAATATGTCTATTTCAGGATATGTTTTTTTATATTTGCACTCCTTATAAAAAAGGGTTGCCCAAAAGTAAGGCAATTTTGCAGACAGATGGCTAAAATAAAATACATATTCAATCACAAGACCCTCAGTTATGAGAAGGTGCACCATCGTTTTCGCGATAAGCTGCGCAAAGTGCTGTCGTATGTATTAACCAGCGTGTTCTTTTCGTTTATCGTATTGGTAATCGGCTTTTCGGTAATCGATTCGCCGAAGGAAAAGAAATTAAAACGTGAGATTGCCCAGCTGGACCTTCAGTATGAATTATTAAACAACCGCATGAGCGAGGTGAACCAGGTGATGCAGGATATGGCATCGCGGGATAATAATATTTACCGGGTAGTGCTTGATGCCGACCCTATTCCGGCTGATGTGCGCACTGCCGGGTATGGGGGAGCAGACAGGTATAAAGATTTACAGGGCTACTCCAGTTCGGACCTGATGACGGAAACAAGCCGCAAAATGGACCAGTTGGTAAGACAAATATATGTACAGTCCCGGTCGTATGATGAAATAGAAAAACTGGCTAAAAATAAGGAACAGATGCTGGCCTGTATGCCTGCCATTCAGCCTATCGACAACAAGCAATTAAAGGGGCTGCTTTCCGGTTTTGGTATGCGCATACATCCTATTTATAAAACTTTAAAAATGCATACCGGTATCGATTTTGCCGCTGCATTGGGCACCCCCGTGTATGCCACCGGTGACGGGGTAATTGAAACTGCCGATGATTTGGACCGAGGCTATGGCAACCATGTGGTAATAAACCATGGATTTGGATACGAATCATTATATGGGCACCTGAGCAGAATGGCTGTAACGGTTGGACAAAAAGTAAAGCGCGGGCAGGTAATAGGATATGTTGGCTCGACAGGTGAATCAACCGGCGACCACTTACATTATGAAGTAATTAAAAATGGCGTTAAAGTTAATCCCATCAGCTACTTTTTCAATGACTTGAATCCGGAAGAGTTTAAACAAATCAGAAGCCTTGCGTCGCAGCCTACACAATCACTCGACTAACCATAAGCCGGCTGGATGAATAACTATGAACGGAGAAATTTTATTGAGAACTTACGCCTAATCAAATTTTAAGAACAAAGAAATAATGCCTGTTTGCAAGGGTAAAAATAGATATATAACAAGTACGCCCTACCGAGGTGGTAATATAAAAACATATCCCAAAACTGATGGAAAATCGTAATTCGAGCGCCATTTTTGATACAAATGATTTAAAAGCCTTTTTTCGGGTGGCCCGGAAAAACTGGTGGATTTTTATTGGCCTTATTGCACTTTCGGCCGGTGTTGCATGGTATTATGGCAGTACCTTGCCTGACGTTTATTCGGTTGTTACAGAAATTTTGCTTAAATCGGAAGACCAGGAGAATAGTACGCTCGACGCACTTTCAAGCGGGCAATCATCGGCCGCATCAAGCCTGTTGGGTACAGCGCAGGTTCAAAACTATAACGAAATACAGGTGCTCGAATCATTCGACTTGCTCCGCAAGGTGGTTGACAAGCTGGATATTGGTGTTTCCTATTTTATAGAAGGGCGTTTGAACGATATGGAAGTGTTTTCCGGTGTTCCATTCAAGGTAAATGTGCTTTACATAAACCCTGCATTGAATGAAACCAAAATAAAAATAAAGTTTATCGATAAGTACCATTATAAAATAACATATACAAAAGATAAAAAAGCGATTTCTCAAGACGGCACGTTTGGCGATTACCTTGTTAATACCGACATGAAACTACAAGTAGCTAATGTGCGCCCCAATGCGCAGGTGAAAGAGCTTTCGGGTGTAAATTATTATATCTATGTGCACGACCTGAACGGAATGGTGAACAATATTCAGAAGAATCTTTTGGATATTGAAGTTCCCGATAAAACCAACGTACTGCAAATAACACTGAAGGATTTTAATTCGCGTAGAGGCGTGGCCTTTCTGGATACCTTGATTAATATGTATGTACGGAATGTTGTCGACCATGAAATTAAAGTAAATGACAGAACCCTTGAAATTGTAGATAAGCTGCTTAATAATGAATCGGAAGTGTTAGATACAATAAGTCTTTCGATGGAGAATTATGAAGTGAAAAAGAACATATTGGATTTAAGCAAAGAAGAAGATGAATACTTTGACCAATACGGTACGCTGGATGCTAACCGTACCACGCTCGAAGCTCAGATTAACTCGCTGAATGATTTGGAAAAATATATTATTGAAGATAAGGACCCTCAATTCCTTCCCCCTTCTGTATATATAAACAGCGACGATGACTTTTTGAAAACGGCAACAGACGAATTATACACCTCGCAGATAAGCCGAATCGATGAACAGGAAAAAGGAACAAAACAGAATGTTACCCTGGCCAGCATGGATAACAAGATTGATTCGTTGAAACAAAAAATTCTGGATTATATTTCCAAAGACAGAACGGCTACCAATAACCTGTTGAAGGATAACAATGCCCAGATGGACCAATATGTTACCCAAATTAAAACCTTACCCGACAAACAAAGAGGATTAACGAACATAAGCACTCAGCAGGATGTGAATGAACAGTTGTATTCCTTTATTCTACAGGAAAAAGCAACAACGTTAATTCAGCGGGCCACTATCATTCCTAAAACAGAAATAATAGAACAGCCCCGTTCCATTGGCTCGCTGGAACCCAACCGTACCAAAATAATGCTGATGTTCATTGTTGCCGGTGCTTTGCTATCCATGCTGATTATATTTATAAGGGTTTCATTTTATGAGCGTATTGAAAACATTGCCGAACTTAAACAAAAAACATCATTACCTGTGGTGGGCGAAATTTTAAGTGCCCCTACACTGGCCAATTTGTCTATTGCTATTGAAAACAATCCTAAATCGCCGCTAACTGAATCATTCCGGGTGTTACGGACTAATTTGCAGTATATGGCAACAGAAGCCACATCAAAAGTGCTGCTTTTTACATCCAACGGGCCTGGCGAAGGAAAAACATTCTGTTCCATTAACCTGGGAGCCATATTGGCTAAGGCTGAAAAGAAGGTGCTTTTGCTGGAATTCGACTTGCATAAGCCGCGTATTCACAAAGCATTAAATATTAAGGCTGATATTGGCTTAAGTACTATTCTTATTGGTAAATCGCAGGTGGCAGAATGCATTTTACCTACCCCCATCAACGGGATGGATATTATTCTTTGCGGGCCAATCCCTCCTAATTCATCTGAATTGGTTCTTTCGCCCCGTGTAAAGGAAATACTTGATTACGGCAGGCAGCATTATGATTATGTAATTGTCGATACACCTCCTATTGGCTTGATTTCGGATGCTTTTATCTTGATGAACCTGTCTGATATTAACCTCTTTGTGCTGAACACAAAATATGCATACCGAGAAGCTATCCATAATGTACAGGATACGGTATTAATGAATAAGATTAAGAATTTCGGTTTTGTATTAAACAATGTTAAGAGGAGGAAATCGAAATACTATTATAACCGTTACAGTTATGGATATTATGGTGGCTACGGCGGCTATGGTGGCTATGGCGGAGGGTACGGCAGCTACGGTGGTTATGGTGGCTACGGAGGGTATGGCAGCTAAGAAAATTTAATTTTTGCATTGCCGTTTAATTTTATTGCTACATTTGCAAACCTTTTTTAGGGCTTAGCTCAGCTGGTTCAGAGCATCCCGATTTATTATCGGGAGGGTCATATAAATGAATCCTAGAACTGAATTAAGCGATTTTTTTTATTGGAAATGTTGTGTGGTTTTAATAATTACTACATTTGCAAACCTTTTTGGGAGCTTAGCTCAGCTGGTTCAGAGCATCTGCCTTACAAGCAGAGGGTCATCGGTTCGAACCCGGTAGCTCCCACCACTTAAAAGCACTTATAAGTTCATTCTTATAAGTGCTTTTTTTGTTTTAGATGAAATATACCGTCTACATATTATTTTCTGTTGCTCTCAACAAGTATTATATAGGTTATACTGAAGATATGGCTGAGCGATTGCGCAAACATAATTCAAACCACAAAGGCTTTACCGGTGGATATGGCGATTGGGAGGTGAAGTATAAAGAGGTAAAAGAAACAAAGTATTTAGCTGTAAAAAGAGAAAAGGAAATTAAAGGTTGGAAAAGCCGGGTAATGATAGAGCGCTTGATTGCGCAGCAAGGTTCATAGCATCCCGATTTTACATCGGGAGGGTCATCGGTTCGAACCCGGTAGCTCCCACATACTAGGGTTTAGCTGAAAAGTTGAACCCTATTCTTGTTTTTGTAAGCCCTTTTTGCGATTGTCTTACACCGGCAAAATAAAATAAAACCTGCTTCCTTTTCCAATAGTGCTTTCCAGCCCAATAACCCCGTTTTGAGATTCTATAAACTCTTTACTTATAGCAAGCCCTAATCCTGTTCCTGATTTGCCTGCATCAGCGTTCGGTATCTTACTAAATTTATCGAAAACCCGGCCCTGGTATTTCGGGTCTATTCCTTTTCCAAAATCAGTGGCAGCAAAAACCACCCCGTTATTTGATTGCTCTGCTGTAATTAATATTTCTGAATTTTCGGGGCTATACCTAATAGCATTTGAAAGGAAGTTAACCATTACCCAGGCGGTTTTTTCAAGGTCGCAATTCACTTTCGGTAAATTATCGGGGCAGTTTATTTTTATGGTGATATGCTTTTGTTCGGCCTGTACTTTAAGGGCATTGTCAGCATAAGCGATAATAGCTTGCGGAGCCACCATCTGCTTTTCTAATTTAATTTTTCCGGTTTCCACTTGGGCAAGGTCGAGTAATTCACCGGTTATGGAAAGTAATCGCTGGGAATCTTCTTTCACATTTACTACAAGTTTTTTTTGTTCTTCGTTTAAGGAACCGATGCGTTCATCTTCCAATAGTTTGAGGCTCATCTTTATGGATGAAATAGGTGTCTTCAGCTCATGCGAAATAGTTGCTATGAAATTTGTTTTTGCAAGGTCCAGTTCCTTAAACTGCGTAATATTTCTTAGCAAAATAACACTCCCGATTGCTCTATCCTCTGCGGTTATATTCAGAATTTCTTTAGAGAAATAACTCTCTTTATTATCTGCGTAAATCTTTAATGGCGTATTGTTTTCATTGCCGCCGATAAGGTTTCTTAGCAGGTCGTTTTTTAATGCTACATCAGGGGCGTATTTTCCGATTAAGTCGGTTTCATTAATCCCTAATATCTTAATGGCAGTGCTATTTACGAATAATATATTATTGTTTTCATCCAGGCCGATTATAGGGTCCTTCATGCCATTGATAATGGTTTCTATTCTCCTTTTTTCGAAAATTATTTTTGCAAGGTTGCTGTTTTCATAAATATCAAGTTGCCTTGCCATAGAGTTGAAAGCCTCTGCCAATTCTCCAAACTCATCGCTTTTGTCGATGGTTATCCGCTGCGAATAATTTTTATTTGCAATTTGTTTAATGCCTGCCGTAAGTTCCTTTATTGGGTTGGCAATATATCCCGGGAAGTTAAGCAGAAACGAAAATGAAAGAAGAAAGCTTAGGGTTCCCAGTATTGCCAGATACAGCTTGGCTTTGTCCGCTGTTTGCTGTGTTTCCTTGCTTTTCCGCACAATCGCATTCATGTTTAGTTCACTGATTTGATAAATCTGTGAGCGTATCGATGGTATAAGGGTTGCCGAGGTGTCATGTTGCCGTAATTTTTCAAATAAATCCCGTAGTGATGAGGTTGCTTCCTGCTCACCTATCTCTGTAATATTTTTTTCCTGGGCTTCTAAATTTTTTTCAAAATCATTGATTGAATTAAAGTTCTTTACAGAAAACTGGTCAAGGTCACTCTGCATATTTTTTGCATAAACAATGCTTTCGTAATTCGCTTTAAGAATATTCTTTGATTCATTAGCCAGCCTATTAATTGCAAATAAACCCACTATTCCTGTCAGCACTATTACTATGAACAGGAATAAGATACCTAGCGAAAGTTTTGATTTTATTCTAAGGTTCATCAGGAAAGGATTACAATATCAATGTCTTTATCGGTTAATTTTAACAGAAGCTGGTCGAATAAATTGTTACTTAAAATGGATTTTATCAGACTGAAGTGGGGTTTACCAATACAAATGGTGGTAATATGGTTTGCGTCAGCCGCAGCAACAATAGCTTTAGCAATATTTTCAGCGGGCAGTTTAATTACTTCCGCACCAAGCTCAGTGGCGGTTTTAAAGTTGTTTATAAGATGGCGTTGCGAAGCCAAATTAATATTATCCGCATTTTCACGCGTTGTTTGAACGTATAACACAAACCATTTGGAATGATAATAGGCAGCTAACCTTGCGGTCTTTCTGATTATCATCTTCGCATCATCCGCATTCGAACTGATGCAGGCAAGGAACCGCTCCGGGCGCAGTGTAATATTTTTAGGGATTTCATTTTCAATTTTTCGCTCTACCTGCGAAGTTACTTCTCTTAATGTCAATTCACGCAGTTGCAATATTTTTTCCGATTTAAAAAAGTTGGCAAGGGCGGTCTCCACTTTTGCCATATCGTATATTTTTCCTTCTTTTAGGCGAGCAATGAGTTCATCTACAGTCAGGTCTATATTCACTACCTCATCGGCCATTTGAAGCACCTTGTCGGGGATGCGTTCACTGACCTGTATGCCTGTGATTTTTTCTATTTCTTCATTCAGGCTTTCAATATGCTGGATATTTAATGCGCTTATTACATTAATTCCATGGTCGAGGATATCTATCACATCTTGCCACCTTTTTTCATTTTTACTTCCTTCCACATTAGTATGCGCCAATTCGTCCACCACCACTATTTCAGGGTGCAGGTTAATAATGGCCTGAACATCCATTTCCTCCAATTCTTTCCCTTTATAAAAGATTTTCCGGCGTGGAATTACAGGCAGATTCTCCAATAATTCCTGAGTTTCTTTGCGGTTATGTGTTTCAACATACCCAATTTGTATATCCACTCCTGTTTTTAAAAGAGTTCCTGTTTCCTGCAACATCCGGTATGTTTTGCCCACACCGGCGCTCATGCCCATATAAATCTTGAACTTACCACGCTTTGAACGGCGGATAAGTTCAAGAAAATGTTCCGGGCTTTGCTCAGGTTCCATATTAGTTGAAAGTATATAAAGTTTGTAAAGTTCATAAAGTTTTATTAGAGTGTTTATACACTTTATACTTTAGGAACTTTACAAACTTATTTATATCCTAAACAATATAGCAACAATAACGCGGTTTTCACTTCTTACAAGGTCAGGAGTCCATCCGGGAGGAATAGGAGTGGTGGTATATCCCGTTGGGGAAGTAACACCGCCCGGGCCTGCAAAATAAGGCACGTTTGCCTGACGATGCACTAATTCCAATTTAAACTCAATACTTTGATTCGGTAACCACGCAATATTAGTGGAACAGTCCCATGCGCCAAACTGGTCGCCGGGGTTTTGGGTAAAAGGGAATGCGCCTGCTGTTTGCGTTGGGTTATATGGATTTGGCAAATCACTTGCCTGTCCCGATGGTTCAAGAACCAAATAACGGCCCGGATTGGCCATTACACCGCCGCCAATTAACCATGCCCATTTGCCATGTGCAAACCAAATGCGGTTATAAAACATGGCGCTGGCAAAATATTGGGCATAGCCCGAAGAATCATTGCCTGTTTTAAAACCATTAAAACCATTCACTCCATCGCCTTGTTCAAAACCAATATCTCCGGTTAATGAAAATGCCATTTGGGTTATTCCCTTAGATGATTTTGCCCTGTGAAAATAGCGCACCAAAAGACTGTTGTCGGAGTGGAACCTATGCCTGCCAAGCAAGCCTGCATCATCCTGGCCATAATAATCATTCGTTAAAAGTTTAACATTTTCATTGGGTATCCAGGTAATATTTCCACCTACGCCGGGGTTCGAATTAAAAGTGGCGTAACTCTGCCAGCCATTTATCAGCCACAATTCAATCTTTAAAAAATTGGAAGGGAAAAGTTGCACCCGAATCCCATTAAAAAACCAAGGGGTATTATCGGATGTATAGGATGCCTGATAATCCCAGTTTTCAGGCTGGTAATAGGAATTTAGCCCGATATAGGACATGAATAATCCGCCATCCACATTAATACCGTGCATTTTGTTGAAGTGATACCCTCCATACGCTTCACTGATATAGCGGTAGGCATCGGCAAGGTCGTATTGACCGCGATAGGGGCTGTAATCATTACGGGGTACTACTACTTCATCGCGCGTTCCGAATTGTGTCATAAATCTTCCGCGTGCGCAATCGTAGTTAAAATCGCCGCCAAAGCCTAATTGCGAAATCTCCATCTCGTTGTCACGGGCAAGGGCGGTCGAACCCACTACTGTATGGTCTATCGGGTTATTGCCTGAATACGTTACATTGGCATCTACAAATATTTCTGGGCTGAAATAGGGAATATGAAATACCGAAGAATCACGCCTGTCGTTACCGTTCACCCAGGTCTGGTCCATATTATCGAAAGGCGTTTGGTCTTTAACAGAATCTTTTTTGGGTTGAGGGCTTGTTTGCGAATTCGCACGTTGCGTAAACGCTAAAACTGCCAAAGCGAGGAATGTTATTGTTGTTTTTTTCATGTTGGGTTTTGTTGGTTGGTTTTAATTTTAGTTTCTTATTTTAGTTCATCAAGTGCAACATTCAGTTTAAGAACATTCACTTTTGCCGGGCCGAATAAACCGAGCAATGGTTTTTCGGTATGTTCATCCACTAATTTTATTACATTGTTTTCAGGAATATTACGCAGCCTTGCAATACGCTTTACCTGTATTTTGGCTCCTTCAGGGCTTAAGTCAGGGTCTAAACCACTACCGGATGCTGTTACAATTTCAGCCGGAATATCTGATTTGTTAATTCCGGGGTTATGCACCATGAATGTATCTATTGCAGCATTTACCTTTTTCAAATAATCAGGGTTTGTCGGGCCTGCATTACTTGCACCTGAGCCTGCCGCATTATATCCAACAGCCGAAGGCCGTGGTTGGAAATATTTATCGCTTTTAAAAGCCTGAGCAATGTTTTCATACCCTATAACTTTACCGTTGCGATACACTTTTACTCCGTCACCACTGCCGGGAGCAACCTTGCCGACAAGCATGATGAATAAGGGATAGATTACACACAGTAGCACAAGCAGTACAAGTGTAAGTCTTAAAGATGGAAACAAATACTTTTTCATTTCAATTTAATTTTTGCCACAGATTACACAGATTAAAAACGAATATTTTGTTTCTATATGTTTAATGCACCTAATCTGTAGCATTGTTTTTATTTCATAAATAATGCCAGAAGCATATCGATTAATTTTATACCTATAAATGGGATAATTATGCCGCCTAGCCCATATACAAGCAGGTTTCTTCGCAGTAATGCACTGGCTCCAATCGGGCGGTATTTTACTCCCTTCAATGCAAGCGGGATAAGCAGCGGAATAATGATTGCATTAAATATTACGGCTGATAGAATTGCGCTTTCTCCACTTTTCAGGTGCATGATGTTCAATACACTTAATGATGGAATAGTGAGTATGAATAGTGCAGGAACAATAGCGAAATATTTCGCCACATCGTTTGCAATGCTAAAGGTGGTAAGTGTTCCTCGGGTCATTAGTAATTGTTTGCCTATTTCCACAATTTCAATTAGCTTAGTTGGGTCGTTATCTAAATCAACCATGTTTCCGGCTTCTTTAGCGGCCTGAGTGCCACTGTTCATAGCTACACCCACATCAGCCTGTGCAAGCGCAGGTGCGTCATTCGTGCCATCACCCATCATAGCAACCAATTTTCCTTCGGCCTGCTCTTTTTTGATGTAGTTCATTTTGTCCTCCGGTTTGGCTTCAGCAATAAAGTCATCTACGCCTGCTTTTTCAGCAATAAATTTCGCCGTAAGAGGATTGTCGCCTGTTACCATAACCGTTTTCACGCCCATTTTACGTAAGCGTTCAAAACGTTCATGGATGCCGGGTTTAATGATATCCTGCAATTCGATGACGCCCAATATTTTTTTGTCTTCAGCCACAACAAGCGGCGTGCCGCCATTGGATGAAATCTGTTTTACTTTTTCTTCCGTATCACTCGGGAAGCTGTTGCCTGCTTCCATAGCTATTTTCTTAATCGCATCAAATGCACCCTTGCGAATTTGTTTTCCGCCCGGAAGATTAACGCCGCTGCTGCGTGTTTCCGCCGTGAATTTTATCAGCGTAGCTTTATGTAAATCGAAATTATCGGGAGGGGCGGCTCCTTTTTCCCTTGCCAGTTCTATAATGGATTTGCCTTCCGGTGTTTCATCTGCCAGTGATGAAACCAAACAATTTTGTATGAAAATAAAATCATCGACACCTTTAGTTGGATAGAAGTTTGTTGCCTTCCTGTTCCCAATTGTAATTGTTCCTGTTTTATCCAGCAGCAATACATCAATATCGCCCGCAGTTTCAACAGCCTTACCTGATTTGGTAATTACATTGGCCCGTAAAGCTCTATCCATTCCTGCAATACCGATAGCCGAAAGCAACCCGCCGATAGTGGTCGGTATCAAACAAACAAACAAGGAAACAAAAGCCGCAATGGTAATGGGGGTTAATGAGTAATCACCGAATGGTTTGAGTGTAACACATACAATAATAAATACAAGTGTAAAGCCTGCCAATAATATGGTAAGCGCAATTTCATTCGGTGTTTTCTGCCGAGAAGCACCTTCAACCAAGGCAATCATTTTATCTAAAAAGCTTTCACCGGGTTCGGCTGTGATTTTTACTTTTATTTTATCAGACAGCACTTTAGTTCCACCCGTTACTGAAGATTTATCCCCGCCTGATTCCCTGATTACAGGAGCGCTTTCGCCCGTTATGGCGCTTTCATCTATAGTGGCAAGCCCTTCAATTATTTCTCCGTCCATTGGAATCGTATCACCCGCTTCGCAAAGGAATACATCCCCTTTTTTTAGTTCCGATGAATTTACAATTTGTACTTCATCCACATACATTTCACCAACGGGTACAATCTTTTTGGCTGGTGTTTCTTCCCTTGTTTTACGCAGGGAGTTGGCTTGCGCCTTGCCTCTCGCTTCTGCAAGCGCTTCCGCAAAATTTGCGAATAAAACAGTTGCAAAAAGAATAAGGGTTACAGCCAGATTATAAGCTAATGAGCCTTGTGAGGTATCATGCTTGAAAATAATCGCCCAGCATACCGCTGCCATTACAATTGTTCCAATCTCAACGGTAAACATTACCGGGTTACGGATAAGCAAGCGGGGATTGAGTTTTACGAAGGAGTATTTCAACGCTTCGCTTACCAGGTCTCCCTGGAATAGTGAATTTTTTCTTTGTCTTTTAGCCATATCGATTCGTAGTGTAAGAGTTACTTCATACTGAAATATTCTGCAAAGGGGCCCATAGCAAGTGCGGGGAAAAAGGCCAGTGCAGCTATAATTATTATTACGGCAAGCGTCATTACTCCAAAAGTTCCGGTATCGGTTCTTAATGTTCCCGGTGATTCGGGTATAAATTTCTTTTGTGCCATTATTCCTGCAATTGCTACGGGACCTATTATTGGGATGAATCTTGAAAACAGTAGGACTATACCTTGGGTTACGTTCCAAAAAATATTATTAGCGGTTAATCCGCCCATTGCCGAACCATTATTGGCTGCGCAGGATGTGTATTGGTACAGCATTTCAGAGAATCCATGATATCCGGGGTTTCCTAACCAATTTTTAGGTTGGAAAACCCATTTGATATCTGGGAAATTGACTAACACAAAACACGATAATGCAGTAAATGAAAGTATCAGGAAAGGATGGAGCAGGGCGGCAATGGAGGCTATTTTCATTTCCCGCGCCTCCACTTTATGTCCCATAAATTCAGGAGTTCTTCCAACCATTAAACCTGAAATGAATACTGCAATAATTATAAATATGTAATAATTCATAAATCCCACTCCGCAACCGCCATAAAAGCAGTTTACCATCATCGCCATTAGTTCCATTCCGGTTGTCATGGGCATATAACTGTCGTGTGCACCGCAGGCAGAACCGGTTGAGGTGACTGTAGTTTGCGTACTCCAATAAGCTGTGGCCGGTATGCCAAACCTAACTTCTTTACCTTCCATGGCTGTATTTGCGGAATTTATTCCCATAGCTGCAATAGCAGTGTTGCCATGCGTTTCCGCCTGAATAGTGGGGATGAGCAGCATAAGCATTCCAATTGTCATTACGCCAATTATTATGTATGCGAACCGCATCTTTTTTAAATAAAAACCAAGGGAAAAAATCAACGCAATAGGAATGACCAACTGGGCAATCATTTCCACCATATAAGTAAGATAATTAGGGCATTCCAGCGGGTTGGCAGAGTTTGTGCCAAACCAGCCGCCTCCGTTAGTTCCAAGGTGTTTGATAGCCACCATAGCAGCAACAGGGCCACGGGAAATTTGGGCCGTATCACGCTGCATGGTTATTACGGTATCCTTTCCTGCAAAACTGGTTGGTGTACCATTAAATGCTAAAATAATTGCAACCAAAATTGCTCCCGGCAGAAGAAATCGGGTGATGCTTTTTACAAAAAAGTTCCAAAAATTTCCGAGTGTTGTAACACTCCGTTGCTTTAATCCTTTATAAATAATCATCATAGCTGCTATGCCCGTTGCGGCACTCATAAAGTGCAGAAACATCAAAACAAACAGTTGAGTAAAATAAGTTACGCCCGCTTCACCACTATAATCCTGTACGTTACAATTCACTAAAAAACTGATAGCGGTGTTAAATGCCAAATCCGGCGTTTGGCCGGGATTGTGGTCGGGATTAAGGGGCAGTTTGTCCTGAAATATAAGGGCGAAAAAGGCATATAGTAGCCAAAGGGAATTTATAGTGAGCATTGCTTTCAGTTGCTCTTTCCAGTTCATTTCTTTAGTGGCATTAATTCCAGAAAGTTTGAAAATTAACCGCTCGAACGGATTTAAAAAATCTGTCCATGTTTTTTCGCCTGAAAATACTTTTGCAATATATTTTCCCAACGGGATGGCTAATAATATTGTTAAGCCATAAGTGACTATTATTCCAATGTATTCTGTGTTCATTGTCTAAAATTTTTCCGGTTTAATAAGTACATAAACCAAGTAGCAGAAAACCGCTACACATAAAATGAATAGTGCTGTCATAGTTATATTTTTTCAAAAAAGTCGATTGATTTAAATAGGAGCCACATTCCTAAAATGCAACTGATTATTAAAATGAGAGTTAGCATGATTATTTTTTAGCAACTACATTGCAAGTTGTGTGCCAAATGAATTTCTTTTCTAATAAGTTACTGAAAATCATTTGCCTATGATTTTCCTGGGAATATGTTGAAGCGAAAAAGAATTCAATACCCTACCATTTTGGAAGGGTGTTTTTCATTTTGGAGCGGTAAAAGTGGGAGTGTTTATTGAATCTTGTATTCTTCCAACTTACGATATAGCGTAGTAAGCCCGATATTTAACAGCTTTGCTGCTTCTGTTTTGTTTCCTTTTGTGTGGTCTAAAACCTTTTGAATGTGCTGTTTTTCGACATCGGCAAGGTTAAATGATTCCGTGCTGGAGTATGAAGAACTTCTTAATTCATAAGGAAGGTCATCAGAAGTCAGAACAGGGCTATCGGAAAGAATTACCATTCGTTCCATGATATTTTTCAACTCACGAATATTTCCTTTCCACGTATAAGCCATTAACTTCTCTAAAAAATCCTGACTCATTTCAGGGGTGGGCTTATTTACTTTAGCCGCAAAAAAGGTGAGAAAGTGTTCTGCCAATGGTTCAATATCTTTTTGCCGTTCCCGAAGCGCCGGAAGCAAAATTTGAAACACCGCCAACCGGTAATATAAGTCCAGCCTGAAATGTCCATTATCAGCTTCTTTTTGCAAGTTGCGGTTAGTGGCTGCAATTACGCGCACATCCACATGTGTTGGTTTACTGTCACCAACTTTCAAAAATTCATTTGTTTCAAGAACACGCAGCAATTTAGCTTGCAGGTCAGGGTTCATTTCGCCTATTTCATCTAAAAAAATAGTGCCACTGTCTGCTTCTTCAAAAAGTCCCTTAGTGTCTTTGTTGGCTCCTGTGTAAGCCCCTGCCTTGTGCCCGAATAATTCACTCTCCAATATATCTTTTCCAAGGGCTGAACAGTTTACGGCTACAAAATTCTTATCGCTGCGGTTACTTGCATAGTGAATTGCCTGGGCGAAAACTTCTTTCCCCGTGCCGGTTTCACCCAGCAATAAAACGGTTGCATCTGTTGCCGCCACTTTTTTGGCAAGTGTTATAGCTTCCAGTATTTGTTTGGAAGCGCCAATAATACTGTCAAAGCCATATTTTTTATTTACTTTCTTTTCAAGATTATATAATCGTTGCTGCAATAAGGATTTATCAATTGCCCTATAGACAAGGGGTAAAATTTTTTCATTATCATCTCCTTTTGTAATATAATCGAAAGCACCATTTTTTATAGCTTTTACCCCATCGGCTATAGTGCCATAGGCGGTAAGTAGTATAATTTCAAGAGCAGGAAAAAGTTCTTTTATTTTTTTCGCTAAATCTACTCCGTTGGCATCGGGTAGTTTAACGTCGCAAATTACAACATTAAACTCATCTTGTTCCAGCTTTTTAAACCCTGCTTTGGCATTGGCTGCTTCAATAACCGTAAATCCTTCCAATGAAATTATTTTGGCGAGCAGCCCCCGCAATTTATCTTCATCATCAATGATGAGTATGTTGCCTTTCATTGGTTTACGCTAATTAAGAAGGGCAAAGATATTGAACGGATGCAAGAAAGTGGCCGAATAGGTGAAATAAATTCAGTTACTAACCCCGATAGGTGTTTGTTTTAAGAAATCCAAGCCATTCGATTCTACGTATGTCATTTATACGTATGAAAAAAATTACCGCCTGCATACTTTTATTTATCTACGCGAATGGTTTATTTGCGCAGGTTTCCCCTATTATGGCGGATGTGCTTGCCCATACGTTCTGGAGGGCGCAACATATGGCTACGGTTCATTGTGAAAACGGAAAATACCATGTTCATTACGAATTATATAAAGCCGCCGATAAAAGCGGTGATAAAAAAGCGACATCCAATAAATCGGATGAAACGGTATCTATACATATTCAGCCGGTAGGAAAACCTCTCCAATTTTCTTTTCAAAAAGAACCTGTCCATACCCGGATTGGTTTTTGGTTGCAAAATCCTTTTATAAAAATAAGCGGGCCGCCTCCCCGGCTTACTTAATCAGATTTGTTTGCTCGATTGTTCATTTACTTGATTAGATGGATTGAAACCATTTATCAAATTGAATACACTTGAACGCGATATACTGAATTAAGTATTTACTCCCTTATTTTTTACCCATGAAAATTATTTTTACTCACGGAAAGAGGCACTATATTCTTTTCCTATTGCTTATTGCTTTTATTTCAGCAAATGCTCAGAATGCTTTGCTGAAAGGCACCGTAAAGGATTCAGTTAACCATGAAGCAATTCCATTTGTGATTGTCGGCTTGGAAGATTCCGCAGCGAAACAATACAGTGCTGTTGGCGACCAGTTAGGCAATTTTGAATTTAAAAACCTGCACAGCGGTTCATACCTGCTTGCCATATCCATATTGGGATATAAACCCATTTCCTTTCCTGTAAAAGTGGATGAAAACAAACCTGCTCCGGCTCTTTTTATTTTGTTGCCCAGAACCGCGTTAAGCTTATCACAGGTAACAGTAACAGGTTCTACCAAAAATATTGGGCAGAATTTGAATGTAATTAACCAGTTGGACATGCTGTTGCGCCCAATCAATTCGGCACAAGATTTAATGCGCCTGGTGCCGGGTTTATTCCTTGCGCAGCATCAGGGTGGGGGCAAAGCAGAGCAGATTTTCCTGCGCGGTTTCGATGCTGACCATGGTACAGACTTTGCGGTTTTTTGGGATGGTATTCCTGTCAATATGCCGTCTCATGCACACGGACAGGGCTATGCGGATTCGCATTTTATGATTCCCGAAACCATAGACCAGGTAAATGTTTATAAAGGAGATTATGCCACACCTATCGGCGATTTTGCAACCGCAGGGGCTGCCGCATTTTTTACCAAAAATTATGTGGATAATATGGTGAAAGTGGAATATGGTAATTATGGATACAACCGCATTATGGGTACGCTTAATCTATTGGGTAAGGATAAACACCTTATTTCAAAGTATCGTGAGTCGGCCTATATATCGGCGGAGAACGCTTATAATTCCGCATCCTATTTTGTGCATCCGCAAGACTATAAACGCTTCAGTGTATTCGGCAAATATTATGGGGAATTATCTCCAAAAACATCCTTGACTGTTGAAGGCTCTTACTTTAATGCCTCGTGGTATGGTTCTGGGCAAATACCTGTCCGTGCTATTTCAGAAGGCTTGATAACCCGCTTTGGCGCTATTGACCCCAGCGAAGGAGGCCAAACAGACCGCACTAATTTTAATGCCATTCTTAAAACTACCTATGACGATGGTTCTATATTGAAGAATCAGGTTTATTACTCATACTATCAACTTAATTTATTTACGGATTTTACTTTTTTTCTGGTCGATACGGTACACGGTGATGGCATTAACCAGCGTGATAAAGGAAGAAATATTTTCGGATATAACGGAACTTATGAAATGAACACAGATATAAGAGGAAGAATTCTGAAAACAGTTTTAGGAGTTTCCACCAAGGTGGATATGGGGCAAATTGCTTTAAGGCAGCAGCAAGACAGGAATATTTTAGATACCGTTAGTATGGGTAATTTGTACGAACAGAATGTGAGCGCTTATATAGATGAAACCTACCACTTCACCGATAAATTTTTTGTGAATGCAGGGGTGAGGGCCGATTACTTTTATATTCAATATGAAAAGACATTTCCCGCGCCGGTGGAACCTGGCTTGTTTTTTAACCCCGATAGTTCAGGGGAAGTTTCAAAAGTAAAGTTCAGCCCTAAGTTGAATTTCTATTACAATGTAAGCCCGAATGTTCAATTGTTTGTAAAGGCAGGCTATGGCTTCCATTCAAATGATGCCCGGGCCATTATTTCTAATCCGAATGTGAACACTTTGCCGACTGCTATTGGCTATGAAATAGGAAGCACCTTCAAGCCTATGCATGATATGCTTATTAATATAGAATTATGGGGATTGAACCTCCAAAATGAACTGACCTATGACCAGGATGTGGCTCAAGATGTGATTAATGGGCCAACGCAGCGATTGGGAATAGATTTCTCGGTACGCTACCAAATTCTCAAAAGGCTTTTCTTTGATATGGATGTGGAGTTTTCGCATGGAAGGTTTACCGATTCAGCCGCGGGGCATAATTATATTCCATTGGCTCCAACGGTTACCAGCATTGCAGGTATTACCTATAAAAATCCGAAAGGATTAAGTGCAAGTCTGCGATACAGGTATATCGATAATCGTCCTGCAGACAGCGAAGATGAGATTACGGCATATGGATATTTTCTGTTGGATGCAGTAGTTAAATATCGCATTAAAAAATATGAAGTGGGAATGACAATCGAAAACCTACTTAATGTGAACTGGAACGAAGCCCAGTTTGAAACCTTAACCCGTTTGCCCGGCGAACCATTAGCCGGAATTAACCAACTTTGTTTTACGCCCGGTGCGCCAAGATTGATAAAGGGAAGTATTACCTATTACTTTTGATGCACCAAAAGAAATGAAAGCAGTTACCTATATAAATAGCGTATTAAAAATATGCTTCCTCGCATTTATTGGCTGGCTTATATCGCATTTGTTTTTCTTTCAGGTGCTGTATGTCGATTCCGGCTCTATGCAGAACGAGTTGTTTGAAGGCGACTATATTGTAGTGAACAAACTGGCCTATGGAGCGCGTTTACCAATAACACCGCTTTCGTTGCCATTCAGTAGTTCCACCAGCTATTTAAATTGGCTCCACTTGCCATATATTCGGATACCGGGTTATTCGCATATATCAAGGAACGATGTAATCGTTTTTAATTTACCTACCGATGATAAAGTTCCGGTAGATGAACGCGAACTTTATATAAAACGATGTGTTGCCTTGCCAGGAGATGTAATGCGGATAGACAGGGGAGAAATATTCATAAATAATAAAGTACAGGATGAAACAGGAAGTCAAACTAAAATAACCATTTCCCCTAAAAATTTTTATAACCCCAATTTTTTTCCGAATAATTCCCGCTTTCATTGGAATCTCGATTGGTTCGGGCCTATTACCATTCCTAAAAAAGGAGACAGCGTGAAGCTTACAATCGATAACCTCGACTTGTATAGAAGGATTATAGAAAAATATGAAAACAATAAATTGGAAATAAAAGGGCTGGATGTATATATAAATAGTAAGAAGTCAAATAGTTATGTTTTTAAAATGAATTACTATTTCACGTTGGGAGACAACAGGCACAATTCTATCGATTCCCGCTACTGGGGCTTTGTCCCGGAAGACCATATAATAGGCAGGGCTTCTTTAATGGCTTACTCCAAAACTACCGATACTACGGCGTTAAAAAAGCGTAGTTCTTTTTCATTTATAAAATAAGCCTTGTTATTTTTATTATAGAAGAGATTCCTCACTTCGTTTGGAATGACAATGATTTTGTGTTGTGCAGGGTTGTTTCGGCGGGCGAAGCCCCC
>CAIWVW010000117.1 GCA_903916255.1 uncultured Bacteroidota bacterium
CGCCCCCTCCTTCCCCTTTACTTTAAGGTGATTACAGGTGTCACGCCGAACTTGTTTCGGCATCTAAAATGTGAGTATGCCTAAGGCGTGCCTTTACGTTGAAGACTGTAATACGCTCCATAAAAATAGCGTTTGACCGAAAGGGGAAGCAGTATTTTTTTACATTTGTTCTTTATAAAATACGGGTTTCAAAAATTCATTCCCATGAAAGACATAACTAAAAAATATACCAACGGAGAAGTAACCATAGTTTGGAAACCTGCTATGTGCAAGCATTCCACCGTGTGTTGGAGAACTGAAACAGGTTTGCCGGAAGTATTCAATCCTGCCAAACATCCCTGGATAACGCCTGAAGGCGCTACAACGGATAGTATTGTTGTACAAGTGAAAAGATGCCCAAGCGGCGCCTTAAGCTATTTTATGAATAGCGAAGAGAAAGCGTGATTATAAATCATCTAACAGTTTGTGTTTTAGCACAAAAAGCACCAGCCCCGTTTTCGATTTTATTTTAAACTTGGTAAAGATAGATTCCCTGTATCCATCCACAGTACGGTGTTGTAAGTTCATCTTATCGGCAATTTGGTCGTAGGTATATTCGCGAATATCGCAAACCAGTTTTAAAAACTCCTTTTCTTTTGGCGAAAGCCTTTCCAGCACCAATTCCCGTTCAGACTTTTTCTTTTCCGAAGCGGCCGTTTGCAACGACTGGGCAAGAAACTCGTTGTGGTAATAGCCCGATTCGAATATTTGTTCCAGCGCATTTTTCAACTCTGCCGATTTGCAGTTCTTTTTTAAATAACCTCTTACGCCTAGGCGGAAAAGTTTAATCATCGTTTCCTCGTCTTCGCTAACTGTAAGCATCAGCACAGGTATTTTAATTCCTTTTTCCTTTAGTTTTTCCACCACCGCATCGCCATTCATGCCGGGCATGTTTATGTCGGAAATAATCAAATCAACGTCCTGCATTTTATCGCTTTCCGCTATCAGTTCAGCACCGTTATCGAACTGCCGGGCAATTATAAAAGGCCCCAGTTTTTCTATCAGTTCCTTTAATCCGTTGCGAATAATAACGTGGTCGTCCAGTAAAACGATATTTTTTTTTGCTTCCATACGGGTTCAAATATAGCTATGCCTTTAATGCCATGACTGGTCTTTTTTTTAGGATAAAGCTGCTGCCTTTGCCGGGCGATGACTCGATAGTACAGTTAAATCCTGCCCATTGTGCGCGTTTCGATATATTTCTTAGTCCCGAAGCCTTGTCCGATTTCAGAGTGTTTTCCAAATCAAAGCCTTTGCCGTCATCTTCTATTTTCAATTCGAAATTTTCGTTTTCGTTATTTACAGCAACAAAAATATTTTTGGCCAGCGAGTGTCGGAGCGCGTTTTGCAGAATTTCCTGAAACACGCGGAACAGCATCAATTCCTGGTTTTTGTCAAGGTTCGAATTACCCGCAACTGCCTGCCAGTGTACTTCAAACCTGCGTAATGATTTTATACGTTTAAGTTCAGCATCGATAGAAGCCAGCAGGCCTATGTGCCCAATATAGTCATTGTTTAATGTACGGCTAAGCGCCCTTAATTGCTGCGAAACTTCTGAAAGATAAGTTTCCATAGGTTTAAAATCTTCTTCCAGTTCGGGATGGTCTATCATCTGATTTTCCAAATGTATGTGAACTGCAGTCAGCAGCTGGCCTACATTATCGTGCAGTTCCTGCGCAAGCTGATTCAGTATCTGTTCGCTTACTTCCGTTTCCACCTGCCTCAACTCTTTTTCAAAGGTCAGTTTGTTTTCTGCCATTTCCATTTGCTGTTTCAGCCGCTGCCTGCCCGAAATAAAAATAATGAGGATGATGGCTGCCACCAGGAACAGCATCAGTAAGGTAATGCTTACTATGGCTAGTATCAGTTCGGTATTATTCATTCACCACGGTAGTTCTGGCGTCTGCATTGCGGCGGATAAGCCAAAAACCGGCCGCAAGCAATAGGTAACGCAGGTTTGATAACCCTTCAATTATTATCCGAAACAGAAAATGACTGACCTTTGAATGAATTTCCTGCAAATAATTAATAAAACTTAAATAAGGCACCACTCCGCCAAAGTAGAGCACAATACCAATGCTTATCCATACTTCTGGCGAACGTTTCCATGCATTGTTTTCCTTGGTAAGCTGGTTGTACAGTACCAGCAAGTATAGAAGCAGGAGTAAAACGCTTTCTGCAATATACCCATGGTTGGAGAAAACAAAAAATCCTTTAGCATAAATCTCTATTAAAAGTGCAGCCATAAAAAGGCAATAACCTACCCCAACTAAATATTTTTGCTTGCTGAATTTAAAATATTCGTAGGCGGCCCAACTTAAAAAGAAAGTTTCGAGCGGCATGGAAAGGTTATAGAGCCATTGGTTGTTATATTGCGCAGAACTAACGGAAGGTACAAAATAAGAAGCAGCAAGAATAATGGAAAATACCAACAGCTGGTAAAAGAATATCCGGTAAACAGCATTCATGTATCTGAATGCCCATATTCCAAGAATTAGAGCGATACCGATACCGGACAACTGATTTATCAGTTCAATCATGAAAAAAGTGATATATTAAAATGGAGTTTAAATATATCACTTTTATAAAATCGGGAACATGACAGTTTGCATTTTCGCAATCCGTCGGATATTTTTTGTGCCTATGGGTTTACCAATTTGTAAGTAACATAGGTTTGGTCGGGTGGACACATGTTTGTTAAATCGGCATACATATTGGTAAACATCCCCGACTTTAATCTATAGGTTGTAGTGCTTGAAAGTGTATTCATGGTTGGTAAATTACCCAGGCCTAAAAACACATCTTGCTTTACCAGCGAATCGATGACGCCGGTAACGGTTACCGTTTTAATAACGCAGGTGTTTACAAGGGTAAGGTAATTATAGTTTTGCATATTTCCGGCATTGTCGCGAACTTCGCACAGTACTTCCTGAAAAGGGTAATACAGAAAACGCACATCGCCCATAGAGTCTGTTAGTGAAGTAGCATTAAAGAGGC
This sequence comes from uncultured Bacteroidota bacterium, assembly GCA_903916255.1. Lineage (GTDB taxonomy): Bacteria > Bacteroidota > Bacteroidia > JABEUT01 > JABEUT01 > JABEUT01. Next base: position 3,037 of record CAIWVW010000117.1, read on the forward strand.
CATAGTAGCTGTCGGTAAGGTGGTGGCGGATACGGATTAGCTTGGTATAGCGGGCGGTATCTTCCTGAAAAGGAGTCATTTTGCAATTAGAAAGTACAGCGCCGCTTGTCGATATTCTGCAATATGGGTTTTCGGAACAAAGGGAATGGGTGGTTACCGAATAGGTGGCTGTGTAGCTTACATCAGATGTGCGCGCCAGGCATAGCGGGCGGAAGAAGAGCACAAACGTATTGGTGCTGTCTATGCCATAGTTTATTTGCAAGGCGGTAACATAATTAGTGGTGCCGGTTGCTAATTTGCTGGCCCTGTTATAAAGGGTGTCGATAAGTACAGTATCTATTTTTCCCGCAAAGGAGTTTAAATCCACAATGCTTCCGCCAGGCAGCTGCACCACCAGGCATTCCGCTTCATATTCCAAATTTTTGGCTGCCTGGGCTTGCGATACCGGGTCCTTTGAAAGGTCAAGGGTATCTTCATGCGGCAATGGGTACTTCAGGGCGGGTTTCGGGTTCTTATTTCCATGCTGGCAACCAGCAAAAATAAGAACGGAGAAGATAAACGCAAGGTTTATCAGGAGTACTGTTTTTTTCATAATGGATAGATTTAGTTTATGCAAAAGTATAAAGCAATTTGAACGTGAAGGTTAATTCGATACGGGAAAAACACCCTCCCTTATACGGGAAAACTCCCGTATAAGATTCACATAAAATCACGGGGGTAGGCAAAACACTTTGATTGGATATTTGCAGTGTACAAATTTCGGATTCGTTTAGATTTTTAACAGAAGCAAAAAAGACAAACTATAAGGTATGCATAAAAAGACTGTTATAGGAGCCTATGTGGAAGGAATTATCTATCCAAACCCTCCCGCTAATTTATACAACGAAATAAAAGCGGCGGGTTGGACCAACATTATCCTGAGCATGTATCACGTAGATATTACCGGAAACATCAGCTTTAACAACCACCGCATTGTGGAAGGCGGTAATTATATCGGGCGGCCTGAATGGCCAACTTTAATAGCCGACATGAAAGCAGGAAGTAAAATAACCTCTATTTCTGCATCTGTAGGCGGCTGGGGGGTTACAGACTTTGCCCATATTAAGGCTATTTATAACGCTAACAACAAATCTTTCGCCGGTACTGCTATGCAGGAAAACTTCAGGTGCCTGCGCAGGAATTTCCGTGCAATCGATACCATCGACCTCGACTGTGAAGAAACTTACGACCAGCCTTCTTTTGTGGCATTTTGCCAAATGCTGATAGATATAGGTTACGATATTTCTTTTTGCCCCTATACATTTCCGTCATTTTGGGTAAATGCCCTGTACGATTTGGAAACCTACAAGCCCGGGGCTGTTAAATCATGGAATGCCCAATGCTACATTGGCGGTGCGCCTAATGTGCCTCGCTTGTGGGTAAATGCTATTGCCAGCGCTATGCCCAAATTTAATACCGAAGGTTTTATTATTTCCGGCGACCGTTGCAGAGTACCCGGGAGGCCCGATACAACCGACTGTCCGGCTGAAGTGGCTTCCCGGCTCCGCGATTTTGCGGGGCCTTATTTAGGCGGAGGTTTTATATGGACCATCGACCATATTATAAAGCATCAGAATGATACTGCTTCCGATTGCGGTAAAAACGTGCGTATGGAAGATTATGTAAATGCCATTGCAGATGCCTTTGTAACTAAACAGATAAAAGCCACCAACGGTTTAAGTTGGAAGTAAGCAAAATGAACCCGAAAGATTCAAATGCAGATATAATTCGTTAATGGAAAGTCCCTGTAAGCACGATGTTGCGATATACTGGTAGGTTTAGTCATCATTCCACTCTCTGTAACATCAACCCCCGTTAAGCTAAAAGCAAAACGGGGGGCTTGTGGGGTATTTAAACAATGATAAACGGGTAAGCCGAAAACCTTGAAAACATTAATATTGCTTATTGTTAGTGAGGGTATGAGATATTTCTTATACCCATTTTACGTTTTAAGTCATGAAAAAGTATTTATTTCGCTTCGTTTTCTTTCTTATCCTCCAAAATAGTTTTGGGCAATGTACCCTGACTATCGTTCAAAAAGGGGGAAATATAGCGGAACTATCGGCAGGGCTTTATCTCTATACTATTACTTCTGGAAATGATGTTGTATACAGAGGAAAAATTATGGTTCGACGATAAAATAGCAAAATAAAAGATAGGCTGCTATTGCGGCCTTTCTTTTGCTTAATTTTGAAGTTATGAAGCATAGATACGCTATAAGTTTTTTTTATTTGGTAGTCCTACGGACAGCGGTTTTTTCACAGGTAAGTACAACTTCCAACACCATACCTTTAAAAACCGATAATGGATTTTCCATTGGCATATATGGTGGGCCAAATACAACCTGGGTAAAGTCATATTATAATATTAATGTCAATGGTAGTTATGGAACATATCCGCTAACATGCACGGCGGGAACCGGCTCTGATTTTAGCCTTATTGGAAGATTTAAGCTTAAAGAAGGATTTTTTTTTAGTGCAGGGGTATCGTATGAAATGCAGCAGTATAAAATAAGGGCTTTGAATTTCCCTGATTTACTCGCTATTTTATATTATACCAATCCAAGTTATTCAACAAATGGGGAATATGTTTATAATACGTATTATGCCAGCATGCCTCTTATGGCAGGCTATGCCATCAGCAAAAAGAAGTGGGAGTTTTCTGCGGCGCTTGGCATCGAATTTTACTGCAATTTCCAAAATAAGCTAACCGTATATAATGTAATATCCGGAGAATCCCAGGCGGTAGTCTATTGGTATGACGGGCATATCCTTTCTTTACCGAATGGCCTATTTAATCATGAATTATATGGCATGTGGAATGCGTTTGGGATATTGAATGCAGCGGCAAGTTATAAAATAAGCCGGAAACTTTCCCTAAGTTGCAAGCCTGTTTTCCGGTTTAACGACCCGTTTGCTAAAAATCCTTTAGCTGAATCTTTTATTCGTAATTTCAGGCAGGAAAATCTTTCTTTGAATATAGGCTTGATTTATAACTTTCCTAATAGGCATCCGGGAGAGGATTTGCAAGGACAAAATAAGAAATGGGATAAGCTTTCCTTAGGCTTTAATGTAGTTCCCACTTATATTACCAATGAAATTACAATACCACCTGGGTATTATTGGCTTCCTAAAACAAATTTACGTTTTAGTTTCAGTTATGTATTTACTCTACAATATGATTTAAGTACTCGGGTAAAATTGGAATCGGGTATTGTGATTGACAATTTTAATTATCTAGCGACTATCACCAACACATATATAGGATTACCAATAATTGCAAAGTATTATTTCCCTATGGGTAAAGATCAACACCATTCCATTTATATTGGTGGAGGATGCCATTTAGACTACCCTACGAATATTAGTTGGCTCTATGAACCGGCTCATCCATTTATTTTGCCGCTCGCATTAATTAAAGTCGGCTACCAGCTTAATTTTGGCCAAAATTGCTATATGGATGCCAATATTGGATATGAACATTCATTTCCAAATATTGAATCATCCAACGGCACAATCAACTTTGAATTTTCGTATCCTTGGGATCCTGCACAAATCGTAGGCTTTCCAAATTATGTTTTTGGTAGTATAGGAGTAGGGTATAAGTTTTAGGTATATTCTGAAAACCTTAAAAGGTTATTTGAGTAAAGTAAAATAGGAAGCTTCCCTTTTTTCACTATTTTTGCAAACCTTTCAAAATCCTTTATTCAACATTCTCATGAAGTTTTTAGTCTGCATAAGCCATGTGCCCGATACCACTACCAAAATAACATTTACCCCTGATGGTAAGGCGTTTAATGCGGCCGGTGTACAGTTTATTATCAATCCATACGATGAAATGGCGCTTACCCGTGCCCTCGAACTGAAAGAAGCGCAGGGAGGTACCGTTACCGTTATTAATGTGGGCCCTGCCACCACCGAACCTACGCTCCGCAAGGCGCTTGCCATAGGAGCCGATGATGCCATTCGGGTGAATGCCGAGCCAACCGATGCTCTTTTTGTAGCGGGAGAAATTGCCGCTGTTGCCAAAGACGCCGGATATGATATTATTATGGGCGGCCGGGAATCTATCGACTATAATGGATGCCAGGTAATGGGTATGGTTGCCGAATTTTTAGAATTGCCTTCGGTTGCTATTGCTACTAAGGTGGATGTAAGCGGAACTACCGCAACATTGGAACGTGAAATAGACGGAGGCAAAGAAATAGTAAGCGTGAACCTGCCATTTGTAGTAAGCGCGCAGAAAGATTTTGCCGAACCCCGCATACCAAACATGCGCGGCATTATGAGTGCACGTACCAAACCATTGAAAGTGGTAGAACCAACCGTTTCATTAAAACCGACAGCATCGGTGGCTTTCCAAAACCCGCCGCCTAAGTCGGAATGTAAAATGATTTCGGCGGATAATCCGGAAGAGTTAATTCAATTATTACATACTGAAGCAAAGATTATATAATAAGATATGCAGAGTATAAGATTGTCAATGTTAATTGAGACTGCTTCGTTCCTCGTAGTGACGAATTATACATGTAGGTGCCAGTCGAGCCCCGACCGTCATTGCGAGGAACGAAGCAATCGCTGCCTCACCATATTAAATTCAAAATGTAACATTCAAAATTCAAAATTATGCCTCTACTAGTATACGCCGAAACATGGGATGGAAAGTTTAAAAAGCCATCTTTCGAGGCTATGACCTATGCTTACGAGCTGGCCAAAACCACCAACGATACCGTTACCGCTGTTGTTATTGGTGCCGCCGGCGACGATGAATTGAAACGTGCCGGAGAATATGGCTGCACCAAAGTGCTTCATGCCAATGATGCCAAATATGCATCGTTTTGTCCGAGCGCCTATACCGCAGTTATTGCCGATTGCGCAACCGCTGAAAATGCAAAGACTATTGTTTTTTCGCAAACCTATTCCGGTAAATCGATTGCACCAAGGCTGGCTGCCAAACTAAAAGCAGGATTGGTTTCAGGAGCTATTGCGTTGCCGTCTTCCACCCAGCCATTTGTGGTGAGGAAAAAATGTTTCTCCGGTAAAGGCTTTACTGATGTTCAGGTATCATCCGATGTAAAGATTATTGCCGTGTTCCCGAATGCACACCACATTACAACGAATACTACCGCTTTAACCATTCAAGTGGTTAATCCGGCAGTTGCCGATGCGCAATTCAACACCAAAGTGAATGAGGTGAAGAAAACATCGGGCAAAATAGTGTTAACCGAAGCCGACCTGGTAGTTTCTGCCGGAAGGGGCATGAAAGGCCCGGAAAACTGGGGCATGATTGAAGATTTAGCAGACGCTCTTGGTGCAGCTACCGCCTGTTCAAAGCCTGTTGCCGATATGGGCTGGAGGCCGCACCACGAACACGTTGGGCAAACGGGTATTACCATTTCGCCTAATTTATATATTGCCATTGGAATATCAGGTGCCATACAGCATTTGGCAGGTATAAGTTCATCGAAAGTTATTGTGGTTATTAATTCCGATAAGGAAGCGCCCTTCTTTAAAATTGCCGATTACGGCATTGTGGGAGACGCCTTTCAGATTGTGCCAAAACTCACAGAAGCTGTAAAACAATTAAAATCGTCTCACTGATTTTTAAAAAATGGTAACTTTGCATTATTCAACCATGCAAGACTGACAAATTGGAGATGAAAAAAATACCTTTGGATATAGTAGGCTTATCATACAGCCAAACCCAATCGGGCGCTTATGCATTGTTGCTGAATGAAGCCAAAGGCAAACGCAGGCTGCCTATTATCATTGGCGGGTTCGAGGCGCAAGCCATCGCCATTGAAATGGAGAATATGAAGCCCAGCAGGCCGCTTACGCATGATTTATTCAAGAACTTTGCCGAAACGTTCGATATTAAGCTGAATGAGGTTATCATTTATAATTTGGTGGAAGGTATTTTTTATGCCAAGCTTATCTGCTCGCGCGATAATAATGAAGTGGAAATAGATGCCCGCACTTCCGATGCCATTGCCCTTGCCGTCCGCTTTAATTGCCCTGTTTATACATATGAGTTCATACTTAATTCGGCAGGTATAATAATGGATGATGAATTGGTGAAAGAAGGCGACCCCAAGGAACCTAAAAAAGTGGAAAAAGCCATAGAGAAATCGGAAGATGATTTCCGGAAAAAAACCAACGACGAGCTGAAAGACTTATTGCAAAAGGCGCTCGACCGGGAAGATTATGAAAGGGCATCACGCATCAGGGATGAGATAAACACCCGCAAAAAATCCTGAGGAGTATAGCGAAATTCATACTAAAGCAATTTTTTAGTTTTATCTCCGTTTTCAGGAACAATGAATAATATACAGTCCACCCCGCCTATTAAAACGACTCGCAGACTATCCACTATCCACTATCCACTATTCTTAGTGCTACTCTGTTCCCTGTTCCTTGTTCAGTGCAAAAAGACTTCGGTTACCACCAGTTCTTCCGCTAAACTTAGTTTTTCAGAAACAAAACTGTTTTTCGATACGGTTTTTACTTCCGTAGGCTCCAGTGTAAGGACTTTTGTAGTGCATAACAACAATAATGAGGCGGTGAATACTTCCATCAATCTGCAAGGATATTACCCTACTTTCTTTAATATTAATGTAGATGGTGTTTCCGGCTCGGCATTCAGCAATGTTCAAATTCCTGCAAATGACAGTATTTATGTGTTTGTAACATTAAACGTTACGCCGGGTAATCCGAGCAATCCGGCTTTCATAGCCGATTCATTGGTGTTTACTACCAATGGTAACCTGCAAAGTGTGGAACTGCAAGGCTTCGGGTGGGATGCTTACTTTTATATGCCCAATATGTTCCCTTCTTCCGGCCCTGCGTATTATTTGATTACACCCGCCGATACGGCATGGAAAAACGATAAGCCGCATGTGATTTTCGGATACCTTTTGATACCACCCGGTTTAACATTGAATATTCATGAAGGAACGGGGGTATATCTGCACGACAGTGCCGTAATATATGTGGATAGTGCGGCCACCTTAAATGTAATGGGAACACCAACTTTAACGGTAAACTTTCAGCAGGACAGGCTGGAGCCGGATTACAATTATTTGCCCGGACAATGGAATGAAATCTTTATGTATAAAGCCTCTAATTGCCATGTAAGTTGGGCTGTTATTCAGGATGGACAAACCGGATTTGAAATAGATACCGTAGATGCTGGCAGCCCCGGACCTGCACTTTCACTCGACCATACCATTATTAAAAGCATGAGCAGTTACGGAATATTTGCCGCCGGAACTACCATTAATGCCGATGACGACCTTATTGCCGATTGCCAGTATGGGTGTGTAGATTTATATATTGGTGGCACCTATCAGTTTAATCAATGCACACTCGCCGATTATTGGGGAATATATAATGGATATAGCGACCGTACCACATCGCTGTTATATCTGAATAATTATTACGAATCGGTAACAAACCAGCAGGAGCCCCGCGATTTAAAGGCTTTCTTTGGCAACTGTATTGTTTACGGCGCATTGGACGAGGAAATAACCCTTGATTCCAACTATGGCGCCAAATTCAATTATTACTTTGAAAATTGTATTCTCAAGACCAAGCATAATACACTGGCGGGTATTCATTATGATGATTCCATATCAAAAACCGACCCTTTGTTTAATAACATACCTATTGACCAATATTTGGTGGCAAGCCCCGGCAGTGCAACGGGATATGGCAATCCGGGGGTAGCCCAATATTACCCGGTAGACCTTAATAATGCAAACCGGCCAACTACAGGTGCCACGGTGGGTGCTTATGAGCAATAGATTTCAATAGCCGTTTGCTTTGGCTGCCCTCCTCTTTCCCGGCTGCTACAAGCGAGTTCAGATGTCATGCCGAACTTGTTTCGGCATCTCGAATATGTAGAAATAGTAAAAAGCAACGACAATTGGAAGTTGGCGATTGGAAAGACAACTAAAAACCCTGTACAAAATGTACAGGGTTTTTATAAATTCAAGTTCAGTATTCTTTTAGGAAACCGGGGGCTGTTCTGCGGTTGGTTTATCTTTATACATAATGGCGACGGCTACGGTAACATAGCCAAGCAATAAAATAATAGGAGCCGTAACCATCCGTTGGGTCGAGAATAACTCGTAACTGAATTGGTTAGGGTCCTTGCTTCCGCCACCGGCAAGCAATACAAATCCGAGGATGATTAAAAACAATCCTCCGAAAAGAATCATATAATTCTTGCGGGTAAAGGCAAACTGCATCCGCGATTTAGGCTCTGCAGCCTTATTCGCAGGTTTCCTTGCGGCAGTAGTGGTTGTCTTTTTTATTTCAGCGGCCATAATGTTGTAGAAAAATCAAATTAATAATTAGCAGGAAGCCATTTCCATATAACGTTCGCAAACGGAATCCAACACGGCATTTTGCGCTTTCAGGCTTATTTCTGCACTGTTCAAAGCTGTTGCTTCTTGTTTTGCGTTAAAGTTAGCCATCATAGCTTGCCATACTTTTACGTGTTCGATATCGGCGGTTTGGTGTTCGGTGAAATATTCCAATGTGGCCAAATCATTCACACCATAAAATTTCTTTAATCCGTCTATTTTAGAATTGCTGATAGTTGGGATATCTGCTTCGTAAGCATACATGGCTGCGCTGCCTTCAATAGGGTCAGTCATAAGGTTTACCAAACGGTTTACGGCATCGATGGTATTATCGGAAGGAGCGTATTCATGCAATTCCTTCTTGGAAACGCCCATGCCTTCTGCAAAGTTTTCCCACAAAGCAACATGGTTTTTCTCTTCTTCCCAATTCATTTTAACTTCCAGGGTAGGGCAGGAGTTGTAAATTTTTTCAACCATTACAGGAACCGCTTTCACCAGGTGGAAGTATTCCTTTACATAGCCTACCAATGCATCTTTAGATAATGTTCCGGCCGACCATTGCTGGTAAAACGGGTGTTTTAACAAACTGTAATGTTCCAACTTTTTATTTAGTTCGTGTTGAAAAGTGCTCATGGGTTTTGTGTTTTTTAGGTTTGGATTGCAAATGTATAAAAAAAATGTTGCGAATACGGGTAATTTGTGAATTTGGCAGTGGCACAGTTTGAATTAAAAGATTCATTCCGAATGGTGAGATGCCGAAACGAGTTCGGCATGATAGAATCGATATTCAAAGAAGGTAGGCGGGCGGCAAAGCCGCCCGCCTACCTTCAGCCAAAGGACAAGTGCCGCTGTCATGCCGACCTTGTTTCGGCATCTTTCATTATTTTTTATCAGAGATTTATTTTATAAACCAAGCCACTGCCTTAAATTTTGAAAAGACTATTTTCGCTGCCTGTTAATCTATGTTAAATACCTATGCAGAGATTCAGAATACTTTATTTATTCATTGTTTTATTGGGCGCTTGTACCCCGCATAGGGCATTTGAAGAGTACGACCACCACGCGGTGCCTGATTACAGCCGTCCCGATGCCTGGATTTGTTTGCCTGCACGCCACAACGCATCGGATACAGTGCCGTTGAATACCACAGAAAAAGATTTGCAGGCTACCGCCAAAGTAGATGTGTTTTATATCTATCCAACCCTTGACTTGAGCGGGGGAAACTGGAATGCAGATATCTATGATAAGCATCTGAATAAAACCATTGAAAAAACGGCAATAATTAATCAGGCGAGTGTTTTCAACGGATGTTGCAAAGTGTACTCGCCGCGCTACAGGCAAGCTACGCTTGCGGCTTTTTACGATAAAACAGAAAATGCCAGCGGAACTAAGGCGCTGCACCTGGCTTATTCCGACATTCGTTTGGCTTTTCAATACTATATTAAAAACTACAATCAAGGCCGCCCATTTATAATTGCAGGGCATAGCCAGGGTACCTTAATGGCGTATAACCTTTTACGGGAATTTATAGATACAACAGCATTGCGCAAGCAATTGGTGGCTGCTTATTTAATAGGCTACCACGTAGATAAAAACTTTTTTAAAAACCTGAAGCCGAGCGATTCGGCAACCGAAACGGGTTGCTATATTGTCTGGAATACGGTGGCTACAGGGGGGGAGTATACTAAACTGAGCAAGTTTTTTTCGGGCGTTTGCGTTAATCCGCTTACATGGAAACAGGATACCGCTTTTGTAGATGCACGCTATAATATCGGCACGTTGAACCATTCCTTTAAAATAGATTCCAATGAAGTGGGAGCGGGAATCCGCAATGGGGTGCTTCATATAAGCAAGCCAATTCATAAGGGATATAAGACTTTTGGAACAGGGTATCATATTTACGATTATAATTTTTTCTATATGAACCTGCGGCGCAATGTTGAGCAAAGGGTGGCTGCTTATTTGAAAACAGCAGGAAGATAATTCCTTTTTCCTACCTTAGCGGCCTAAATAGTAAATAGTTATATGAAGAAGGCGTATGTTTTCCCCGGACAAGGTTCCCAATTCAGGGGAATGGGCAAGGATTTATACGATAGTTCGACTGCCGCGAAAGATTTATTCGAAAACGGAAATTCAGTTCTTGGATTCCGGATTACCGACATAATGTTTGACGGTACCGACGAAGACCTTAAACAAACCCGCGTTACGCAACCTGCCATCTTTTTACATTCGGTTGTGCTGGCTGCGCTGCAAGGCGATAATTTTAAACCCGATATGGTGGCAGGCCACTCGTTGGGTGAATTTTCCGCGCTTACCGCCGCCGGCGCATTAAGCTTTGAAGACGGTTTAAGATTAGTGTATCAACGCGCTATGGCTATGCAAAAGGCTTGCGAGGCAACTCCATCTACTATGGCGGCTGTACTTGCCTTGGACGACAACAAAGTGGAAGAAATTTGCGCTTCCATAACCGATGATATTGTGGTGCCTGCCAATTATAATTGTCCCGGTCAGTTGGTTATCTCCGGTAGTATCTCTGGTGTTACTAAAGCTTGCGAATTATTAAAAGCTGCCGGAGCCAAGCGTGCGCTCATTCTGCCCGTGGGCGGTGCTTTTCACTCTCCGCTTATGGAACCTGCACGAGTAGAACTTTCTAAAGCTATTGAAGCTACTGCATTTAATAAGCCTGTTTGCCCGGTTTACCAAAATGTAAATGCTTCACCGGAAACGGAACCTGAAGCTATTAAACGCAACCTTATTGCTCAACTTACAGGCCCTGTGCGGTGGACACAAACCATACAGCGCATGACGACTGACGGTGCAACGCAATATTTTGAAGTAGGCCCCGGCAAAGTGCTGCAAGGGTTGGTAAAAAAGATTTCTCCGGGTGTGGAAGCTATAAGCGTTTAAAAATACTATGAAAAAATCAGGGTTTATATTTGCTGTATTGTTGATATGTAGTTTTGCTGCAAACGCCCAATTCTTTAATGCCATAGGAATAGCCGCAGGAATCAGCTACAACAAAGAAGGCTGGAGCAATGAACAGTGGGCCACCCAGGAAAAATACCTGATGCGTTATAACGGAGCTGTAATAGCCGAATTTTTCGATGACCCTGTATATCAATGGCGGTCTGAGCTTATGTATAATATGCTTGGCGTAAAGGAATTGTACCTTCAAAATACCTATGTGAACCAAACTAATTATATTACATTTAATAACTATTGGAAATACCGGCACGAGTTTTACAAATGGATACCCTATTTCCTGATAGGCCCCCGAATAGCTTATTTAATGACACGAAGCGCCGGAATTTTTGGGGATGTAATAGGCGGAATGTACACTGTCCATGTTTCCGCAGCGGCGGGAATAGGGCTGGAGAAGGTATGTTACAGCCGTTTTAAACCTTTTGTAGAGTTCTTTTATAATCATGATATTATGCCTTCTTTTATCGGGAATGTAGGCTCTCTTGCGCCATCCTATTCGCCATTATATCGTACCGTAATGTCGGAAACCATTATGCAGCACGATTATGAGTTGCGCATTGGGGTTAAATATCATATTAAAGGAAAACCCAAATGCCCTGCTGTGGACAATGCTGCCGATGGAGGGTTTCCGAATAACCCGAAATAGTTAAAACGTGTTTTTTAAGGTTGCGATAATTTCATCAGTCGCACCTTTTCCGCTTAAAATGTAATCTGCTCCTGCCAATCCGCAGGTTTTCCGGTAAGTATTATCAGACACTAATTTTGAAATACAGTTGTCCAGTTCTGTTTGTGTAGAAACAGAAAAACCTCCATTTCTTTTTATTAATTCTGATGCTTCGGTAAATTTTTGATGGTTGGGCCCGAATATTACCGGAACACCATATACAGCGGCCTCTGTAAGGTTATGAATACCCTTGCCAAAACCACCGCCTACATAAGCTATATCGGCATGCCTGTACAGATAGGAAAGCAGTCCCATTTTATCCAATATCATAACAGAAGAATCCAAATTTTCTTTCGCTTCTGAATAGCGAATTGCAGATGGATATTGGCCTTGAATCTCTTTAATTCGCGCTTCACTCACTTCATGCGGAACGAGCAATAGCTTTATTTTTTGCTCAGAGTTCTGTAGTTTTTCAAATGCGGGGAATATTATTTTTTCATCCTCTTCCCATGTGCTGCCGCAGACCCAAAGCATTTCATTGTTTTTGAATTTCCCGATTATCGGGTCCGAATAGGGTTGCCGGGAAATATTAATAACCCTGTCGAAACGGGTATCGCCGCATACAATTACATTATTTATTCCGAACTTCTTCAGAAGCGTTTTTGAGTTCTCATCCTGTACAAAAAGAGTTTTATACACATGCAACTGCTTACGGAACCAAGCTCCGTTGCTTTTAAAAAAATACTGGTCATCCCGAAACTTAGCTGATATAATAAAGGAAGGAATATTTTTAGTTTTTAATTCATTCAGGTAGTTGAACCAAAACTCATATTTCACAAAAATGGCAAGGCCGGGTTTTACTATTTCAATAAATCGTTTGGCATTGCCGGGAGTATCCAACGGCAAATAGAAAACATAGTCCGCTTCTTTGTATTCTTTGCGGGCTTCATACCCTGACGGAGAAAAAAAAGTAAGCAGGATTTTATAATCCGGAAACTCCTTGCGGAATGATTCTATTACCGGCCTGCCTTGTTCAAATTCGCCCAACGATGCGCAATGAAACCAAGCCAGTGGCTGATGAGAGCCTTGCAGAGCCTGTGCCAGTTTATTGAAAATATCCTTTCTGCCGGATTTCCATTTCGCCGCTTTTTCATTAAAAAGACTTGCAATAGAAATAGCAATACCATACAAGCCTATTCCCAAATTATAGAGGATTCTCATTGTGCATTCTTAGGTTGCGAGGTCCATATTTTGCAGGAAGGCAGCATAGTATTCAGCACCGGTTTTTTATCAAAGATACCATAAAGGGCAGAACCGCTCCCTGTCATGGATGCATAAAGGGCGCCATTAGTATATAATATGTTTTTTATTTCAGCAAGTTGCGGATAGGCTTTAAAAATAGGTTCTTCAAAGTCATTTACTACTTTATCTTTCCAAGATTCGACAGGCATATTCAATGCTATTTCCTGTAAACTATTCGTCCTTTTCTTAGGTGTAATAAGGCAGTAAGCATTCTTGGTATCTATATGAATTTGCGGGTAAACAATAGTAATATAGTAGCTGCTTAAATCAAGCGGAATAGGGGTGATTATATTGCCCGTGCCCGTTACTATTGCCGGTTTGTTTTCTATAAAAAAGGTACAGTCGCTGCCTATTTGTGCAGCATAATTTTTTAGTTCTTCTATGCTTAAATTCAATTCGAATAAATGATTCAGCATTTTCAGGAAGAAAGCCGCATTGGCCGAGCCGCCGCCCATGCCGGCCCCCATAGGAATGCTTTTTAAAAGCCATGCATTTAATGAAGGAAGGTTGAATTTTTCATTCAGCAAGTGATATGCTTTCACACACAAATTACTGTCGGTGTTACCTGGAACAGGTGTTCCAAAAATAGTCAGGTTTATTTTACCGTTCCCTTCTGTGGGTGTGGCTTCTATGGCATCGCACCAATCTACAGGATAAAAAATGCTTTCAATATTGTGGTATCCGTCCTCCCGTTTTTCAAGGACATTCAACCCGATATTTATTTTTGCATTCGGAAAATAAACCATTTAGTAACGCTTAAAATTTGCGGTTGTACGTCTGCGTAGAAGTTCTTTATTGATAGCCTTCACCAGCATGGGTCCTTCGTAAATAAAACCTGTATACAATTCAATCAGGCTGGCTCCGGCTTCAAATTTTTCCATTGCATCTTCCACCGAATGTATCCCGCCGGAAGCTATTATCGGAAAGCCGCCTTCCGATTTTTCAAAGAGGTATTTTACCACTTCGGTAGAACGTTTTAGCAGCGGGCGCCCGCTCAGCCCCCCATTACCAAAAGGGGTAACATCTGTTTTTAGCCCATCGCGCGAAATGGTAGTATTGGTAGCTATTACCCCGCTTATTTTGCAACTTTTCACAATCTCTATTATTTCATCCAGTTGCTCATTATTCAGGTCCGGGGCTATTTTCAGGAATATGGGCTTCTGCGCGAAATGTTTTTCATTGGCGAGTTGCAGTCCTGCCAATAATTTTGTCAGGGGCTCTTTTTCCTGCAATCCGCGAAGGCCGGGAGTATTTGGGGAACTTACATTTACCACAAAAAAATCGACATAATTAAACAAGGCTTCAAAGCAAGTTTCATAATCTTTATAAGCAGTTTCATTGGGTACTTCTTTGTTTTTTCCAATATTGCCGCCAATTATCATAGGTGAATTTTTCCGATAAAGTCTTTTTATTATTTTTTGTACCCCGTGATTATTAAAGCCCATGCGGTTAATAAGCCCTTCATCTTTGTGCAGGCGAAACAGGCGCGGTTTCACATTTCCGGGTTGGGGCAGGGGCGTAACCGTTCCCACTTCCACAAAACCAAAACCGAGCGATTCCATTTCTTTATAAACTAATGCGTTCTTATCGAATCCGGCGGCAAGGCCCACGGGGTTTGTAAACTTAATGCCTGCCACTTCTGTTTCCAGCCCCTTTTCCGGAATGATAAAGTTCTTTTTGAGAATTCCGGTTACAAAAGGAATAACCGAGCCGAATTTTAACAGCGCAACAACAATGTGATGGCTCGCCTCGGGCGGGAAAAGGAATAATATGGGGCGTATTATTTTTTTATACATATCAGGGTATGAATATTTCGGGGGGGTATTCGATAGCGGTAAGATATAGTCCGCATGCAGCAACAGATGCACCGGCGTTTGAGCGGTTTTTGCCTTCTATTATTTTGCGGAAATCGGCGTGTGTATATTTGCCATTGCCCACATTCAGCATAGTGCCGACAATAGCTCTCACCATGTTTCGTAAAAAACGGTCGGCTGTAATAGTGAAAGATAGTTTATCGCCTTGCATTTCCCAGTTGGCATATTTAATGGTACAAGTATCGGTTTTATTATTGGAATTTGACTTCTTAAAACTCGAAAATTCTTTGTATTCTTTCAACGTGGCGCAGGCCTTGTTCATTTTAGCAATATCCAGCGGATAGGGAAAGAATAATGCATTTTTGTACAGGAACGGGTTTTTTGTGGTGTAAATATCGTAACGGTAAGTGCGCGAAGTAGCATCAAACCTTGCACTGGCATCTTCTTTCACTTTTAAAATATCCTGAAATGCTATGGCAAAAGGTGTAACCGAATTGAATTTATGCAACCATTTGTTTTTTTCATCCGCAAGGTTTTCAAGCGGCGAGTCGAAGTGTGCAATAAAATATTCGGCATGAACCCCGGTATCGGTGCGCCCTGCGCCCTGTAATTTAACCGGATGGTTCAACACTTTAGATAGTGCGTTATTACAGATTTCCTGAATGGTATCGGCGGAATTGCTTTGTTCCTGCCACCCATGATAGCCAGTTCCTTTAAATGATAATTGAAGAAAATACCGCATGGGGCAAAAGTAAAACAAATAGATATAAGCTATAAGGGATAAGATACAAATGGAAAGCCTATGTATTTTGCTTAACGAGCATTAGTATAAGTCATCTTTTGTCTCTTTTTCCTATCTTCGTGGTTGATTTTAAGTGAATACCTCTATGAAAAGGCTTACCCTTTTAGTGTTTTTATATGTAGCTTGCAGTAACCTTTATGGGCAAGATACCGCGTATATTCATACGTTTGGTGGTATTCAAGAAGATGGCTGTAAACAAGTTCAACCTACAGCAGACGGAGGATATATTTTGATTGGAACGACGAATAGTTTTGGTGCAGGGAATACGTCTTTTTATGCCATTAAAACTGATTCACTCTGCAATTTTGAATGGTCTAAATGTTACGGAGGGCAATTGAATCAAGAGGGATTTTCTGTTACTACTACTCTTGATAAAGGATATGCTTTTGTTGGCTTTACGGATAGTTATGGAAGTGGCGGATACGATGTTTTCCTTGTGAAAACTGACTCTTCAGGAAATGTTCAATGGCAAAAAACATACGGAGGAACTAATTGGGATTTTGGATATTCTGTACAACAAACTCCAGATAGTGGGTTTATTATTTGCGGGGTCACATATAGTTATGGTTCAGGGGATGGTAGCATGTATATGGTAAAGACAAATAGTAAGGGTGATACTTTATGGGAAAGGACAGCCGGAGGGGCACGCTATTCTTCCGCAAATGCAGTTGTAGTTTGGGAAGATTCTCTTTATGTTGTTGCCGGTGCAACAACAGGGTATGGCGTAGGAGGAGATACTAATGCTATTCTTTTGGAGATAGATAATAAAGGAATCATTAAATGGACCAGAGTGTTTGGGGATTCTACTGATAAAGTTTTTAATTCCGTGCATTTAACTCCCGATAGGGGATTTATAATGTATGGGAGTACAGATAGTCTATTTGGTAGTACTAAAAAGGATTCCGTAGAATATGAATATTTAATCAAAACAGATAGCTTAGGGAATTTGGTTTTTAATGCTCCGGGTCTTGACCCGTCACCCAGGAATGGTTATGGTTCAGATGCAAGACAACTCCCAGATGGTTCGTTACTCGCTTTGGGTTGTAATTTAAGTTTTGGAGACGGGGAGTATGATTTTCGGGCTTTTCATCTAAGTTCAGCAGGTTGGTTTATTGAAGGGCCGACATTTGGCGGACCCAATAATGAATTGTCCGGTTCAATTGCAATTGGTAAAAATGGAGATGTAATTTTAGCGGGATGTTCCAACTCCTATCCTGTTTTTTCTTGCGGCTTGTTTGATATTTTTATGGTTCGGTTGAAATATAGTGATATTTTGCCTAATAGTTATGATACGATAGTATATAGATACAAAGATACTACACAATATGCCGCAGGTATTTTCACATCGTCCAAAAATAATGTAGGGGTAAGTATTTTCCCAAACCCAATTACAACATCAGCAACTATACTTATTCAGGGTAACGAGTATATGAAATATACTGTTAGTCTGTTTAATATACATGGGCAGGAGGTATTAAGTAATTACCCATTAAAATATATAGGAAGAGGTCAATCAGTGGCTCTTTTGGAGAGAGGTGAGCTTTCTTCAGGTGAATATACATATCAAATAATATCCAATGGTAATAATAAAGTTGCTTCTGGAAAACTAATTTTTGAATAATGAAAGAAGGCGTTAAACAAGATACCGAAGGCGAACGCCTCAATAAGTTTATATCGAATGCCGGATATTGTTCCCGCCGGAAAGCGGATGAATTAATATTTATGGGCTTGGTAAAGGTTAATGATAAGGTGGTTGATTCGCCGGGTTATAGGGTTAAGTCGAGCGACCGTGTAAATGTGGAAGGCCATAAAATAAAACATGCCGCCAAGCAGTATATTCTGCTGAATAAAACCAAAGATGCGATTACAACCGTGTCGGATGAACGTGACCGTAAAACGGTTATGGATTTGATTGAAGGAGCTTGCGAGGAAAAAGTCTATCCCGTAGGCAGATTAGACAGAAATACGACTGGTTTACTTATCCTCACCAACGATGGGGAATTTGCAAACCGCCTTTCCCATCCTTCAGGCGAAGTGCGCAAGGTATATAAAGCCCGGCTGGACAAACGGCTCTCATTCGACGATTTGAAAAAAATAAGGGAAGGTATTATGCTGGAAGATGGCTTTGCACAAGTTGATGAAGTGGAGTACTCTAATGATGGAGATGATGGCGTAGTGCTTACCCTGCATAGCGGACGGAACCGCATTGTGCGCCGTATTTTTGAAGCCCTTGAATATAAAGTGAAAGCCCTTGATAGGGTAGGGTATGCCGGACTAACACTGCATCACTTACCCCGTGGCGCATGGCGCTATCTTACTGCCGATGAGGTGAGAAGGTTGAATTCTTCCGGGCAAAAAAAGCCCGTTAAAAAGTAGAATTACTGAATTATTCCATTTTTGGCTTTTCCCTACCAAAAGTCATATACCCTTTCATGTCTATTTTTATAACTTTGCGCACTTTAAAATTGTACCCAACCATATATGAAAACAGACAGCTTTGCTTACCGCCACTTAGGCCCCCGTTCACAGGATGTGAAACACATGCTCGACAAAATAGGATATGCCTCTCTTGATGAATTAATTGATGCTACTATCCCTGCCTCTATACGACTGAAAAAGGCCCTCAATTTACCCGAAGCCATGCGCGAAGATGAATATGCTTCCCACATAGCTGAGTTGGCTTCCAAAAACAAAGTTTTCCGGTCTTATATCGGGTTAGGTTATTACAATACACATACACCGGCTGTAATAAGGCGCAATGTGCTTGAAAATCCGGGATGGTATACTGCGTATACGCCTTACCAAGCTGAAATTTCGCAAGGCCGCTTAGAGGCTTTGTTGAATTTCCAAACCGTGGTTTGCGATTTAACCGCCATGCCTATTGCAAATGCTTC
>CAIWVW010000118.1 GCA_903916255.1 uncultured Bacteroidota bacterium
TAACAGGCTGATGGCAAGCTTTTTAAATCGCCAATAGCATGGAGCGATATATCGTTCTCCATCAAGGTTTTAATCTCTTTATTAATGGTGAAAACCAATAACTCCATCAATCCGTTGATTTCATCGGCAGGGCGGGTCCAGTTTTCGGTGGAGAAGGCATACAGTGTAACATGCTTTACGCCTATTTCGGCTGCCGCTTCAATCGTTTCCCGAACAGCCTTCACCCCATTGCGGTGCCCAAAGAGCCGGTTTTTGCCCTTTTGCTTTGCCCAACGCCCGTTTCCATCCATTATCACTGCTACGTGATTGGGTACGGAATTCTTATCTATTTCGGCTTTGGACACAGTTCGTAAAGTTTGTAAAGTTTATAAAGTTCATAAAGTTTTTGAAATTCATTTTCCCTTTATGAACTTTCAACTTTATGAACTTTTACCTTCTTGGGGCTGCAAATCTACAAAAGCTAACCGAAAACGGCTGATTTTATTGTTAAAAATGCTTAAGTCCTGCTTTTGCAAAGCAAAAATGTACGGAAATAACGGGTCGGAAGCCCGACAGGCAGTCCGAGCCCGAAAGGCAGTCCGAACCGGACGGGCAATTAGTCCGAGCGGGACTGGCAATTATTTAAAATGTAGGGAAATAACGGGTCGGAAGCCCGACAGGCAATTAGTCCGAACCGGACGGGCAATTCTTTAAAATGTACGGAAATAACGGCTAAAAACGGCTATGGATTCTGGGCACTGATTGCAAATCAGCGCCTACGGGGCTTCCGGTTCATTTCACTTGCCGTCTGCTTTAGCTGATGTTGCCTTTTTACAATCGGCAAATGCTGTGGAACAGATGCCGAAACAAGTTCGGCATGACAGTATCCATTTCGATGAGAGTGGAAGGAGGGGGCGGCGGAGCCGCCCCCCTCCTTCCCTTTATTACAAACGAGTGCCGTTGTCATGCCGAACTTGTTTCGGCATCTTTAACCGGGTCGGAAGCCCGACAGGCAATTAGTCCGAACCGGACAGGCAGTCCGAGCCGGACAGGCAATCATTTAAAATGTACGGAAATAACGGCTAAAAACGGCTATTATGGCAGAACAGTTCTCACCCTTTTTACATCGGTATGCCTTTTACTTGAATTTTCGCCGTAAAGCAATACCTGGCAATTAGTGGCTGAATAGCCCAGGGAGTTATTAATGCGGTCTATGGTGTACCAATACTTTCGGGGGAAATTGCGCAAGAGGAAATAGGGATACCAACGGATTATATTAAGAAAATCGGCAAACGAGAGGCTGAAAGGAATGCCTCTTTTTTTTGCCCTGTTGCGCAATTCAGAGAATTGATGCCTTTCGGGGTATTTCCACCTGAATTGACGTTTGTATTCTATACAATGCGCCTTGTTGCGGGCTTTCCATGCCCGGCTGTTTTTAAGTATTCTTTCAGGTGTTATCACAAACAGGTTATTTTCTCGCAAATTTCCGTAAGCAAAAAGCATTTTGAGAAATAGTCAATTACTTTTCAGATAACAGGTAAATAAATGCTTATTTTTTAAAACACATTATTATACTAATGTATTAGTATACCTTTTCATTATTTTATGTTTACAATTTTTTCTTTTGGTTCTTTTCTTTTTTATGGTCAATGACTTTTTGCAAACAAGTCATGCTATAAATTTTCTTTGCATTGTAAACCCTGTTTAAATGTCCTCAGCCGAAAATAATGAACTGCACATTGCCCTGGCCTCACTTAGCCGTAAGGATGCAGAGCAGTTTTTAAAAACACAATTTAAAAAAGTGGACCTTGAACTGTTTCCCGAAGAATACGGGCACAGGCTGGTAATAGACGATATATTAAAATTTCATGGTAAAACCTATCTCACCGTGTTGAATATTTGTTTTAACTGGGCTGAAAGCAAAAGCAAAATGATGATGATGTTTACCCCGCCCAAACTAAGCAGCTATTATATAAAGCAACTGAAAGATGAATTTTTCAGCAATCAGAAAAAACTGAAAAAAATTGCCTGATACCACTTGCACCTAACCACTAAATGAGAATCGACGAGAGCCTTGAACAATTGCAGGAGAGCGGGAAGGAAACCCAACTATCGGCCTTGAACCAGCCTCCGGCAAAGCTAAAGAAACTGGGGTGGGCAAAAAAGCGGATGATTCGGGAAGTGTTGCAAACGGCCGTGCCGAAAACAGAAACGGTGAAAAAACTGGCTAAAGCATACGGCATAGGCCAGCGTGAAATGAGCCTTGAACTGGCTATGGTGCTGGCACAATCGGAAAAAGCGTTGGAGGGCGATACCAATGCTTTCAAGGCATTGATGGAACGGGCTTACGGTTATCCCGTTACGCCCATAGCCACAAAAACCGACAGCCATATTACGCTTGAAATTGTGTATGGGGCGAAGCCGATAACAGCAGTAGAAAGTGGAAAGTAGAAAGTGTAAAGTAACCCCAATCGTCATTGCGATGAGGACTTCCGAAGGTTGGACGAAGAAGCAATCTTACCCAAAGGGGCACTTGGGTGAGATTGCCACGTCGCTAAAAGTACGCTCCTCGCAATGACGATAAACGCTGAATAATGGCACAATTCCATGTTCTTCCGGCTTATGAAAACTTTATGCAAAACCAATGCAGGGGCATAGTGTGCATAGGCACGGCAGGGAGTGCAAAAAGCAAACATGCTGCTTTTAAAACCATGTTCAGGGTGTTTTCGGAGGCGCCGGGTTTCCGCGCCCTTGCGGGGCGCAAACAGCACAGCGAAATAAAAAATTCGGTGTATGCGGAATGTGTTAGGGTTATTGAAGAATTAGGCTGGCAAAATGCCTTTAAAATAACCGAAAGCCCCATGCGGCTGAAATGCCTGAAAAACGGCAACGATGTAGTGTTTTTCGGTATTGATGAGGAAAAGAAATTAAAGAGCATTCAGGGTATTAAGCATGTGTGGTATGATGAAGCCATTGAACTGGAAGAAAAAGATTACGACCAGTTACAGTATAGGATTAGGGGTTTAACGTCCACGTACAAACAGGTTATCCTTACGTTGAACCCCGACTATACCGACCACTGGATTTACAAACGCTTTATTGAAAATGAAGAACCTAATTGCTATGTGTTTAATACCAGCTTTGAAGATAACCCCTACATAGCCGAAGAAGATAAACGGCAATGGAAAGGCAAGAACACCAACGAGGCGCTGAAAATAAGCCTTACACACGGGCTGTGGAACACCAAAGCCAAAGGCAACGCCTTTTACCATAACTTCAACACCCAACTACATATTCACGATTGCCCCGTAATTGCACATGCCCCCCTGCACCTGGCATTCGATTTTAATGTGCATCCCTATATTACGTTGCTGATAGCCCAAAAAACAGGCGACACATGGAGGTTTTTAGATGAAATATGCCCCGGCTTTCCTCACTCCAACAGCCACGCCCTGGCAGAGCGGTTTATTGAATGGTACTTTATCCATGCCCGGCACGGGGAGGGTATTTTTATTTATGGCGACCCTTCGGGCAACCACCTTGATACGCGAAGCGGGGAAACCGATTTCAACATACTGAAAAATGAATTGAGCGCACTGAAACCTGTTTTTCGCATTTCACGCAAACCGCCTCCGGTGAAGCAGCGGGGCGAATGGATTAACAATATATTGGGCGGAAAAGAGCATTTGCGCATCGTAATTTCGCCCAAATGCAATAACCTGATACAAGATTACCTGAACCTGCGGCAAGATGTGAATGGCGGCAAGCATAAAGCCAAAAGCCTTTTTGATGACGGCTTTACAGGCGAAAAATATGGGCATGCCTCCGATGCCTCCGACTATCTTTTATGCGAAGCGGAAAAAGAATGTTTTGAAAATTACGCGGAACCGAGGGCAAAGTTTAAACCGAGATACGGGCGACGAGATAGGGGGGTGTGGTGAGGCTATATTTATTATTTTAATCAGTTATCGTTATTAATCTTTAAATTATTGATATATAATGAAATTTAGTTTGTACTTCAATTGGTTATTTTATTATTTTTGTAGTATCAAAATTTGGAAGCATGTCCCTAAAAAAGTACTACCTAAACTACAAATGATGGCTACAAGATTTCCAGCCAATCAGACCCTACATGACAGGGTTGTGCAAACTGCCTATAATAACCTAAACAAAACTGCCCATGATGTTTATGTGAACAACGGTGGAATGAGAATAACTAGCGTGTATGGAGAATATCCTGACATTATTATAACTCCTAAAGGGAGTAATAGTGTTCAATGGATTATTGAAATAGAAACTGTTGATTCAATCACTGATACGGAAGCTTCCCAATGGAAGGTATATTCTAATCTTGGTGGCATTTTTTATATATTAGTTCCTCGTCAATCAAGGATATTAGTTGAAACTATTTGCCTTAAGCATGGCATAAAGGCGAGGTATGGTACATACCAGATAGATAATTGGGGTGGTATTTCTAATATTATATATGAATGATTAGTATAATATTAGATACCGCCGCGGGTTCTTCAGCAATTCCTTCAGCATCTAATCTGCAAATTATCGCTTCTATAGTTTGCGGTGGATTGGGTGGTGCAGCACTAACATTGATTGTTACGAGAATAAGGGCTAGTTTGCAAAAAATGAAGTGTCATTATATTGATGATGACGTAATTACTAGGATTCCAATTATTGATGATCAAGGAAGTCATCAGAATCGCCATTCAAAGCATTTCAAACTAATTAACACTACAAATAAAGATATAGAAAAGTTTAGGGTAATTTTTGAGTTTGATATTCAATCAGAAATTATTTCAACTACAAACTATTCAAAAGTAGGATTGAACAGCTTCAAAGGAGTGGTTTCCCGAAAACGTAAAAACGAATGTTCTTTCACAATTAAAGGTTTTAACCGGACAGAAGAAATAGAGTTTAAATTCGACATTGCAAACATAGATATTAGTAAAGATTTTCTAAACGTAACTGAAGCTGATTGTACCGGTTTCAAAATAGTTGTAAGGGATAAAAGGAAAAAACATAAAAAGAATCACGGTAAAATTGTAACTAAATCTCAACTCATTAACCAAGACGCTTCATAGGGGACATAGAAAATTAACACGATCGTTTATGTTTGTATTTTTTTAAATTAATTTGTGGATATTTGCAATTAACAACTAAATAATAATTATGGAATCTCAAGCACCTTTCAAGCCCGGCGATGTCGTAATACTAAAATCAGGCAGTCAACCTATGACAGTCCAATTTTGTTTTCAAGCTAATAATAACGGAACCGAAAGTGGGAAATACTGGCGAACTGATGTTATTTGTGAACCAGACCCTATGACCCCAAATACAAATGCAGTGCGTGAACTAAAGTCTTATACTTTAAATGCTGATGCATTAAAATTAAGAGAGACAAAGAAATAAGAAGATTATTTCTTCTATGTACTCCGCGCAAGGGATAGTAGCAGAAAGCCCGCAGCTTTAGCGAGTTATTACAGCGGGCTAAAAATCCGTATACATATTTTCAATGCTTGTGCGGAAACCTACATAAAAGAAAGTGCTTGCAGGTTCGTTATTCAGGCTGTTGGTAAGCGTTCGGCGCGAAACACCAACGGTGAAATTCATATTCGTGCGGGGGTTCATCAAATAGGAAATATGGAAATCCATATACATCAGTGTGCTTCGTATTCCCTGTAACATCTGCACATTGGTTGAGGTTAGCGTAGCCTTCGTATCGGGCAGGAAAATATTGTTGCCGTAATTTGTACCCGTAGAATCCAACCCTTCCAATGCATAATTGCCTTGCAGATGAATGGAGAAGTGATGGTAACGCAAATTAATTATCCCGATAAGTTCTTTGAAATTGGCTCCCAGCGGGTCTGCGAGGCTTTGGTCGTAATGCGAATAGTTTTGCAATGAATCGCTGCTGGAATAGGTATAGGGCCTCACCTGGTTATACTCCAATTGAAATTCTCCGAACTTGTTATAGTACTTAAGTCCCACTTGATAACCCGTTCTGTTATAAAATGATTTCAAATCTCCATTTTGCGGGAAATCATCTGCCACAAATTGTCCGTAGGCCATTACATGCCTACAGATTTTATATTTGATAGTAGAACCAAGCACCACATTATTATTGTTGCTTAACCCATAGTTGGCAGCATTTACACCAATAATAGGGTCAAAATAATTGGCATTAAATGCCATGTGGTTGTAGCTGTCTCCGGCGGTCCAAATTAACCCTTGAAACAGCCCAAACTCTACCTGCGGAACAATGTTCCAGCTTAAATATTGGAAAGCCCCCGCCTTGCGTTGGAAAACGCCTTCAATATTCAAGATGATATTCGGGTCGGCAAAAGGGTCCTCAAATTCGGTATACAAATTGGTGTATTGAATATGCCAGAATGTGGTTGTAAACCGCAAATAGGGATAAGCAAAACTATTATCTGATAAAAGAAGAGAACGATAACCATCTCCAATAAAGTTTTTACCAAACCCGCCCTGAATGCTGAAATGCGGTGAAAAAGCATAGGTCATGTATGCCTCCGACATGGAGAAATCGAAACTATTTACGCCAAAGCTTTTGGGCCTGCCATAGCCCGGCACAACATAATTTTGATTTACAAACTGATTTATATAATAAGGGAAACTCGCCTGGTTTTCCCAAAAAATACTGGAGAAAGCAAACTTTTCTCCAATATTTCCCTGAATTAAAATACCACGTGTGTTTTGTACATATTTTTTACCGGAATCGTTTCGGTCCTCGCCTGCCTGAAAATTGAAAAGAGGGTCAATGGTGGCATATAATTTAGAGGCGGAATCGTGAATGATGAAAAGATTTTCCTGGTATACTTTGCGGTAGAGTAAGGATTTTTTCTTTGCTTGCTTTGAAGATGAATCGACTATATTATCCTGACATTTATAAAGATATTGAACTTGAGATTGAATTAGCGGCCTAAAACCAGTATGGTTTTGAAGTTCGGGGTTGTATAAATAGTAATCTTGAAATGCACTGTATTCCTGATTTAAATAAAGATTGTATGGAGGAGAAGATTCACCTTTAATTATCTGTCCATCGATAATATAACCTAAAGATTCTAACCCACGTGGCCCAGAATCATGAATTGAAATTGAATCACTCTTATCTTGCGCATTTACAATCCCCGAAAACCCCAGCCCGATTAAAAGGGCAAAAAGAAATTTTAATACAATAGAACGCGGATGACGCGGATTGCTTAAGATTAAAATTCTACCTGTCAGCCCCAAACCCCTAAAGGGGCTTTGAATAGCGCTACTTAAAGCCCCTTTAGGGGTTTGGGGCTGATGAACTTCGCTATGAAATTTGTAATTAATCAAAGGTCATTCGTTCAACGTCCTTATATACCATCTTAATTCCTTCTTCCAACGTAATTTTGGGTGACCATCCGAGGCCCTTCAGTTTGCCAACATCCATTAATTTGCGGGGAGTTCCATCGGGTTTGCTGCTGTCAAATTTAATTTCTCCTTTATAATCGGCTACCTTCATAATCAGCATAGCAAGGTCTTTAATAGATATGTCGGTGCCTGTACCAATATTCACTAATTCAGCTTCGTGGTAGTTCTCCATTAAAAAGAGACAAGCCTCTGCAAGGTCGTCCACATGCAGGAATTCCCGCAACGGTGTACCCGAACCCCAAACTTCCACTGTCGGAATATTTTTTATTTTAGCTGTATGAATTTTCCGAAGCAATGCGGGTAATACATGCGATTTATTTAAATCGTAATTATCATTCGGGCCATACAAATTAGTCGGCATCACCGAAATAAAATTACAGCCGTATTGCAGCCTGTAGTTCTCGCAAAGCTTGATACCTGCAATCTTAGCAATCGCATACGGTTCGTTGGTATATTCCAGCGTACCGGTAAGCAAATAGGACTCCTTTAATGGCTGTGGGGCCATTTTCGGATAGATACAGGAAGAGCCCAGAAAGAGCAATTTTTTGCATTTATTTAAATAAGAAGCATGAATAACATTTGATTCAATCATCAAATTGTCATACAAAAATTCGGCTCGGTAGGTATTGTTCGCATATATGCCACCTACCCTTGCAGCAGCCATAAAAACGTAGTCCGGTTTTTCCTTTTCAAAAAAGGAAAACACCTGCTGCTGGTTTCGCAAATCCACTTCCTTAGATGAACGGGTAATGATGTTTGAATATCCCAATTGCTGCAAATGCCGCACAATAGCGGAGCCTACCATTCCCCGATGGCCCGCCACATATATTTTTGCGTTCTTTTCCACCAACTTTATACTTTCAACTTTATACTTTTAACTGATTTGCCTATTCGTTGAATTTCATAATCTCATGTCCGCCTTCCAGCAAATATTTATCGCGGCTGAAAAGTTTCACATCCGATGCCACCATTTCTTTCACCAATTGGGCAATGGTATATTTTGGTTTCCATCCCAATGTTTTATAGGCTTTGGTTGCATCGCCCAACAGTAAATCAACCTCGGTAGGCCTGAAATAGCGTGCATCAATCTCTACCAATACTTTACCAGTTTTACCATCAATGCCTTTTTCGTCCACTCCTTTGCCCTTCCATTGAATGTTTATACCCGCTTCGGCAAAAGCCATTTCCACAAATTTACGCACAGATATTTTTTTGCCCGTTGCCAATACATAATCATCGGCAACTTTATGCTGCAACATGAGCCACATGCCTTCAATATAATCTTTGGCATGTCCCCAATCCCTTTCCGCATCCAGGTTTCCGAGGAAGAGATTTTTCTGTAATCCTAATTTAATGCGGGCAGCGGCACGGGTAATTTTACGGGTTACGAAGGTCTCGCCTCTAATCGGGCTTTCATGGTTAAAAAGTATTCCGTTGCAAGCGAAAATATTATATGCTTCGCGGTAGTTTTTGGTAATCCAGTAGGAGTACAATTTTGCCACACCATAAGGGCTGCGCGGATAAAAAGGCGTAGTTTCCTTTTGCGGAATTTCCTGCACTTCGCCATATAATTCCGAAGTGCTGGCCTGATAAAAACGGGTTTTCTTTTCCAGTTTTAAAATACGGATTGCCTCCAGCAAACGCAGTGTTCCCAATGCATCGGCATTAGCTGTGTATTCAGGCGTTTCAAACGAAACCTTTACATGCGATTGTGCTGCGAGGTTATATATTTCATCGGGCTTTACTTCTTGTACTATACGAATCAGGTTCGTAGAGTCGGTCAAATCGCCATAATGGAGAAAGAATTTGCTTTTCCCATCATGAACATCCTTGTATAAATGGTCAATGCGATGTGTGTTAAACATCGAACTTCTGCGTTTTACGCCATGAACGATATATCCTTTCTTTAAAAGAAACTCAGCGAGATACGCTCCATCCTGTCCCGTAACGCCTGTAATAAGTGCAACTTTTGCCATGCTTTCGTTTATAAATTACTGCAATATTAATGAGAATAAGCGAAATATTGCTTATCCAATCCCTAGTAAACCAGAAAATAAGGATTTAACAGGTTTTCTTTGTTGTATGTGAGAGCCTCCAATGTATCGCAACGGACCAGCCTTTTGCCGGTTTCCGTAGCTATTATATGCCCCGCTCCGGTGTCCCATTCCATGGTTGGCCCAAAGCGCGGATAGGCATCTGCTTTGCCTTCTGCCACCAGGCAAAACTTCAACGAACTCCCCGCCGATACTATATTCACCACCTTGTGTTTCTTTTTTTCTTCATTTATATAGGCTTCTGTTTCCGGCGACATGTGCGACCGGCTGGCAACAATATTAAATTGTCCGGCTGGCCTGTGTTCAAGCGGCAGCTTTTTACTTGTTTCAATAATCTCATCAAAACGTTGCGGAATTCCATCTTTAGCAGAAAAGGTATAGGAGCCCTGTTCTTTTATAGCGAAGTAAAATTGGCCCGTAACAGGAACATATATGAGCCCGAAAACAGGCTCATTGCTATCAATTAATGCCACATTTACGGTAAATTCCCCATTGCGCTTGATAAATTCTTTGGTGCCATCTAATGGGTCGACCAGCCAAAAGGCTTTCCATCCTTTTCTTTCTTCATAAGGCAGTTGCTTTATTTCCTCGCTCATAACAGGGTATCCCCCTATTTTAAGAAGCCCTTTGCACAAAATTTCGTTGGAGCGTTTGTCTGCTAATGTCAGTGGGGAGCGGTCATCCTTTATTTCAACTCGAAAGGCTGTTTCATATACTTCCATAATCGCCTTTCCGGCATCGAGGGCCAGTGATAGTAATTGCGAAAGATTCTGCTGAACGATTGTAATTGTCTCCGGCATTTAGTGGGCGTGAAAATAGGTTGATAGCACAGGATAGAAGTAATTATAAAAGTAATAGAAAAAGAAATCCCAGCAAACAATGGAAACAATCATATAGGAAATTACTTTCTGCTTATCGTGGTAAAAATGGACTGCCAGCAATGTGCCAACAGGGATAGAGAGAATAAAAGGTGTAAAAAAAGCCAGTCCGTAAAGCCCCCATTTTTCCCTGATTTTTTTTGTAAATTTATTTTCCGGAACATTTTTGTGCGGATGGTAGGGGCGGTACTTCTTCCGGAATTTATCCCACTTATCAAGCACCCATTCACTTAAATAAGCAAATACAATGGCGCCCATAACCCCGCCGGCAGCGGTAATGGTAATAGCTTTAAAAAAGGGAAATTTATCAACCAGCACAGCTATTGGCACGCCTCCGAACCCAAACTTGAGGGAACTGAGCAGGAAAACAACAAATATTTGCCAAAGATTATGAAGGCTATGCATTGGGTTATAAGCAAAACTACAGGTTCTCTCTTCTACAAAGACGCACTAACATACATTATACTTAAACAATAGTAGCTTTACTTCATTCAGCCCGGATTTGATAAGCAAAGTTAGTAAATTAATTCCTTATTGGTGATACTATATGGCTCTAAAATTCCGAATCCCGACTAACTTACTTTCCTACTTTAATATACTCTTCTTTCGAGCCATAAAAAAAACTTAACCCCATATTAGCCTGGATAAATTTCTGAAGGTCGGTCGAAGCGGTGAAGGTTTCTGTAATATATTCTGTTACAGGATAAAGCGTGAAGCCTCCGGTTTCATCGCTGATATCTACTTTATAGAAATAGTAGGTTTTCGTATCTTCTGTAGGGTCGTACAGGTTCATAAATTTAGAACCGCCTACAACTGAAAGAAAAGCACAATATTCCTTATCCTTCTGTCCTTCAGAAGGGGTTTTTTCCTTTTCTATAATTTTATAATTGTTCTCATCTTTCTTGGTAACAATGTAGGTTTCATCGTCGGAGGTACGTTTTTGCCATTTGCCCAGCAAGCGATTATCGATTTTAATGGTTGGTGTATCGATAGCCACATCGGAATGGTAAGGGCATCCCATAAACATAAAGCCAATGCCAATAAGCAGCGCCCAGATAAAAGTCTTTTTCATGATTTTCTTAATTTATTTTTTTGTGGGCGCAAAAGTAAATTAATTATCGAGAAAGGGTGTTTAAACCGTATTAAACTTTCGGTTGGGACAATTTCTTTGTCTTCCCAATATGGGGAAGACATTACTGTGCCTATTTCTGAACAATTACCTTTCCCTGACCAATCAAACTACCATCTTCTGAAACAACACGGTAGAGATAAATTCCACTTGGTTGTTTCAAATCAATCGTGAGTGGTGAATTGTGAGTGGTGAATTGTGAATACACTTTCTCTCCAAGTACATTATAAATTTCAATTTCACTCTTACCTCTAAGTTCTTCATTATTCACTTGGAGCGTGAACGCTCCGTTGTTCGGGTTGGGGTATAAAAGAACCGAGGAATTAAGAGGTGTTACCTGGGGTATATCGTCTGTAGTATAAATACATTCATTTTGATTCCATTTGGCAATATATGAATCCATTGCACCTGTGGAATAAAGTGTATCATTGGCGCAAAAAATAGTATCTGTTAAAAAAGAACCAGTTAAAAAGCAATAATTTCCGTTGGAATCAACGGCAATTTCATTTTCAAATTGCGCCGGCGGATAAGTAAAAGTACCATTTCGTAACAGTGACCCTGAAACAAATGTGCCGGCCGTATCGAGTTTTAAAATAAACGAGAGGTCGGAAATTGGAGGAGTGGGAAGTGTTAACATTCGTCCACCGAACAAGAGTGTATCCGTATTAATTCCGCTCCCCCCCAAATAAATATTATCAGCGTTATCTTTGGCCAGCGAAGTGCCTCTATAACTTTGAATACCTGTCGTTTGCCTAGCCCATAGTAGATTACCATTTTTATCATACTTGGCTAAAAATAAAGCATAGTCAGCGTTTACACCTGAACTAAGCTTATAAGGAGAGATTAAAGTATATGGACCAAAAGAAAGTGTATCGCTGAAGTAGCCTGTAAGGTATACATTGCATGCCTTGTCGGTAATTACTGAATTACCAATACCCATGCACGCAAAAGAGGCAAATGTCGGTTGGCGCTCCCATAATAAATTGCCATTACTATCGTATTTAGCAATGTACGGAATTTCTGTTCCAATATGAATACTAATGGTATCCTGAATTCCTGTAATGTATATATTTTCCAAATTATCGGTAGCAACTGCACTATTGTTATACTTTGTTTTTGCAGCCATAAATCTATGCTCATTGGGATTAAACTTCATCAAACTATCCTCCGTAGCTAAACAAATATTACCATTTTTATCCATAGCCAGTGAAACACCACTATGACTCATAGCCCACAATACTTGCCCTGTGGGGCTGTACTTAACAAAGAACCCGTTACCAAAAAGCGAATCGGTTCCAAAAATAATTGGATGATTGGGACTTCCACTTACAGAGCCAGTTATATAGGCATTGTCATTGGCATCGGAGATAACGGCATACCCATAACTAATAGATGAAGATGTTGGATTCTTAGCCCATAATACGTTACCGTGCGAATCGTATTTCACTATGTATGTATCATCAAAGTTATCAAAAAGTGTATCCTGGTCAAATATAATTACGTTTTCAAATGACCCAGTTATGTAGGCATTGCCAAACCTGTTAGTTGCCACAGGTGAAGCATTGGTATTTGATTTAATTCTAGCTCTTCCTTCTCTGCCCCAACACCACTGCTGCCCTTGGCAAATGGAAAAACTAAAAATGAAAAGTGAAAAACAACCTGTAATTAAAAGTAGTTTTTTCATTGTGTTTTTATTATGGCGTTAATTATCAAATATCTACTATTTTTCCATATAAACACTGTGCCATTTATTGGATGGTAGGTTTTATTGAGCGGATGGTAGGTTTTTGGCGGTGGATGGTAAATTGAAAAACTACTTTTCAATTATCACCTTTCCCTGACCAATCAAACTACCATCTTCTGAAACAACACGGTAGAGATAAATTCCACTTGGTTGTTTCAAATCAATCGTGAGTGGTGAATTGTGA
>CAIWVW010000119.1 GCA_903916255.1 uncultured Bacteroidota bacterium
AAGAATACCTTATGTGTCAATGCTGATTTAATTGAAGCAAGCATCACCGAAAATACAGAAGCCATCCTTGTTACACATGTTTATGGCATTCCCTGCGATACGGATAAGATAGAACAGATTGCAAAAAAGCATAATCTGAAAGTAATTTACGATTCAGCGCACGCCTTTGGAACTATTTATAAGGGCAAACAACTGGCAAGTTATGGAGACGTTGCAACATTGAGTTTCCACGCTACCAAGCTTTTTCATACAGTAGAAGGCGGAGCAATTATTACCAATGATGATGCGCTTGCAGCTAAAATAAAACTATACCGCAGTTTCGGGCATGTGGGCGATGACTACTTTTCCATCGGTATAAATGGAAAAAATTCAGAGTTCCATGCGGCTATGGGCTTATGTGTATTGCCAAGGGTCTCCGGTTTTATCGAGCAACGAAAAGCGCTTTCTCTTTTATATGATGAACTTTTGGCAAATACAGGCGTAACGCGCCCGTTAATTCCGGCTGATACGGTGTACAACTACTCCTACTACCCTATCCTGTTCAAGAGTGAAGAACTATTGCTGAAAGTGAAAGAAGAACTTATAAAAAATGAAATTGTTCCGAGAAGGTATTTTTATCCTTCCCTGAATAAACTGCCCTACCTTACAGGTGCCGCCTGCCCTGTGAGCGAAGATGCAGCCAGCCGGGTATTGTGCCTGCCAATGTACCAGGAATTACTGCCGGAAGAAGTGAAAAAAATTGTATCTGTAATAACGCCTATCCTTGCCAACTATACCAAATAAACCTGTTTTTATTTTAGGGAACCCGAGGTCCGGCACATCATTGCTGCGGCTTATGGTTAGCTCCCACTCCAAAATATCCATCCCGCCCGAGTCGGGCTTTTTAGTTTGGTGGTATGCCAAATATAAAGGATGGACCAAGGCTGATTCCGCTAATGAAGCAAAGGTAAATGCCTACATAACCGATTTGAAAACATCCAAGAAAATTGAAACGTGGAATTTGGATTATGCTAAAATTAAAGAATCGATGAAGGATAACCTTCCTGCCACTTATGCCGAACTAAGTTCACTGGTCTATGCGGCTTATGCTTTAGGCAGAAACAAAAACATCTCCATTTGGGGCGATAAAAACAACTACTACATTGCCCATTTAAAAGAAGTGGCAGAGATATATCCCGATGCCTATTTCATCCATATTGTTCGCGATGGCAGGGACGTTGCATGTTCCTACCTCAACATTGCTACACTTGATACTGCTTCCCCCTACAAACCTAAATTACCTGACGAAATTGTGCATATAGCGCAGGAATGGTCAGATAATAATCTGAAGATTCATCATTTCTTAAAGCAATTAAATCCGGCGCAAAGTTTGCAGATAAAATATGAGGACCTGATAGAAACCCCGGAACATGGATTGCAGGCTATTTGCAAGTTCCTGCATTTGCCTTACGAAGAAACCATGATGAATTTCCATCAAACTGAAAAGGAACCTGAAGCATTTATAGACTGGAAGAAAAAGACCGCCGAAAAGCCGGACCCAACTAACAAAAACATATATTTAAGTTTTTTGCCACAGGAAGATATTGCGCTTTTCAATAAAACCGCCTCTGAAGTATTAAATTTATATGGCTACTCCGTTTAAGGTTAGTGTTCGCCTAATCGCCTATAATCACGAGAAATTTATTGCACAGGCAATAGAGGGGGTATTGGCCCAAAAGGCCAATTTCCCTATTGAATTAATAGTGGGCGATGACTTTTCAAGTGACAATACGTTAAACATTGCGAAACAATACACAAGCACCCCCACTGTTTCAGTAACGGTCCTCGACAGGCAAAAAGGCGATGCCTATTGGGTTAAACGGCAAAAACTGGGAAGGCTTTTTAACAATACAGATACCCTAAGTAAGTGTACGGGAAAATATGTTGCCTTGCTGGATGGCGATGATTTTTGGATTGACCCGTTTAAACTCCAAAAGCAAGTGGATTTTTTAGAAGCCCACCCTGATTTTGCAATATGCTTCCACAACATTAATAAGTGCTGGGTGAATGATGAAGGCAAAACATGGATTACTGATGCCCCGAACATAGCGAGGGAAGTAAGCACGTTTGAGGATTTATGCGCGGAGGGCTGCTTCATACAAACCTCCTCTATTTTATTCAGAAGCGGGCTGATAAACGAATTTCCGGAATGGTATTACAGCGCACCTTATGGAGACTGGCCTTTTTATACCATGCTTTCCCATTTCGGGAAAATTGAAAAGTTACCCGATATTATGTCCTCACACCGCGAGCATAGCGGAGGCATTTATAAAAACCAATTTAAGAATGGGGCGTTTGGTGTCCATACCTTGAAGCTGATTGAAACAATGGACAAGCACTATAACCATGCCTACCACAAATTCTTTTATGCCCACAACAGGATACTGACCCTTACCGGCATGGCGCTCAATTATGCCAAAAGCACAAAAAACTTCGGGCAAACGCTCTACTATTCATTTAAATTAATAGCCCTTAAAAGCAGAGACACTAAAATTACCATGGGTAATATAAAAAAACTGTTCCGTTTTCTTTTTCGCAGTTTTTCCCTTAAAAACAGCCCAGGTGCATAACCCAAATAAGGGCCCAAAGTGGCTGTTATAGAATCGTATATTTTCCGCATTAGTATTCCGTTACCATTAAATTAAATATTAATGATAATTTTACCCGGAATTTTGCCTATGGTTCACTTACTATTAAACAGAAACAACACGTTAAAGATATGACTATTCTCGGTATTTCAATGTCGCATGATGGAACACTTACCGTATTGGAAAACGGTAAAAATATTTTTTCCATAGCGGAAGAAAGGCTCAACAGGGTAAAATCCTATATGGGATTCCCATTCCGAGCATTGGAGTATGTTGTAAAAAATGTTGTAAAGCCCGAATCTATCGATTTGGTTGTTGTTGGCACCCAATCGGAATTCCCTGCTTCGCATAAAGAAATGTTCGCATTTATACTCAACGAGGATAAGAAATATTATGATTTTCAAAACCAGGCCAAGCCGAAAGATTTTTATATAAATGATACTGATTGGGAGTCTATTACTACCGATGAACAATGTAAACAATACGTACTGAAAAAACTGAAAAGCCTGTTGGGGAAACACAACATTACGGCTCCTATCCAGTTTGTAAACCATCATTTATCCCATGCCGCAGCCGCTTATTTTGCCAGCGGATACAAGGAAGCGCTTTCTGTAACCGTTGATGCTTATGGCGACGGGCTTTGCAGTTCGGTATATATATGCAAAGGCACTACTATGGAAAAAATCCATGAAGAACCTTTTTACAATTCAATCGGAACGCTTTATTCGGAAGTAACTAAAGCTTGCGGCTTTAAAATGTCGCGGCACGAAGGAAAAATTACCGGGCTTGCCGCTTATGGCGACCCTAAAAAAAGTGAAAAATATTTCGATACCTGCACGCGCGTGGCAGATGGCAACTTTGAAATTAAACTGGCCAAAAATGATTTATTGAGCAAAGCCATCCGCGTTACGGGCAACTACCTTGTTGGTGTTAAAGAAACCCGTGCTACGCGCATTATAAGGGATATAAGAAAGAAGCTTTCCGATGCCGATTTAGCCGCAGGTGTTCAGCTGATGCTTGAAAAAAGGCTGGTGGAATATATTTCTTACTGGCAAAAGAAAACAGGTATGCACAACCTGGCAGTCTGTGGTGGCGTATTTGCCAATGTAAAAGCCAATCAACGGGTATCTGAAATAAAAGAAATCGATAACTTATTTGTCTATCCCGACATGGGCGATGGTGGCAATGCTTATGGTGCAGCTGCGTATACCTACTATTCCACCCAAAACAACACCCCTGCATTCAGTCCCTTAAAAGATGTTTATTTCGGTCCGTCATATAGTGCCGCACTTATTGAAGATTATTTAAAGCAATTCCCGCAAGTTCAGTACAAAAAATCAGCCGAAGTGGAAAAGGAAACAGCCGCTTTAGTTCATGGCAATAAAATAGTAGGATGGTTTCAGGGTGGCATGGAATATGGCCCGCGCGCCTTGGGCAACCGCAGCATTGTTGCCAGCCCTACCGATGCTACAATAAACAAATGGCTGAACGACCGCCTGAAACGAACCGAATTTATGCCTTTTGCACCCAGCTGCCTGTATGAATATGCGGATATATTATTTAACATTCCCAAAGAGGGATTTAAGTATCCGGCCATGTTCATGACCATCACTTTCGATATGAAAGAAGAATGGGTAAAAAAGGCTCCGGCTGTGGCACATATAGATAAAACAGCGCGCCCGCAACT
This sequence comes from uncultured Bacteroidota bacterium, assembly GCA_903916255.1. GTDB lineage: Bacteria > Bacteroidota > Bacteroidia > JABEUT01 > JABEUT01 > JABEUT01. Next base: position 4,315 of record CAIWVW010000119.1, read on the forward strand.
GGTAACAGAACAGAGCAACCTGAAATATTATAACCTATTGAAAGAGTATCATAAAATTTCGGGGCTGCCCCTACTTATCAATACCAGTTTTAACGTGCACGAAGAACCTATTGTTTGCTCGCCGGAAGATGGCGTAAAACCATTGCTTTCGGGCGTGATAGACTACCTTGTGATAGACGATTTTATTTGTTCGCTTAAATAATCATTGCTTTGTTTTCCTTCTCTTAAAAATGAAAATACTTGTATTTGTCGAAAAGTTCATGTCCCCTACCCTATTATTTATTTATAATGAGATTCAGGAACTTTCGAAAACAAATGATGTTTTATTAGTTACTACCGAACATTTGCAGGAAAGCAAAAAAAATTTCCCATTTGAAAAATTGATTGTTGTTCCATACAACCCGAATACACTTTTAAGGAAAATATACTGGCTCCTCGAAAAAAATGACATCTTCCTTACACGGAAAAATCCGGCATTCAGCAAAAAGATAAATAAGGTAATCGATAGCTTTAAACCGGATATTATTCACGCTCATTTCGGCTATGAATCCATTATTTTACTGGACAATCTGAAAAATACCAAATGTCCTGTTTTTGTTACATTTCATGGGTATGATGCCTCCGAAATGCTTCGCAAAAAATCATACATAAAAAAGCTTAACATTCTGTTTGAGAAATTTAAGGTAACCCCACTTTATGTGGCAACGGAAACATGCAAAGATTTAATAAATGCAGGTGTAAGCATGTCTCACGGGAAATTACTTTACTGCGGGATAAACACCGATTATTTTGTTCCTTCTGCAACTAACTTAAACGAGAATGAAAAATTTACTTTTCTCCAAATCAGTTCTTTTGCTGAAAAAAAAGGACATACGTATACATTAAAAGCATTTCAAAAATTTTTACAATCCATTGAAAACAAGAACAAATACCGTCTTATCCTTGCCGGAGGCGGAGCATTTCTGGAACACATAAAAAATGAAACGAAACAGTTAGGGCTTGATGATTATGTTCAATTTACCGGAATGATAACATACAAAGAAACATTTCCGTTACTTCAAACTGCCAATGTATTTCTTCATCATAGCGTTACAGCTATGGATGGTGGAAAAGAGGGTATTCCCACTTCTATTATGGAGGCTATGGCTATGGAATTACCGGTTATTTCAACCCTTCATGCCGGAATACCCGAGCTGGTGGAAGACGGCGTGAATGGCTATTTGGTTCATGAAAAGGATATAGACGCCTATGCCCGGCGAATGAAAGATAGTATTACATGGAAAAAACTTCCTGTCAACAGGCAAAAAGTTGAAGCATTATTTTCACGCAGAGCACATAATAAGAACCTGCTGGATATCTATTCCGGAAGTTAAATTCAGGTTTCAATCGTCTTTTTTATAAATAACAGGCAAAAAATGCGTATCTTGTAAGTGACCAAACTCAGCTATTTATTTGAGTAATGTCATAATTGTAACTATTCATACAATCTACTTTTACTATAATGGATTTTAAAGATTATTATAAAATACTGGGTATCGACAAAAAAGCCACACCCGACGAAATTAAAAGGGCATATCGCAAACTTGCATTAAAATACCATCCGGATAAAAACCCCAACAATAAAAGTGCAGAGGATAAATTTAAGGAAATAAACGAGGCCAATGAAGTATTGAGCGACCCTGCCAAAAAGAAAAAATATGATGAGTTGGGCGAAAACTGGAATCAATATCAGCAGCAAGGGCGTCCCGAAGATAATTTCGACTGGTCGAAATGGACCGCAGGAAATCAGGGTAAATCAAGGCAAGCATACAGCCATGAAGACTTTGGCGGCGATGAAACCGATTTTTCCAGTTTCTTCGAATCGATGTTTGGCAGCGGATTTGGCGGCAGAACTGCCCCATCGGCAAAGAAAGGGCAGGATTACCGTGCCGAAATTGAAGTGCCACTGGAAGATGCCTATAATGGCTCATCGCGAAGAATGGAAGTAAACGGCAAAACCCTTCAAATGAAATTGAAACCCGGCGTTAAAAACGGACAGGTTTTGCGCGTAAAGGAAAAAGGCGGGCCGGGTAGAAATGGCGGGCCTAAAGGCGATATCTATCTTACCATTATTATTCCTCAGCACCCACTTTTTGAAAGAAAAGAAGATGACCTTTATTGCGATGCGCATGTAGATTTATATACGGCTATTTTGGGCGGAAAACAACCCATTGCCACCTTAAAAGGGAACATGCGCATTGATATACCTGCCGGAACCGATAATGGGAAAGTGCTTCGCCTGAAAGGGCTGGGCATGCCCAAATTCGGAAAGGCCAGCGAGTTTGGCGATTTGTATGTAAAAGTAAACATACAAACCCCGAAAAACCTGACCGAAAAGGAAATCAGCCTTTATAAAGAATTGGCGCAATTAAGAGCAAAACAATAAAAACCGATAAATTAATTCATTACTAAATAAAAAACCATGGAAATAACAATTGAATCACCGCATTTTAAGGCCAGCAGCGACTTAACTGCCTATGTTACCGAAAAAGTAAACAAACTGACACATATTAACGAACGCTTAATACTTTGCGAGGTGTTTCTTAAACTGGATAAATCATCTACAGATGACAACAAAATTTGCGAAATAAAAGTATTTGGGCCGCAAATAGATTTATTTGCCGGCGAGCAGTCTTCTACATTTGAAGATGCTGTAACTGAAACCGTGCATGCGCTTGAAAAACAACTCAGGAAGCAAAAAACAAAAAATGAAAAGGGCCGGGAAAAACTGCAGGTGGAAGATACCGCTGCCGAAGAAGCAGAAGATTAAAAAAATAAGAAAGGCCGGAATATTTCCGGCCTTTCTTTTAACCAACAATTGTTATCCGTTTCGCTTATGCTTTCGGCATCATCACGGTATCGATAACATGAATTACACCGTTCGACTGATAAACATCCTTAATAGTAACCATTGCCATATTTCCTTTTTCATCGGTCAGCATCAGTTTCTTTCCTTTCATAGTGAAAGTAAGCGTTCCGCCCTGTACCGTAGTTAACGTGGCTTTTCCGTTTCCGGCTTTAATTTTATCCATAATAGCTTTCGAATCCATTTTACCTGCTACCACATGGTAAGTAAGCACTGCAGTTAATGTAGCTTTGTTTTCAGGTTTCAGCAAATTATCTACTGTGCCCTTGGGAAGTTTGTCAAAAGCCTCGTTGGTTGGTGCAAATACGGTAAATGGTCCTGCTCCTTCCAATGTTTCCACTAATCCTGCTGCCTTAACTGCTGCTACCAATGTGGTATGGTCTTTTGAATTAAGTGCATTTTGAATAATATTCTTAGATGGGTACATAGCTGCCCCGCCTACCATTACGGTTTTTTCCTGGGCCTGAACTGTTCCAATAGCTAATGCAGCTACAGCAAGCAAACTCATAGATAAATTTTTCAGTGTTTTCATAGTTTAATAGAATTTAAAGGTTTATTTTTTATGTTTATACAGCCATTTACGACAAACCGTTGAACATGGATTTATCAACCCGTAATTTTTTTAAAAATATTCTGTAATAAACGTATTAATAGCTGATTTGCTATTTAAATAAGATAGTGTAGAATGGCTGATTAAAGCCACGTACCTTTTTTGTAAATTGAAACTATGCCGCTACCCTTTGTAAAATTAACTTGCAGGGTATATGAGATGTTACTTTAACAATATGCCCCGCATGCAGGGGGATGCTCATATAGCAGCCGGGCGTCATGTGATGCACGGTTCCATCGATATCTATATCGCAGGTACCTTCCAATATGAGGAATTTTTCATGTTCATCCGTATGCACTTCATACGGTGTTTCATCCTGCAGCCATACCACAGCAGTAGAAGCCTCTGCGGTATATCCAATAATTTTAACATGCATTCCATTAAAATTATCGGGCATAACAATATCCGCCCTGTTCAGCCATTCGCTGTAATCGGCAGCCGTTGAACCGGCGTTAAGTATAGAAGGAGAACCCGCTTTCTCGCCTTTTTTCAGCCTTTCCTCATAATCTATAGCAGCCAGTATCATGGGCTTTACAGTACCATTTATAGCATTTGTTTTGGAAGTGCCGTACACTTTAAGCACTTCCGAAATAGCCTCGATTTCTCTACGAACTTCTTCATGCGCTGCCGACATTTCTTCCACTTCTTTCAGCTCTTCAGCAGAAGCTAACCCTAAAACGTACATTTCAAGTATACCGGATTCTATAAATGAATCTATATTTTTCATTGCTTTAAATTCCTCTTAATTTATTAATTTCCTTTCTTAATAATAATCTCAATTGATTGGTCGACACACCCATTTTTGCTGCCGCCTCCTCTTGCGAAATATTGCCAAACAATATCATTTCCATAACTGACGGAACCTGTTCAGGCTTTTTCACCTCTTCCTTTCCATCATTTACGAATATCGAGAGGTTCTGGTTTTTAACAGATTGTTCTTTCTTTTCCAGCATTTGCCGGGCCTCTTCCCTTGCTATTTTCAGCATCCAGGTAAATAATCGTTCAGCGGAAGCCGAATAAAAATCCTTGTTGCGCCAAATAGTTATAAAACTATTCTGTAATGCTTCCTCCGCCAAATCACCATCGCCGGTAGTTTTTTGCAATACTCCCAGTAAAACACCCGCATACCGGTCGTAAAGTATATTCAGCGCATCCTGGCTCGAACTTTGCAAGGCAACTGCCAGCCTTTCATCTGAATCATCTACCGAGGGTGCTATTGACATCTGCATTAACGAATTAACCGACCCGAGGCCGGTATTTAAAGGCTGCAAAATTAGTAATTTTTCCGCCTGCATATTATCCGGGAAAGAATACCCGCTGTATAGTCCAGAAAAGGGCTATGGAGGCTATTATTATAGAAACCGGAATTACAATCCGCTTTCTGTACCAGGGTTTATGGCTAAACCATTTCCCAACTAAAAACCAGGCAGCTAAAATGATAGTTAATTGTCCTAATTCTACACCTACGTTGAATGTAATAAGCGAAAGGAAAAATTGATTTTTAGGTAATCCAAGCTGGCTCAGGGCGCTTGCAAAGCCCATTCCATGTATAAGCCCAAACATGAAAACCACAGCTACCCTTGTGGGGCGGAGCTTATCTGTTATAACATTTTCGAGCGCCACATACATAATGGAAAGCGAAATAATTGGTTCTATAATGTGGCTGGGTGGCGAAATAAGGCCATACATGGATAATCCGAGGGTTATGGTGTGCGCTACAGTAAATGCAGTAGCTTGCCAAATAACGGGCTTTAACTTTGGGTTTAATAAAAACAGACTTAGAATAAAAAGGATGTGGTCGAACCCTAATGGAAGAATATGGGTATAGCCCAATTGCAAATACATGGAGATGGCATCCGTTTTCGATAAATTATTTACTACCACATGCGCACTTGCAACGTGTGCAAAAGCCAGCACAGCAAGCAAAAAGGCAATCCATTTTTTTCGGGTAATGAGCACTCCCTTATTTTCTTCTATCATCATACGAACTTAATTAGCAGATATGTAAGGAGCTGCTTCTTTGCGCAGGTTAATATCGAAATAAGGGTCTTGTTGAATGGCCGATTTAATAAGCGCCACCCCATTTGCTGCTTCCCCTGCTTTCACTTTTATTAGCCCTGCCTGACAAAGTAAAATCGGGTTCCGCGAGTGGGTGCGCAATGCTTTATTAATAAGCGTATCAGCCTGTGCGTAATCTCCGCGTTTATATCGCACCCATGCCACAGCCTCGCAAACATCGATGTTATCGGGCCTTCTATCATATTCTATCAAAGCATGTTTCAAGGCTTTATCCAAGTCAGCCGGATTGGTTTTCAAATAAGCATACGCCAATTCTTTATCGGCATAGTGCCCGTGAATACTTTGGCTCTCATCGCCCAAATTACCGCCCAATTCATCTACCACATCTACAGCAGACTTATCACCTTTCGATGGCTCATTATTTAAGCGGTACAGGTCCGTGAGTTCGTCTTTAAAAGAGTATTCCACAATCATGTCTTTTGCTTTTTCAAAGTATTTTATAGCTTCCGCATAATTGCCTTTTTCCTTTTCGATTCTGCCTAATCCCGCAATGGCAAAAGGATAATCAGGGCGCTCGGCAAGAGCTTTCTGATAGGTTAATTGCGCGCTGTCTATTTTCCCGTCTATTTCATAAAGGTGGCCCAATATCATGCGCGCCCACTCCGTTTGCTCCAAGCCCGGATAACCCGAAGAAACCGCCAGTTTAATGGCTGAAATGGCTCCCGGAATATCCCCGTATATTTCACGCAAATATGAAATACGGGCATAGGAACGAAGGTCAGGACGTATGGAAGTCATTTTATCGGCCATTTTAACAGCAGAATCATAGCGTCCCAATTCTAAATTGGCATCATCCAGAATACCATAAATAAAAGCATTATACGGGTTGATTGCCTGTGCCTCTTTACCGACAACCAGCGCATCGGAAAAATGGTGCTGCGATAGATATATGAGCGCTTTCAAGGTAAGTGCATCGAAGTTCCGAGGTTCGTTTTTCAACACCTTATCCAATAATTCCAGCGAAGCTTTATCGTAATAAGCATATTCGCCTGTAACCCTCGCTTCCTGTATATAATCCTCTACCAGCGTTAACATCGACTTATAATCTTTCGGATTTTTGGCAATATTATCCAGCAACCCCTGCATGGCCTTTTTAGAATTCAGCCATTCAGACGTGGTCGAAATATTACCTATCCTGTCTTTAAAGCCTGGAATTTTATCTGCCGGGTCCTTTGAAAAAACCAGTATAAGTACAAAGAAAACGGCTGTAAAGCCTATCAGAATAATGTATCCGTATTTTTTGAGCATAGTATTTTTTATTTTGTAATTCTTTTCATATAGTGTGAGATACGAAGATAATTACTTGTCGGATTTATTAAAAATAAAAAAGCCGTCCCGCATTTCTGCGGAACGGCTTCAATCAATCCTCTACTCTAATTCACATGCTATCTTATAGCTGTTACCTTCATGGTTTGAATTACCTGCTCGCCCATAGCTAAGGTAGCTATGTAAACGCCCGCTGATACTTGTCCATTGGTATTCCAGGTAACCACATAGGTTCCGGGTGCTTTTATCTCATTATTGATAAGTGTTGCAACCCTTCTGCCTGTAAGGTCATAAATGTATAAGCTTACATTCATGTTGGTGGTAAGGTGCAATTTGAAATTGGTGTAGCTGGTAAATGGATTAGGATAATTTTGTCCCAATACCACTGACGGAGAAGCCACGCCGGTTCCAAACCCGAATACGCCTGTAGGCACTTCGGTAACACCTCCGCAACGTCCATAACCGCTCCATGGGTCCTGAACATAAGGGAAACTGGTTTTAAAGGTTGTGTCATTGGCGTTAACACCGGTAGAATAGCCGAGTACATTTAATAAGTCGGTTGTTACCGGGCTACCATGGCCTACGGTGTAATCATCATACCATAATCCGATTGCAGCAAGGGCAGCGCCGCTTACAGCCTGTAATTCGATGCGGGTAACATCATCCTCTAAACGGCGTCCGTTCGGGAAACCATCCATATTCGGGATGAACTGCATGTTTTGGGTAGTATTAAACCTGGCGTCTGTTAAACCCAATACAGCAGCCTGTATGATACCTTCCGAACTGAAATCAGGGTCAGTTCTTTGTGTAACTGGAACCGCCATGTTCAACCTAAGCATGTCGCCTATTACAGGAAGGAAGTTATTGATAAATGGTTTTCCAACTGCCAGCGGGCTTCCTCCTGCCTTAGATACAGCGAGCTGATAAGGAGGCAAGTTTGGCACACCCGTATGGAAGATTGGAAGAATATCTACCGAACGTGGGCTATTCTTACGCAGCAAATATTTTCCATATCCGTTTGTATCGAGTGCTGTACCTGCTCCTGCATTGGTAGCATAAAGCGGATAAAGTCCTTGTTGGTCGTTACAGAACCCAAAAGCCTGCAATGAAAAACGCTGGATACGCAATTTTGAAAGTGCCGGAACGGCTGCTCCAAATCCGCCTCCGCTGTCGGTCATATAGAGTGCTAACTCAGGACGGCAGAAAAAGGTATCCATAGTAGCATCTTCGGTGTAAGGAGTAAGCGAATTCCATTTATCCTTTGAACCGATAGGGTTAACTGCTTCATTGGTTAACGGCATACCGAGGCGGGAAACCTGAATCCACATACCGGTATCGCTAATGGTACCATTGGTATTCAAGGTTCTGATTTGCGGCCTGCTGGCAGATGCCCACACGCCAATTACAAATCTTCCATCCAGGATATTCTTGGCAGAATCAACCGGCAGATGGTGCCATTGCAAGGTGCTTATTGGAACTTTAATGGCAATGGTATGTACATTTTTACAAGCGCAACCATCTTCAGGAGCGTACATTCCTGTGCCGCCATTTCTTGTTTCGCCAAGGTCGAATATTCCACCTAAGTCAACAAAGAATGGGTCATCTACGGGGCCGCAGAATACTTTTTCTCCTCCGCTTCCGGTTGCAGTTGCAATGGCAGCTGTAACAAGCGATTCATAACTGGCAGCGCCTAATCCAACTGCACTGTCGATAGAGCGCGGGCCTATGTAATTAGGCGGCACAACTCCGTTGGCAACTATAGTGGTAAAAGGGCCTCCGTTTACACTCTTCTGAGCTACATAAGTAGTCATTAAATTCTGCTTGCCTAAGCGGATATTGAAGAATGTACTTGGGTCCTGGTTGGTTTGCGTAAACGTGAACCGGTAGGTTATATCATCCGCATTACTGGAAGAATCGTTATTTTTAATGTGGATTTCATACCGTATGTTTTCACCAAAGCTATAATAGTTCGGGCCACCTTGTGGTAATTCAAAGGGTATATAATTGGCTATTATAGTTACGGTATTGGTATCATCCGGGCTACGGAACGCATATACGTCGGTATTATCGGCCAGCGGGTCATTCGCTATAAGCGGCGCCTCACGGTGGCTGGATGCCTGAACGTGCGATTTTTGGGAATCCCACACTCCGAATCCGACAACACATGCCAGGGCTCCGGTGATGGCTAACATTCTTGGGATTATTTTATTCGTTTTCATTGTTATATTTTTTAAAAGTTTATTCAATCTTTTTATTATGATTCAGGCGATTTATTGTCCGCTGTGATTGGCAAATCCGCTCCATGGGTCTTGCACATAAGGGAATGATGCCTTAAAGGTGGTGTCATTCTTATCTACACCGGTGGTATAACTGATTACATTCAGCATATCGGTGGTTACAGGAGGGCCTGAAACATAATCGTCATAAGGCAATCCGATGGCCGCTAATACCACTCCGCTCACAGCTTGCAACTCGATGCGGGTAACATCATCCTCTAAACGGCGTCCGTTAGGGAAACCATCCATGTTAGGAATCCATTGCAATGCGGAAGTTTTGCTGTAGTTAGTATCGGTAAATGCCAATACCGCAGTCCATATTAAACCTTCTGAACTGAAGTTAGGGTCGTTCCTTTGTGTTACCGGAACTGCCATGTTCAACCTAAGCATATCGCCAATTACAGGAAGGAAATTATTAATAAATGGTTTTCCGGCAGCCAATGGGTTTCCGCCTTTACCAATGTCTAACTGGTAAGGAGGAAGATTTGGAACACCCGTATGAAAGATTGGAAGAATATCTACCGAACGAGGGCTGTTCTTGCGGAGCAAATATTTGCCATACCCGTTTGTATCGAGTGCTGTGCCTGCACCTGCGTTAGTAGCATATAAGGGATATAAACCTTGTTGGTCGTCGCCAAAGCCAAATGAACCCAACGAATTGCGTTGAATGCGTAATTTGGCCAATGCAGGAACTGCATTGCCAAATAAAGTAGCATCCATATACAAGCCAAGTTCAGGACGGCAGAAAAAGGTATCCATAACTGCTGATTCGGTATAAGGAGTCAGTGAATTCCACAAATCCTTAGAACCGATTGGGGTTATAGCTTCATTGGTTAAAGGCATTCCTAAACGGGAAACTTGTATCCATTGACCCGAATAGGTTTGAGTACCGTTTGTATTCAATGTCCTTATTTGCTGCCTGCTGGCAGAAGCCCAAACGCCGATAATAAAACGGGAATCAAGAATGTTGGCAGCTGCACTAACCGGTAAGTTGTGCACTTGCAAGGTTGAAATAGGCACTTTAATAGCAATGGTGTGACAGTTTTTGTGTGAAATACCATCTTTTGGCCAACTGCTTGCGCGGGTTTCGCCCAAGTCGAAAATACCGCCTAAGTCTACAAAGAAAGGGTCGTCAATCGGGCCACAGAATATTTTTTCTCCTCCGGAACCGCTTGCTGTTTCAATGGCAGCGGTTGCAAGTGCATCGTAATTGGATGCGCCTAAACCAACTGAACTGTCGATAGAACGAGGGCCGATAAATGGAGGCGGCACAACCCCATTGCTTACAATAGTAGTAAATGGTCCGCCACTCACACTCTTTTCAGCCGTGTAGGTGGTAAGCAAGTTTTGCTTGCCTAAGCGGATGTTGAAAAATGTGGTAGGGTCCTGGTCGGTTTGAGAAAATGTAAAACGATACGTAATGTCATCCCCTGCCGAAGTGTCATTGTTCTTAATGTGGATTTCATAACGTATGTTTTCACCGAAGGATGAGAAATTAGGGCCGCCTTGCGGAAGTTCAAATGGTATATAATTAGCAATGATAGTAATGGTGTTTGTATCATCCGGGCTGCGGAAAGCATACAAATCCGTATTATCAGCTAATGGGTCATTCGAAATAAGAGGCGCTTCCCGGTGACTGGAAGCCTCTACCCGCGCTTTCTGGGCATCCCAAACGAGAAATGCCGATGCGATTGCGCACAGACTTGCTCCTGTAAATAAGAGCTTCATAGACTTTTTCATGGGTTAACGATTTATTGTTTTTGGGTCAGTAGCAGAACACTTGCCTGCTTTCACAAATAACCTACGACAATGGTTTGCCCTTGGATTTCCGATTTCCTAAGATTTGTTAAATAAACTTAAAACCAGCAGTTTAAACTTGAAATCAGATTCCTCACTTCGTTCGGAATGACAGAATT
>CAIWVW010000120.1 GCA_903916255.1 uncultured Bacteroidota bacterium
TCCACACTGCCACCTATAATAATCAACTTGCCTTTCGGATTACTCATATGTTAATTTAATGTTGCAAATCTATATAAATTGAAACTCTTGGCAGGACCCGAAATGCGTATTGTGGGTAACTACTTAATAATGTTTATATCTTTGTCTTTATCCAAGTGTAAAAGTTTATAAAAAAGCAAATAAACCCTGATATGAAAATTATAGATATACGTGTGCTTAGAGGCCCGAATTACTGGTCCAACTTCCGTAAGAAATTAGTAGTGATGAAGCTGGATATAGAGGATTTGGAAAACTTCCCGACCGATAAAATAAAGGGCTTCCCGGAGCGGTTGGAAAAAATGTTTCCGACGATGGTTAAGCACCGTTGCTCACGAAATAAAGAGGGCGGTTTTTTTGAACGTGTTGCAGAAGGAACTTATATGGGGCACGTAATTGAACATATTGCGTTGGAAATACAAACCCTTGCGGGGATGGATTGCGGCTTCGGGCGCACACGCAATGCAGGCGCTACAGGGGTTTACAATGTGGTGTTTTCATACCTCGAAGAAAAGGTGGGGATTTATGCCGCTAAAGCATCGGTAAATATTGCTGAAGCGTTAGTGAAAGGCGAGGCGTATGATTTGGATGCTGATATTATGGCAATGCGTGAAATCCGCGAGCAGACACGCTTTGGGCCAAGCACTGCTTCTATTGTAGAGGAAGCAATTGCGCGCGATATTCCATATATACGTGTTAATAGTGAATCGTTGGTTCAATTGGGATATGGCAAGAATCAAGTGCGCTTCCGTGCGACAATGACCGATAGAACAAGTTCCATTGCGGTTGATTTGGCAAGCAACAAAGATGAAACCAAGCGTATGTTGCAGGAAGCTGCGATTCCAGTTGCTAAAGGCCTGTGCATCTCTTCGGAGGAACAGGTGCAGGAGGCGATTGATAAAATTGGTTTTCCATTAGTATTTAAACCGCTTGATGGCAACCACGGGAAAGGCGCATCCATAAATGTAAAGACAGTGGAAGAAGCGATGGCTGCATTCGAACATGCAAAAAAATATTCGCGCCGGATTATTGTCGAGAAATTTATAAAAGGTTTTGATTTCCGTGTATTGGTAATCAACCACCGCTTTATTGCAGCAGCATTGCGTGAGCCGGCGCATGTTATTGGTGACGGGGTTTCCACTATCCAGCAATTAATTGATTTGGAAAACCAAAATCCGAAACGCGGTTACGGGCATGAAAATGTATTGACTGAAATAAGCATTGACAGGGAGACGCACGAGCAATTGGCAAAACAAAACCTTACCTTGGAATCCATTATACCCAAAGGGGAAATATGTTATTTGAAAGGGACGGCTAATTTAAGCACGGGCGGCACTTCTACGGATGTTACTGACTTGGTGCATCCGCATAATATTTTTATTTGTGAACGGATATCCCGTGTAATTGGTTTAGATATTTGTGGCATTGACATCATGGCATCTAACCTTAAAGAACCACTTGAAACCAGCGGTGGTGTTGTGTTGGAAGTGAATGCGGCGCCCGGATTCCGTATGCATTTGGCCCCTGCAAAAGGATTAGAGCGGAATGTTGCTGCTCCTGTAATTGATATGCTTTACCCTCCGGGGAAAGATTGCCGTATTCCGATTATCGCTATCACGGGAACCAATGGGAAAACTACTACTACGCGCTTAATTGCGCACATTGTAAAAGGCAATGGCTATAGGGTTGGTTATACTACTTCAGATGGTATTTATGTGCAGAATTCGATGCTTCAAAAAGGCGATACTACAGGCCCAATGAGCGCTGAATTTATTTTGAAAGACCCTACCGTAGAATTTGCTGTTTTGGAAACTGCGCGCGGCGGTATATTACGCTCCGGGCTTGGGTTCGGCAGGTGCGATGTGGCGGTGGTTACAAACATACAAGTAGACCACCTTGGCCTTGCCGACATACATACGCTGGATGAAATGGCGAATGTGAAAGGCGTGGTTGTGAAAGCGGTGAAACGTGATGGCTACGCTGTTTTGAATGCGGATAATGAATATTGCCACAAACTTGGCAAAGAAGCAGACTGCAACGTGGCCTATTTCAGTATGGATGAAAACAACCCTATTATACGCGCCCACTGCATGAAAGGCGGTATTGCGGCTATTTATGAAAACGGGTATATCACCATAAAAAAAGGTGCATGGAAATTCAGGGTGGAAAAAGTAACTACTATTCCATTGACATTTGGTGGACGGGTAACTTTTAATATTTACAATGTATTAGCAGCTACGCTTGCATCTTATGTGTATGGATTCTCAATTGAAGATATCCGCATGAGCTTGGAAACCTTTATCCCATCAGCGGCGCAAACTCCCGGCAGGATGAATATTTTCAATTTCAAGGAATATAAAGTGATGATTGATTTTGCCCACAATGCAGATGGATTTAACGGGATAAAAGAGTTTTTGTCTACGGTTGATTCTCCTTATAAAATAGGTATTATTACAGGTACAGGCGACCGCCGCGATGATGATATCCGCGAGCTGGGAAGAATATCGGCAAAGATGTTCGACCACATAATTATCAGGCAAGATAAATTCTTACGAGGCCGCGAAGCAGATGATATTGTAAGGTTATTGGTAGAAGGTATCAATGAAGTTAATCCCAAACAATCCTATGAATATGTTCCGAAAGAGATAGAAGCCCTGAAACATGCATTATCGCTGGCTAAGCCGGGTGCGTTTATCACTGCGTTAAGCGATGTGATTGATAATGCCATTGATGTGGTTCAATCATATCTTGATAAGGAAAGAGGTATGTGAGCCGTCAAGATTCTTGTGCATGGATTCAAAATTTTGAACCCCTACGATCTAATAGTAATGTCAAACTTGAATTAAATCTGTTTCAGAAATTATTTTTCTGATAGCAGAATATAGCTTGTCTAAATCCTCTTGTGAGTTATAGGCGTTTATTGAGTAGCGCATAAGAACGCTGCCGTCTTTTTCCATTACGGGTATTTCTATTTTGTATTTTTCAAAGAGCAGCCGCTGAAGTTTTTCCGGCGCAGAACAGTTAATTGGGATGCTGCACATTTGCCCTAAAAACTCATCTGATATTGGCGACAGTGGCTTAGTTCCCATTAAATCACAAAAGCGCAAATAGTTGGAGTGCGCCAGTTTACGGGACTCCTTTGCCACTTCGGGCCAGTTGTATTCTTTCAGGAATTGTATGGCTTTCGGAACAGACAGAAAAGCAGAGAAATCACGGGTGCCTTGTGTCTGGTGGTAATCTAAAAATTGGGAGTTGGACGGATGCTCACTTTCATAGCCCCAACTAACCACCAAAGGGTCAAACAAATGTTGGTATTCTTTTTTTATATACAAGAATGAACAACCCTTCGGGGTACACATCCATTTGTGGCATGCCCCGGTATAAACATCGGCTTTTATTTCTGCAAGGTTTAAAGGTATATGCCCGGGTACGTGCGCCCCGTCAACAATAGTGAAAAGGCCTTTTGACTTGGCTATTTCACAAACCTCTTTTACGGGGAATATCAATGCTGTTGTACTGGTAATCTGGCTGATGAAAATCGCCTTCGTTTTAGCTGTTAATCCTTTAAAGAAATCTTCAATAAATTTTTCGTCGGAAACAAGCGGAAGTGAGATGGGTTGCTGCACATATTTTGCACCTGCTTTTTTACAGTAATAATTCCATGTGCGGTCAAGTGCGCCATATTCTAAATTGGTGCTTAATATTTCATCTCCGGGATTTAATTTGAAGTTTTTTGCAACGATGTTTACAGCGTATGATGGGTTTGTTACGTATACAATATCGTCGGCGTTGCAATTTACATATTGGGCCAGCGCTTCCCTTGATTTCTTGAGGTATTCCAACCCGTTGACAGCTATAAACTGCACAGGCTCTGTTTCCAGTTCCAGTTGGTATTTTTGATATTCTTCAAACACGGGTTTCGGGCATGCCCCGAAAGAACCGAAGTTTAAATAAGTAATATCGGGGTTCAATAAAAATTGGGATTTTAAATTATTGGTTGACATATTTTAGATTATAAAATGGCAGTTCAAATGTATGGTTTTTATGTAACCCGCATTAATTTAAAATAGCATCGGAAAGTGTGGTTATTTTATTACATTTACCTCCTTATTAAAGTATTTTATGAAGAAACTATTTATTACACTATCTATTGCTTGCCTATCTTTTTCTTTGTTCTCGCAAAGTGATGAAGCCCGGCTGTTGCGCTTTCCTGCTATTCACGACAACCAAGTAGTATTTTCTTATGCAGGCAACTTGTATACGGTAGATGCTAATGGGGGAGTAGCCCGTAAATTAACCAGCAGCCCCGGATATGAAATGTTTGCGCATTTTTCTCCGGATGGGAAAAATATTGCTTTTACCGGACAATATGACGGTAATACGGAAGTGTACGTAATGCCTTCACAGGGCGGAGTTCCTAAACGGGTTACTTATACGGCCACACTGGGTCGTGATGATGTAGCCGAACGTATGGGGCCAAATAATATAGTAATGACATGGAAAGATAATGAGCATATTGTTTATCGTTCCCGCTGCCAATCGTACAATCCTTTTATAGGACAATTATATGTTGCCGATATTAATGGCGGTTTGTCGGAACAACTGCCTTTGCCTACAGGCGGATGGTGTTCTTTCAGCCCCGATGGCAAACAAATGGCCTATAACCGTATCTTCCGCGAGTTTCGGGCACGTAAATACTACCATGCCGGAATGGCAGATGATATCTGGATTTATGATTTCGCTACAAAGAATGTAACGAATATAACGAATGACACAGCCCAGGATATAGAGCCTATGTGGGCCGGAAATAAAATCTATTTCCTGTCGGATTTGGAACATACCATGAACTTATTTTGCTATGATGTTACCACAAAGAAAATCCGGAAGGTTACCAATTACAATGATTATGGTCTGAAGTTTGCTTCGCTCGGCAATAATGCTATTGTGTGGGAGCAGGCAGGGTATTTATGGAAGATGGATTTGGGTACAGAACAGATAACCCAAATTCATGTTCAGATTATCGATGATGACCTGTATAGCCGCCCTGAAATGGTGGATGCTTCAAAGTATATTGAAGGATATGACATTGCACCGGATGGTAAACGGCTGGCTATAATTGGCAGGGGAGATGTGTGGACACTACCGGCTACCACCGGCGTTACAAGAGATTTAGATAAAACATCAAACATCCATGAACGAAATGCGCACTGGAGCCCCGACGGTAAATGGATAGCATATGTCAGCGATGAAAGTGGTGAAGATGAGATATACACCATGGCACAAAACGGAGAAGGCAAACCAACCCGCATAACTACCAATGGAGACAACTATAAGTTTGATTTGAAATGGTCGCCTGACAGCAAAAAAATTATATGGAGTGACCGCAAGCTCCGCCTTACATATGTGGATATTGAAACAAAAAAACAAACAATAGTAGATACATCGAATGTAGGCGAGTTTTTTGATTACAACTGGAGCCCCGACAGCAAATGGATTACATACACCCGTCCGGAATATTTCAGCCAGCAGAAAATAATGCTATATAACCTGGCAGCAAAAAGCAAAACCGAAGCAACAGACGGATGGTATGCATGCTTTAATCCTACTTTTAGCCGCGACGGGAAATATTTGCTATTTGTCTCAAACCGTGATTATAACCCCACTTTCAGCGATGCCGATTTTAATGCCGGATATGTGGATATGGCTAAAATATACTTAATTACATTGGCTAAAGAAACACCTTCGCCCTTTGCGCCGAAGGATGATGAAGTAAACCTGAAAACAGATACGACCTCTCCGGCGGCAAAAGCGCTTGCGAAAATTGTTAAGCCTGCCTCTCCGCCTGCCAAGCCAAACAGTGATATGAAAATTGATTTGGACGGAATTGCAGACAGGTTGATATCCTTGCCCATAGAAGCCTCCAACTATGGTGCATTGTTTGCCAATGGCAATGATGTGTATTATACAAAGAGGTCGCATTTCGATAAATCTACATCCTTAATTTATTATTCTTTGAAGGATAAAAAGGAAACTGTTTTGGGGCAGTTCGATGATTTTCAGGTTTCAGCGGATGGGAAGAAAATGCTTTTAATAAAAGATAAAAACTATGCTATAGTCGATATAGGAACATCACCTGTCTCAGGGCAAAAAAATGTAGACTTATCCGGTATGAAAGTAGTGGTTGACCATCACCAGGAATGGCAGCAGATGTATAATGAAAGCTGGAGGCAGATGCGCGATTTCTTTTTCTCACCCACTATGAATGGAGCCGACTGGAAAGCTGCGCACGATAAATACGAGCCTTTGGTGAAGTACGTGAATATCCGTCAGGACCTGACGTATTTAATAAGTGAAATGATAGGGGAGCTAAGCAGCGGACATACCTATGTTGGCGATGGTGATGAACCTGAAGTAAAGAAGATTCCGATGGGTTTATTGGGCGCGCAATTGGTCAGGGACAATAGTACAGGTTATTACCAGATTAAAAAGATACTGAAAGGTGCAAATTGGGACCCAAGTTTGCGCTCGCCGCTTACCGAATTGGGATTGAATGTAAAACCGGGCGACTATATTATTGCCGTAAATGGGGTAGCTACTAATACGATGACTGATATTTATTCATCCTTAGTTAATATGGCTGATAAGCAAGTGGAATTGACTGTAAACACAAAAGCGAGTGCTGAAGGTAGCCGTAAAATTATTGTGGTTCCAACTTCAGATGAATCTAATTTGTACTACTACAATTGGGTTCAGCATAATATTTCTTATGTTGATTCTGTTACCCATGGCAAGGTTGGCTATATTTATATCCCCAACATGGGAGTGGAAGGGTTGAATCAATTTTTTAAATTGTTTTATCCGCAAATAAATAAAAAAGCCCTGATTATAGATGACCGTGGAAATGGTGGCGGCTTTGTTTCGCCACTGGTTACCGACAGGCTGGCCCGACAACTCGTATTTTTTGAAATGTCCAGAAACACAGTAGGTGTGCCATCGCCCGAAATGAATATTGGGCCAAAGGTTTTATTAATAAATCAATATTCAGCATCCGATGGTGATATTTTTCCGTTCCGTTTCCGGGCTAATAAGCTGGGAACAATTGTAGGTAAGCGCACCTGGGGTGGGGTGGTTGGCATTCAAGCGTCGCTTCCATTTTTGGACGGAGGGTATTTGGAAAAACCTGAATTCGGGCCTTATAATGCCGATGGAACATGGGTGATAGAAGGCCATGGTGTGGACCCTGATATCGATTTGGAAAATGACCCATCACGTCAATATTTTGGAATAGATGACCAGCTTAATAAGGCAATTGAAATTATTCTGGAAGATTTAAAAACACAAGGAAAAGATGTACCTCCCGTACCACCCTACCCGGACCGGGTTCATCATTAATAGGTTTTTATTTAAAAATGACTTTTTGCAGTTTATGCCTTGTTACTGCACCGTAAAACCTGTTTTTTTATAAAATAACATTTGTTTTACGTAACGGATTTGGGGTTGTTACATTTTTGATGTTATATTTGGAGAGCTTTTTAGCAAAATACCTGTCAATAAATTAAAAATGTATCCTTTTCTTAGCGTTGCACGTAAAGATGGGAACAAAATCTACAATTCAATGAGAAAGTTTACAATTCTTCTTTGTGCAGCTATCGTTATAGGAATGGGTGTTGCAAAGGCCCAGTATGCAGACGTAATGAATTTGAATTATCCTACCGGCGGCTACCCTTGGGGCAATCTGACGCAATCGGGAAATCTGTTATATGGTATGAATTCCAATGGAGGCGCTAATGGCGAAGGGTGTATTTTTTCCATCAATATAAACGGAACCGGATATACCGACTTATTTGATTTTAACGGTATGAATGGGTCGAGCCCTTATGGTTCCTTAGTTATTTCAGGTGCACAAATGTTTGGAATGACGAGCAGCGGAGGCCTGAATTCGGAAGGAAATATTTTTTCCATCCATACCGATGGCACCGGATTTAAAGATTTGCTTGATTTCAATGGAACCAACGGGGCATTTCCAAATGGCTCATTAACTATTTCGGGGGCTGTGTTATATGGCATGACTCAAGATGGAGGCGCACATCATAAAGGGTGCATATTCTCGATAGATTCAACTGGGACAGCATATACCGATTTGTTTGATT
Source organism: uncultured Bacteroidota bacterium (assembly GCA_903916255.1). Lineage (GTDB taxonomy): Bacteria > Bacteroidota > Bacteroidia > JABEUT01 > JABEUT01 > JABEUT01. Next base: position 8,187 of record CAIWVW010000120.1, read on the forward strand.
TCAATACAACCAACGGAGCAAACCCAACTGGGTCGCTCATATATTCTTCCGGTGTTTTATATGGAATGAGCGCATATGGCGGAGCACATAATCAAGGATGTGTGTTCTCTATTAATTCAAACGGCAGCGGATATACCGACCTGCTGGATTTTAATAATTCAAATGGTGCTAATCCGCAAGGCGGCTTAACACTTTCGGGTGGAATATTATACGGAATGACTTCCCGTGGAGGTGCCCATAGTTATGGGAATATTTTTTCCATTACAACCGGCGGCAGCGGTTATACCGACCTGCTTGATTTCAATAATACAAACGGAGCATCGCCTTACGGTTCTTTAATATTGGCACCAAACGGTTTATTGTATGGAATGACGGAAGATGGTGGTGCTAATGGCTACGGGTGTATATTTTCCATTAAAACAACGGGCAGCGGATATAGCGATATGTATGATTTTAATTATACCAGCGGAGGAAATCCGGAAGGTTCATTGCTGTTTTCTGCCGGCGTGCTTTATGGAATGACTACCTATGGTGGTGCAAACGATAACGGGGTAATATTCGACAATAATACCTGTACTTTAGGTGTAAGTATAGGTTCAGTAAATAATATTTTATGTTTTAGTAACAGCGGCAGTGCCACTGCTGTTATTTCAGGTGGTGTTTCTCCTTATACCTATAATTGGAGCAACGGAAATACATCAGCTACGGCAAGCGGCCTGTCCGGAGGTTCTTATACGGTTACTGTAACAGATTTAAATACGTGCGTAGCAACAGCCAGTGTTACTATTACTGAACCTGCTGCTGCCTTAACAGCCTCAGCGAGCGTAATTGCCCAGGTTACCTGCGGCGGGTATAATAATGGAAATGCACAAGCTAATGTTAGCGGCGGTATTTCACCCTATACGTATTCATGGTCGAACGGTACTTCAGTAGTATCTGTAAATAACCCGACAGGAGCGGCGCTTTTGGCAGGAGGCTATACCGTAACGGTAACAGATTTGAATGGCTGCACAAGTACTGCATCTGTCACACTTACACAGCCGGTTCCAATCAGAGATAGTATAGTATCTATGACAAATGTAGGTTGCAACGGAGGTAATGGAGGAAGCGCGACCATTGGTGTAAAAGGTGGAAAATACCCATTTACTTATTCCTGGTCCCCAAATTCCAACAGTACCCACTTTGCATCGGGGCTTTCAGCGGGTGTTTATACTGTTACTGTAACTGATAATGCAGGTTGTATTAATATGATAGCAGTAACCATAACCCAACCTTCTGCTATCAGAGATAGTTTGGCAAACATTACTTATCCTCAGTGTAATGGTGGAAATGGAAATGCAACAGTTGGAGTGAAGGGCGGGACAATTCCGTATACATATACATGGACCAGAGGTGTGAGTATTACAGCTACTGCTACTAATATTACTGCCGGAAGTTATACCGTAGTTGTTAAGGATGCGGATGGTTGTTCATCTACAGTTACCTTTACAATGACCCAGCCTAACGCTATTCGCGATAGTTCTATTGCTGCCGATAAAATAAATGTATCCTGCAACGGAGGAAATAATGGAAGTGCAACTATAGGAGTTCAATACGGAACTTCTCCTTATACATACGCCTGGTCAAATGGCCAAACTACGGCAACAGCCACCGGATTGTCAGCCGGAACATACTCTGTTACGGTAACCGACAATAAGGGTTGCTCCGGTTCAACTACTGTAAGTATTATTCAGGCAAGCACATTAAAAGACAGTATATCATCCCAAACGAACGAAAGATGTAATGGCGGTAATTCAGGTATTGCTGCCGTAGGTGCAAGAGGCGGAACAGCTCCATATACATTCCTTTGGTCGCCCGGAGGGAAAACAGCACAATCAATAACCGGGTTATCTGCCGGAGCCTATACTGTAACTGTAACCGATAATCACGGCTGCAGCAATTCTGCCGTGGCAACCATTACTCAGCCCGGTGCGTTAACGGCAAGCCCAAATGCAAGCCCAAATGTAAGTTGTAACGGAGGCGCTAACGGAGGCGCAACTGCTAATCCTGTTAATGGGACAGCGCCATATACATATTTATGGTTTAATGGTAAAACAACGGCCAGCATTACTGGTTTAAGCGCCGGAACATATAGTTTAACTATTCATGATAATTGCGGTGGTTCCACCACAGCATCGGTAAGTATTTCACAACCCGTTGTTTTGTCTGCTATTGCTACCGCAAACCCTAACAGTGGTTGTGCCGGAAGCAGCAGCGGCAGTGCAACGGCCAATCCAAGCGGAGGTACATCACCTTATTCATATGTATGGTCCGATGCCAGTTCACAAACTACTGCCAGTGCAACCGGTTTGTCTGCCGGCTCATATACTGTTACTGTGCATGATATAAATGGTTGCAGTGCTACGGCATCTGTAACTATAACTCAGGCGACTGCCTTATCAGCCGGAGCAAGTGTTAATTCGAATATCACCTGTAACGGAGGAAACAATGGCAGTGCAACTGCAAACCCTATTGGCGGCACATCACCATACACTTATTTATGGTCCGATGCCAGTTCACAAACGAATGCAACCGCTACCGGATTAGTAGCCGGAAGCTATACCGTTACTATAACCGATGCGAATAGTTGTTCTGCAACCGCAAGTGTAAGCATTACCCAACCGGGAGCCTTGTCAACAACCGCAAGTGTAAACACGAATGTAGGTTGCAATGGAGGAAATACCGGAAGTGCAACAGCCAACCCAAGTGGTGGCACATTGCCATATACCTATTCATGGTCGAATTCAAACACAAATGCCAATGCAACGGGATTATCTGCCGGAAGCTATACTGTAACCGTAACTGATAATTGCAGTGCATCGGCAACAGCGAGTGTAACCATAACCCAACCGGCATCAGCCCTATCTGTCGGAGCAAGTGTAAATTCAAATATCACTTGTAACGGAGGAAATAATGGCAGTGCAACTGCAAGCCCAAGTGGCGGCACATCACCATACACTTATTTATGGTCCGATGCTAGTTCACAAACGAATGCAACCGCTACCGGATTAGTAGCCGGAAGCTATACCGTTACCATAACCGATGCGAATAGTTGTTCTGCAACCGCAAGTGTAAGCATTACCCAACCGGGAGCCTTGTCGACAACCGCAAGTGTAAACACGAATGTAGGTTGCAATGGAGGAAATACCGGAAGTGCAACAGCCAACCCAAGTGGTGGCACAATGCCATATACCTATTCATGGTCGAATGCAAACACAAATGCTACTGCCAGCGGATTATCAGCCGGAAGCTATACAGTAACTGTAACAGATAATTGCAACTCATCCGCAACAGCCAGTGTAACCATAACCCAACCTGCCGATGCCTTATCAGCCGGAGCAAGTGTTAATTCGAATATTACCTGTAATGGAGGAAATAATGGCAGTGCAACTGCAAGCCCAAGTGGCGGCACATCACCATACACTTATTTATGGTCCGATGCTAGTTCACAAACGAATGCAACCGCTACCGGATTAGTAGCCGGAAGCTATACCGTTACCATAACCGA
>CAIWVW010000121.1 GCA_903916255.1 uncultured Bacteroidota bacterium
ATTTATATCTGCCAGTCGGGCTCCGACCTAATTCGGTACCACTAAATAGTGTCTTTGCCTAAAGAACCCACTAATCTGTGAAATCTGTGGCATATCCCATGTATTTATTTGTTATGCTGCCCAAAGTCAATGACCGCTTTTTGCGTAGCATTTGCAGTTCACTGAAAATGTCCAGAATTACTGTTATATATGGACATAGCCTCAAAGCCACAACGGGCATGGGCCGGCAGCCAAATATCCGGATTCCAAATACGCGAAAAACCCGGACATTTCACTCGCAAGAATTTTGCAGGAAGATTTAATATCGGAAACTGAACTATAAACGATGAACTATGAACGGAACGCCCTTGTATTTCCTTTCATAGTTTATAGTTCATGGTTTACAGTTATTTAAGTGTAATTTCTTCGCCTCGTTTGTTGAGTATTTTATACTCGAGTAAATGTAAAGAAGCCTGTTCTTTTATTTTAAGCCCGTTTTTGTATTTGCTTATCCATTTTCGTTTAATAGAACTGAATAATCCCTTATTAATATAGGCATAAATAAAGGGGTTGAGTAATAGGGTAACGTTCTTTTCATTTTGCCCGGTAACTATAAAGCGCAGGGTATTTTCAATCTTATCGGTAATAAGGAAAGAAGGTTCCACTTCGCCTGTACCGCCACAAGTGGGGCACTTTTCCATCGTGTCAATAACAGTCTGGGGCCTTACGCGCTCCCGTGTAATCTGAATTAATCCGAATTTGCTTGGCGGCAAAATATGATGTTTGGCCTTATCGGGCTTCATCATATCTTTAAACAGCTTGAAAAGTTTGGCGCGGTTTTCTGCATTATACATGTCAATAAAATCGACCACTATAATACCACCAATATCCCGAAGCCTTAACTGGCGGGCTATTTCGGCAGCAGCCTCCAGGTTCACATCAAGGGCATTGGTCTCCTGGTCATTCTTCGATTTGATACGGGTACCACTGTTTACGTCAATAACATGCAAGGCCTCAGTATGCTCGATAATCAGGTAAGCACCGCTGGAAAGCCCTACTGTTCTTCCGAAGGAAGCCTTTATCTGGCGGTCGATTCCATAATGGTCGAAAATAGGGGCAGAGCCTTTATAAAGCTTTACGATGTTTTCTTTTTCAGGGGCAATAGTATGGACGTATTCCTTAATTTCTTCATACAATACTTCATCATCCACAGCTATATTACTGAAAGAAGCATTTACGGTATCCCTTATGGCTACCGAGGTACGGCCCATTTCGCCCAACACTTTTTTAGGAGCATGAGCGCCTTTCAGGTTATTGAAGCATTCTTCCCATTTTTTTACAAGCGAGTCAAGGTCGGCGCTGATTTCTTCAACGCTTTTTTCTTCGGCTACTGTGCGGACAATAAGCCCGAATCCTTTTGGTTTAATATTATCGAGCAGTTTTCGAAGCCTTTCCCTTTCTTCAGGAGTCCTGATTTTTTGTGAAACGGCAATCTTTTCGGCAAATGGTATCAGCACCAAAAACCTTCCGGGAAAAGTAATTTGCGAAGTAATGCGGGGACCTTTGGTAGATATAGGTTCTTTAGCAATCTGAACCAGCACGTTCTGGCCCTGTTGAAGCTGTTCCTGAATTTTCCCGTTTTTAGGAATATCGGCAAGGGTTTTAAAATACATAAGGGAAGATACCTTTGACTTGCCTGAAATAGCCCCTTGGGTATAATTGTTTAAAGAGGCAAACTGCGGGCCTAAGTCGTAATAGTGCAGAAAGGCGTCCTTTTCGTAGCCTACATTAATAAAGGCCGCATTAAGACTGCCGGCTATTTTACTTACCTTACCAAGATAAATATCGCCGACTGAAAATTGAGAATCGTTTCTTTCCCTCATGATTTCCACCAGCTTCTTGTCGCTGACAAGCGCGGTGACCACCTCTGTAGGAGTAGAATTGATTATAAGCTCGTTGCTCATAAATTAAGTTTTTTATTTGTATAAATTTGTTTAGGCTAATAATTTCCCGATAGCTATCGGGATGTTCATTCCTCTGTGTCACAGGAATGCCCGCCCGGATGAATCGTTCGGACGAGGCTATTAATGAACTATACTGGTAGTTCCTAACATTTCCGGGTTTCATCATTAGCCGATTGATAAAGCCCAATAAGGTTGTGGTTATTCGTGACAATAACCCAATAAGATTTTTGTTGCCTGATTGCATTAAATAGTAGCTGTAAGCTATGAACTGTAAGACAATATAATAAATAACAAACTATAAGACATGAACTATAGGATACCCGGTAATTACCTATATCTTATAGCTCATATCTCATAGCTAATTATTATCTAAGTCTCTTTTTATGCCTGTTTTTACGTAAGCGTTTCTTTCTTTTGTGGGTGGCCATTTTATGGCGTTTTCTTTTCTTTCCGCAAGGCATGATAGAATAAAATTTATAAGTTTATAATTTGATTATTATTTGGTTGTATCGTTTTCCAGTTTCTCTTTTATATATCTGTCAATATCTGCTTTTATGGCAGAATCGGGCGCGAAGATACGGTATTTTTTCAGATTAGCTATGGCTTCCTGTTTATTTCCATTTTCTTCATAGCATTGTGCCAGGAATAAATAGGCTTCTTTGTAGTTTGGGTCTATCTGTAAAACCCTCTTAAACCGATAGATAGCCTTTGGTAATTGGTTGGAACGGATAGAGAATTTGCCCAATGCAATTTGTGCATTCATGTTATTAGAATCTTTTCGGAGGACACTTTCAATAGTCTTTATTCCTTCCATTGGGTTATTGCCATCCACCAAACATTCGCCTAAACCAACCTGGGCATCAGCATATGCAGAATCTATTTTAATGGAATTTGCAAAACACTTCTGGGCTTGTTCTATTAATACATCTTTCAGGTTTGTTTTACCTAAAGATGAATAATCGTAAAACTCCTGGCCCGCATGGGTCCATAAACCGGCAGAGTTTTTTATGGCTGCCAGTTTTTCCGTATAATAAGCAGCAATTATAGGCTGCCCAATACTATCGAGGGTTTGAGCAAGGTGGGCTAAAATATGTGGCTTGGCACTATCAGGTGAGCCGGATAAGGCGTTTTTTAAGCCATTGACTAATTTTTTTTCAGCAGGTGGTATGGAATCTTCCGAGGCTGTAATGACCTGGTCGAAATCTACCGTATTACCTGCATGGGCAGAAGACTGCGGACCCATAGGGCTATCGGAGGGTGGAGCTTTTCTGTTAATGAAGAAAAGCGCAGCAAATAAAAGAAAACCCCCGACAACGGCAAGCCACTGTCGGGAGGTAAATTTAGACATTGAGTAATTTTGTTACTTTACAGCTTTCTTTACTTTTTCAGAGAACTTCTTGGAAGGTCTGAAAGCCGGAATGTAGTGCGCCGGAAGGTTAATGGCAGTGTTTTTAGAAATGTTTCTAGCTACTTTTGCCGCTCTTCTTTTGATGATAAAATTACCAAATCCCCGTAATGAAACGGTTTCTTTGTGGATGATGTGTTCTTTAACCGAGGTCATAAAGGCTTCAACGGTGGCTTCTACCATTGCCCTTTCAATGCCGGTTTTTTCGGAAATCTCCTTTACAATTTCTGCTTTTGTCATGACATTTTGAATTAAGGTTTACGCAAAAGTATAAAAAATGTAATTCGGAGGCTAATTATTTCCCTCTTTATTTTTTTATATACTCAAGAAAAGCAAAAGGATAGGGGTTCTTTTCGTCGGCAGGATGCTCTGCAATCCTTGTTTGCAACCACTTTTCCTGATTTATGTCGGGGAAATAGGCATCGCCTTCAAAATCACCATAAATTCGGGTCAAATATATTTTATTGGCTATACTCATAGATTGACGGTAAATTTCCGCACCTCCAATAATAAATACTTCTTCTTCTCCCTTAACAAGCAATAAGGCTTCATCCAGTGAATGTACAACCTCACAACCCTCAATTAAAAGAGTTTTATCTCTTGTAATAATAATGTTTTTCCTGTTTTTTAAAGGCTTTCCAAACGATTCGTATGTTTTTCTGCCCATAATAACGGAATGGTTCATGGTTAAGTTCATAAAGAACTTCATGTCGGTAGGCATTTTCCATAAAAGCCTATTATTGCCGCCAATAACGTTGTTGTTTCCTGCTGCGGCAACTAGTGATATAATCATAGTTTAAACGGCTATTGGTGCTTTAATAGTAGGATGCGGGTCATATCCTTCCAATTTGAAATCGGAATATTGGAACCCGAAAATATCTTTTATTTCAGGATTGATAAGCATTTCAGGCAGTTTTCGTGTTTCCCTTGAAAGTTGAAGTTTGGTTTGTTCCAAATGATTCAAATATAAATGAGCATCGCCGAAGGTGTGAATAAATTCCCCCGGCTTTAAATCGCAAACCTGCGCTATCATCAGTGTTAATAAAGCGTAGGATGCAATATTGAAAGGCACTCCCAGAAATACATCGGCGCTGCGCTGGTATAACTGGCACGATAATCTGCCATCGCTTACATAAAACTGAAATAACACATGGCAGGGCGGAAGTTTCATTTTATCTACTTCGCCCACGTTCCAGGCATTCACAATAAGCCTTCTTGAATCAGGGTTCTTTTTTATCTGGTTAATAAGGTTTGTAATCTGGTCAATGTGCCTGCCATCAGCAGTGGGCCAGCTTCTCCATTGGTAGCCATATACAGGGCCAAGGTTCCCTTCGGCATCGGCCCATTCATCCCAAATAGTAACTCCGTTTTCCTTTAAGTATTTGATGTTTGTATCGCCTTTCAAAAACCAGAGCAGTTCATAAATAATTGAGCGTAAATGCAGTTTTTTGGTTGTAAGGGCGGGAAACCCTTTTGATAGGTCGAAGCGCATTTGGTAGCCAAAAACACTTAATGTTCCCGTTCCGGTTCGGTCTTGTTTTTTTACTCCTTTTTCAAGGATATGTTCAAGTAAATCTAAATACTGCTTCAATGGGATTGCTTGATTTTATGCCATCCAAAATTATAAAAGAAATGCGCCCCGTCAGTTGAAAGTTTAAACAAGTTATTCACTACTTAGTGGCTTCCATGGCAAGGCTATTTAAAAATCTTTCCCGGTCTTCCACATGGCTGAACATGGGGTCAGGGTTATCATTAAACTGGCATCTGCGGATATTTCTGAATCCTGCTTTTGATAATTCTGCGGCCAAGGAATAGTAATCCCACATCCATAAATGATGGGAGTTTCCGAAAAAACCTTTGATAAATGCTTTTGTGCCATACTGTCTTTTGGTAACACCCATTAATGTATTACCAATAAATGATACTGCGGCATCCGGGTTATGATTATTGAGGTCTTGAACATATATTCTGGCCAAGTATTCCAAATCCGGCAGTACAAATCGAAAAGTACCGCCGGTCTTTAGCATTGAATACGTGTTATTCAGTGCAGTTCTTAAATCCTGCAATGCCAAATGTTCCAATGTATGTGAACAATATGCTGCGTCCACTCCTCCTCGTTTTTCAGGCAACCCTTTTACAATGTCTCCATACATAATGTTAGCTGGGAAATGAATGTCCTGATTGAATATTTTTGTGATTACTTTTCCAACAATAGGAATTTTCCTGATTCGCAGGGTAGGTGAAATATCATAATTTACCCATTCCTTTGGTGCGCATAATCCACAACCATATTGTACGTATCTCATATTTTATAGTTTAAATTGCTTTAAAATTGTAAGGAATAGAGGTGTGTTTTTATTTTTTGCCTTTTATTTTTTGCTTCAAAAGAAGGCTTGGCCTGTATCGTTCCTCATTATAATCAGAACGAAGGGATTCCATTGCTTTTAAAATATTTTCCAATCCGATATCATCGCCCCATTGTAGCAGGCCTTTGGGGTAATTAACACCTTTTGTCATGGCTGTTTCCAGATCTGCGCGTGTTGCAATTTGGCATGAAAGAGCTTCGTATGCTTCATTAATAAGCATAGCCATAATGCGCATAAATATTTGTTTGCCCAATGTTTCATTCTTTACAGGTTCGGGTTTTAGGGCTCCTTCAGCGTAATCATAATACCCTTTGCCGGTTTTTTTACCCCAAAAGCCTGCTTCAAATAATCTTTTTTGTGTAATAGAGGGTTTATATCTGGCATCATAAAAGAATTGCTGCCAAACGGTTTCCGTTACTTTGTAGTTAACATCATTGCCGATAAAATCCATCAACTCGAAGGGCCCCATTTTAAAACCACCCATTTCTTTCATTACCCAGTCAATAGTCGCAAAATCAGCAAGTCCTTCTTCGTATATCCGGATGGCTTCGCCATAATATGAACGCGCCACCCTGTTAACGATAAAGCCTGGAGTATCCTTTGCCAGAACAGTGGTTTTACCCCACGACTGTATAGTTTCGATTGCAATCTGAGCAACTCCATTATCGGTAGCCAGTCCCGGAATAATTTCCACCAGCGGCATAATGGGTGCGGGATTGAAAAAATGAATACCTATAAAGCGAGATGGGTTTTTGCACGCTGAAGCAATAGAAGTAACCGAAATAGACGATGTATTTGTAGCAAGTATACAAGTAGTTGTGCAAACTGCTTCCAGGTTTTTAAAAAGTTCTTTTTTTATTGCAAGGTCTTCGATAATAGCTTCGATTACCATGCCGCAATCTTTAAAATCATGAATGCCGGTGGCCATTGTAATTCGGGCGACTGCTTCGTTGGCTTTTTCAGGAGTAATCTTACCTTTTTCGGCAAGATTTTCTAACATTTTTTTTAGTTTGACATAAGCCGTTTTAAGGGCTGTTTCATTTGTATCGAACATTATTACATCGCAACCGGAAACTGCCGCCAATTGAACAATTCCGCTACCCATAGTGCCCGAGCCAATTACGCCAATTATTTTTGCATTCATTGTTTGTTGGTTTATTGCAATGTATTCATTAATGTTTCAGCCCATTTTTCAGGGGTAATAGTGAAGGCTTTTTCCCTGCTTATAGCACCCATCCGTAGTAGTTCATCATCGCTCAAAGATGCAATTTTCTTTAATAGGGCCTTTATGCTTTCCTTGTTTCCGGGTTTAAAAGTAAAGCCGTTATCTCCTTCTTTAATAAAAAATTCTGTTGAGCCAACTGCATCAGAAGCAATTAAAGGAAAACCGGCTGCGGCAAATTCATGCAGCACAACACCCCATGGCTCAAAATGACTTGGAAGCATAAATACCCCTCCGTTTTCAATTAACGTTGCAAAGTTTTCTGGCTGAATAAATCCCAAGTGCTTTATTTTAGGGTGAATGGCAGGTTGTTCAGCGCCAGTGCCTGCACACCATAGTTCCCATCTGTTTGGTTCTTCTTCCTGCCATTCTATAAAGGCTTCCCATAAATCCAATATTCCTTTGAACTTATAATATCTTCCTGCAAAAATAATGCGGTGTGGATAGCTATTTCTTTTTGCCGGCAGAAACGTGTCTCCCATGGATATAAATAAATCGACATCAGCCGCATAAAAGCCCATCAGGATTTCACTGTTTTTGAATCCTAAATTGAGAGCGTATTGCCTTTGCTTACTGCCGGGAACCCAGCAATGGGTAAATATTTGTTTTATGGTGAATCTGCTTAATATGCAAGCCAGGTATTGTTTAGCAGAGCCATTCCACTGGTTATCTAGCCCGATAACTAAGGGTATTTTTTTTTTGAATTTCTTTGCCTGTGTAAGATATTCTTTATCAATCCAGCCACTGCAATAGATAAAATCAGGTTTTATGGCGTCTATTTTTTCTTGCAATAATTTCCCCGGCAAATTCTTTTTCTCTATAAAAGTTACATTCTCACTGAATTTAAAATCGAAAGGAGCTTCCTTATTTACAGGCCAGTGAATTACATAAATATCAACGGCATGTAATTCGCTTAATTTTTTCAAACAGGCGATAAAATAACCAGCAAGCTCAGTGTACAGGAATAATAGCTTGGGCTTTGTTTGGTATGATTTCATCGCTGGTGTAAACGGTTAAAAACAGGACAATAATAAGCGTGTATGGGTTCAAAGATGAGGTTAAATACGATTCGAAAAAGGCCGAGAAAAAGATGGCAAACATAGCTGCTATAATTACTTTTTGCTTTCGTGCAGCTTTAATAAATGAACCAACCATTGCAAACAGATATAACAGGAGGCCAATGAGCCCTGTATCGAGCCAAAAAGTAAGAAAAGAATTATGCGCATTACCCTGGTGTCCAAAATCATTCAGTGTTTTTTGGTTTAAGTCAAACAGATAATTAGTATACTCAAACCCGCGGCCAAGGAATATATCTTTAGTAATATTATCCCATGCAAGCTTCCAGGCAACATACCTTCCAGCTGCATTCGACAGCGTTTCTGTTCTGAAATAGCTTTCGGCGCCTATGGATTTTACAATAGATACAATATTAATGTTAATATATTCATAACCGGTAAGGATAAACAGAAGCAACAGGAATCCCAGAAGCGGCGAAATACGGGTGAGGTAAGAAAACATAATGTAAATCATTATGGCTACAATGGTATTTCGGGAGCCGCATAAGAAAACAGAAACTAAAATTAAGAAGTATACAATTATTTTTTCCTGGCGGTGGAACAAATCCGGCAGTGACCTGTTAATTAAGGCAAACATTAAAAAGAACACAAGGCAGTAAAGTCCCAGTCCGTTTGGATTCCCAAGCAAACCCCGGAACCGCGCCTCGAATGATACAGGCAATGGAAGGAACACTTTTAATAACAAACCAATTAATAGTACAAAAACACCTACATATACAAGCAGTTTTATGAAATCATAGCCGTCATCGCGGTAGCTCTTATTTATATAGTTTGGAGCAGTGAACAGGAGCAGAAAATAGGATAATGTTTTTGCGAGGCCTGTTAATATCACCGGAGAATGGATTAAACAATAAAAAGATACTATGATAAATGGCATAAAGAGCAGATAGAAACGACTTAGCGGATAAAACTTTTTTGCGTTTAGAAAAATAAATAAAGTCATTAAAATAATGTAGACATATTTAGCCGATTCAAAACTTGAAAATATGGTTAAGCGGCTATCCGACATGGTACATACAAACCAAAGCCCGGCAAGCAGTTCGGTATCTTTGTTTCGCAGTTTTAAAAGTAATACACACAAGGCAACAAATGCAATGTTAACGGGTCCGCCTGCTATAGAAATAAGCATCCATAGGCTTATCATTACAAAAAATTGCCGGTATTTAATAATTGTCTCCACGCTTATCTGATAGAGTCTTTGCCTTAAACTGTTTATTTTTCTGCACCAAATGGTGTGATGCTATTTCCAAAAATTTTTGCAAATCTACCAATGTTCCCATAACTTATTGCATCTGTTGATGCAGGATTTTACAGGGATTGTTTTTTTTATTTCTTGCTTTATCCCAAATTATGTAAGTTTGCCAACATTACAACAAGCCTTTATTTATGTCTAATAAAGAGGAAATAAGCGGAATATCAGAAAAAAAGGAAATATCTTTTTCTGAATTTAAAAATATAGTTCTACGGGACTACCGAATTGCCGTGGAAAGCAGGGAAGCAAGCCTGCTCGGCCGCAAAGAGGTTTTGCAGGGGAAAGCCAAGTTCGGCATTTTTGGCGATGGCAAAGAAATAGCCCAAATAGCCATGGCTAAAGTATTTCAACACGGCGATTTTCGTTCAGGCTACTACCGCGACCAGACGTTTATGTTCGCTAAAGAATTGCTTACAGTTCAGGAATGGTTTGCAGGCCTTTATGCACATGCTGATTTAAAAGCAGAACCAAGTTCCGCCGGAAGGCAAATGGGTGGGCACTATTCCACACATTCCATTAATCCGGATAGTAGTTGGGCCAACCTGACAGAACAGTTTAATTCCTCCTCTGATGTATCGCCAACAGGCAGCCAAATGCCCCGATTACTGGGGTTGGCTATGGCATCCAAGCAATATAGGAATACACCTGTACTCCAAAACTCCGATTCAGGGAAATTTAGTAAGAATGGAAACGAAATAGCTTTTGGAACCATTGGCGATGCAAGCACTTCCGAAGGCATGTTTTGGGAAACCATTAATGCCGCCGGTGTAATGCAAGTACCTATGCTGGTTTCCGTTTGGGATGACGGCTATGGAATATCAGTTCCTAAAGATTACCAAACCACTAAAAATAGTATTTCCGAAGCCCTTAAAGGAATGCAAAGGGATAAAAACAGCAAAGGATACGAGATACTTAAAGCAAAGGCCTGGGATTATTCCGCCCTATGCGAAACATATGAAAAGGCGGCTATTTTATGCAGAACAGAACATGTACCTGTATTGCTGCATATAGAAGAATGCACCCAACCACAGGGGCACTCCACTTCCGGTTCGCACGAGCGTTATAAAACTCCCGAAAGGCTTCAATGGGAAAAGGACTTTGATGGCATTAAGAAAATGCGCGAGTGGGTATTAAAGTTTGCCATTGCCACTGATGCTGAACTTAATGCTATTGATGAACAAGCCAAAACCGATGTAAAGGATGCCAAAAACAGGGCATGGAAAGAATATCTGGATGAAATAAAGCAAGAACAAGCAACTGTAATTGGTTTATTGCAAAATGTTTCTGCTACTTCAACTGAACAAACATCTATCTCAAAGATAATAGATGATTTAAAAACAATAAAAGACCCGTTAAGGAGAGATTTGGTATCTGCTATAAAGAATGTTTTACGGATTACCCGGAACGAAAAAACGGCAGAAAGACAAGAATTGTTGAATTTTAATAATGAGTTCCTTGCTAAAAATAATGAGAAGTATGATTCACTGCTTTATACTTCGGATGCATTAAAAGTTACCGAGGAGAACCCTGTTTACGATGCCGAAGAAACGCAAGTAAACGGGCATGAGGTATTAAGGGACAATTTTGATGCCATACTTGCCAAATACCCGAATGTATTAGTATTTGGAGAAGATGTAGGTAAATTGGGTGATGTGAACCAAGGCTTGGAGAACCTCCAAAAGAAATATGGGGAAGAGCGTGTTTTCGATACGGGTATTCGAGAGGTAACCATTGTAGGCCAAGCCATAGGTATGGCCATGCGCGGACTTCGCCCGATAGCTGAAATAGAATACCTCGACTATTTATTATATGCTCTCCAAATAATGAGCGATGACCTTGCTACCCTTGCTTATCGCACCGTTGGAACCCAGCGTGCCCCTGTTATAGTCCGTACCCGTGGGCACAGGCTGGAGGGTATTTGGCACAGTGGGTCACCCATGGGCATGGTATTAAATGCTTTGAGGGGCATGTATGTATGTGTACCCCGCAATATGACCCATGCAGCCGGAATGTATAACACGTTGCTTGCTTCGAATGAGCCGGCTTTAATGATTGAGCCGCTAAACAGCTATCGCTTAAAAGAAAAGCGGCCGACCAATATGGGTGATTTTAAAATCCCTTTGGGTGTGCCTGAAATTATAAAAGAAGGCCGGGATGTAACCATTGTTACCTATGGCCCGCTTTGCCGCATGGCTGTGGAGGCTGCACAACAATTGGAGTCTTACAATATTTCAGTGGAGGTGATAGACATAAGGACATTATTGCCATTCGACCTTCCAAAGATGATTGTAAACTCCATCAAAAAGACCAATCGAGTATTGTTCCTTGATGAGGATGTGCCCGGAGGAGCTACTGCGTATATGATGCAAAAGGCATTGGAAGAACAAGGTGGCTATGCTTATCTTGATTCTCCGCCTAAAACCCTGACAGCTAAAGAACACCGCCCTGCTTATGGCTCCGATGGCGATTACTTCTCGAAACCCAGTGTTGATGATATTTTTGATGCCGTTTACAGTATTATGAATGAAGTTAACCCGTCAACATATCCCGAAATTTATTAATTTTTTTATTACTTTCCCGTGATTACATACGAACAGATAAAGGAAGTGAAGGAGCGCTTTGACGCGTTGAGGGGGCATCTTTGACGTCGAGAAGAAGTTAACTAAAATAGCCGAATTAGAATCTACCACCCAAGCAGCCGACTTTTGGAACGACCCCAAAAAAGCCGAAAAGGTTTTACGCCAAATAAAAGGTATTAAGAGCTGGACAGACGCATTCGCCAACCTTCAAAAAAGCGTGGACGACCTTATGGTCATTTATGACTTTTTTAAAGAAGAAGGTGCCACCGAAAAGGAAATGGATGCCCAATATAATACTACTCTAAAACCTTTACAGGATTTGGAGTTCCGGAATATGTTAGGCGCTCCGGAAGACCACCTTGCTGCTGTAATGGAAATAAACTCCGGTGCCGGAGGAACCGAAAGCCAGGACTGGGCCTATATGCTTATGCGCATGTATATTATGTGGGCCGAAAAGCATGGCTATAAAGTAAAAGAACTGGATAAACAGGAAGGTGAAACGGCGGGAGTTAAGTCTGTAACGCTTGAAATTGAAGGGGAATATGCCTTTGGTTACCTGAAAGGCGAGAATGGGGTTCATCGGTTGGTGCGTATTTCACCTTTTGATTCCAATGCCCGAAGGCATACATCCTTTGCAGGGGTATATGTTTACCCTTTGATTGATGACACGATTGAAATTGAAATCAGCCCGAGTGATATAGAATGGGAAACCTTCCGTTCGGGTGGCAAAGGCGGGCAGAACGTAAATAAGGTGGAAACCGCAGTACGCTTATATCATAAACCTTCGGGCAT
This sequence comes from uncultured Bacteroidota bacterium, assembly GCA_903916255.1. GTDB lineage: Bacteria > Bacteroidota > Bacteroidia > JABEUT01 > JABEUT01 > JABEUT01. Next base: position 12,636 of record CAIWVW010000121.1, read on the forward strand.
TATTATTAAAAACCAGGAGAGCCGCTCCCAGATGATGAATAAGGATACCGCCCTCAAAATGCTGAAATCGCAGCTATATGAGCGCGAACTGCGCAAAAAAATGGAGGCTGTTGCTGTTATTGAAAGCGGTAAAAAGGCCATAGAGTGGGGGTCCCAAATACGTAACTATGTAATGCATCCATATAAGTTAGTAAAAGACCTTCGCACTGATTACGAAACATCTGATGTGCAATCGGTAATGGATGGGGAACTGGATGACTTCATTAAAAGCTATTTGATGGAGTTTGGCGGAGGGAAGAAATAACTTTGTTTTGCACTATTAATTTTTACCGGAAAATTTATGCGAGTGAAATGTCCGGGTTTTACACGTATTTGAAATTTGGACATTTGGCATATAACCCATACCGGGAGTGGCTTTGAGGGCATGTCCACATGAAACAACATTTCTGGACATTTTTAGTGATATGCAAATGCCAGGCAAAAACCGGTCAATGACTTTGGGATACATAACTAATAAATACATGGATATGCTATATGTTGCTCAAATTAGGGAGCCATTATAGGCAAAGATACTAATTAGAGGTACCGAATAAGTGTCATTTGAATAAGCAATTTTTTTAAATTATGGTTAATTAATTTAAAAGCATTGTTAATAAAATATTTTTACTCTTTTTCGTCAGGCATATAATAAAGTTATTAAATTTGTGTCAGTTAAAATAAAAAAAACTCTAATTCATTGAAGCATGAAAAAACTTACAGGCCTCTTATTATTTTCGATTTTAGTATCGAATGTAGTTGCGATGAACATGGCCCTGTTAAGCGAAATGAAAATGGTGAAAGTACTACACCGTTATACATTGATGAGAATATTGTCTACCCTAACCCAACAACTAAAAATATTACCATTGGGTTAGAGACAATTTACAGTAATAAAGAAAATTATTTTTATTTGTACGATGAAATTGGTCAATTAATTGAAAAATATTTAATAACTAATAATTTAACAACTATATCATTAAATAATATTGCAGCTGGAATCTATTATTACAGGATAGTAGACGATAAGCAAAATCTTATTAAATCGGATAAGTTGTTGATAATTAATTAATCAAGCCAAAAATAGCGATTCTACTAAATAATTTGCTAATTTTGGCTTATGAAAAGGTGTATAGTTTACCTGTTTATAATGGCGGGAGTAATCGGGATTCATTCTTCATTATTATGCCAAAATGCTCCGGTAGTTATAAACTATTCCTTCGAAGCTGCGGTGCAACACTTTAACATTCCACCTGGTGTTAATGCCATTACTGTAACCATAGCTGGTGCCAAAGGTGGAGGTGCATTAGGGGGAAAAGGAGCCTCCTTTACAGGAATATGTAATGTTATTTCACCTCATGTTCTATCTGTAACGGTTGGACAGGAAGGAGAAGCTCCCATTGCAGACACAGGTGCTGGGAGCGGCGGAGGCGGAGGCGGAGCAAGTTGGGTATATGATTCCAATGTAGTTCTATATAACCCCATAGATAATACTGGATTGATAGCTGTTGCAGCCGGTGGGGGGGGGCAGGTTGTTACGCGTTTTTTAGTGTTCCCTTTCAGGGATGGCAATTCTATTCAGGAGGGGATGGAGGAATTGACCTTGCTACCAACGTTGCAACAATAGGTACACATAGCGATGCCGGAGGAACAGGTGGCAATGGTGGAGATAATGGTGAAGGCAACCAATTTTATATATATGCTGCTAGCGGGGCTGGGTGGCGCAGTAATGGCATAGGAGGAGGAGTTTGTTATTCGGGTATGGATGAGGCAAATCACTTTAAAAATCTAATAGTTGGTTGCAATATTCACGGAACATTTGGCGGCGGGGGCGGGAGTTGTGAATACAATGAGGCAGGAAATGATGGCATTAATGGCGGCGGCGGCGGCGGGTATAATGGTGGCGGTGCCGGTTCCGGCGGCGGCGGCGGCGGCTCATACTTAAACGGTACTTTGGTGGGTATGGCTACAGCATCCGATACTGGTAATGGCTTTGTTACTATTTCATACATACCTCCTTCATCGGAAATCATAGCTATTTATCCTAATCCTACTCCCGCAGTATTTACCGTTAACGGTATCAGGCAAGAGCAATTAATAGAAATTTATAATTGCTTAGGGCAAAAATTACAAACTTTCCAAGCAAGCAATACAGTCATGCAGGTTGATTTATCTACTTATGCCAGTGGTGTGTATATTGCAGTGGTTCGCAATGCAGATGGCAGTAAAGTTTGGCAGAGTAAAGTGGTGAAATTGTAGGAAATATGTGCAGATAAGCTTATTAATACCCGCACGTAGTGCGGGGCGGAGTAACCAGCACATTGCTTTTGTTGCCGGCGCGGTCATAAATCCAAACCTGAAATTCCAAATACGTGAAATTAATATTGGGAATAGAGAGGCTGGAAATGGTTTGGATTGCGTTTTCAAGGTTAATCTGAATAATGCCATTCAATTCTTTGTCACTCCCGGTTGGAGTTATGTCGGGTATTTGATAATCAAATGTAAAAACAGTATCATGCCCTGTATAGGGAGAAGTGTATTGCAGTGGTTTGAAAGTGCCTGCACTATCTACCATAGGTATAATATAAAAATCAGGCGTAATGCCCGATTCTCCGGCAGGATAGCCTATATCTCCATTACCATCCGTAAAATTAACCCGTAAATACGCTGAATCGGTTTTATTCCCCGTACAAAAAGGAGTGAAACTGTTAAAGGTAATAACAGGGTAATCGGGATAGTTTTCTTTTTTCACACAGGATGTGTAAAACAAGCCGAGAATACAAATAAAGAAGAAAGTTCTGAAATATTTCATGCCGGATATATACCAATGCAAATATAGGTATTAATTTTGAACCGATTATGGAGAAGGACTTGGTAAATATCGAAAAGTTTATTGAAGGCGCTATTTTTCAAAAACCAACTGAGGCGGAATTTGAAAAACTGGCCTTGGAAATATTCCGGTATCAGTTTCAAAACAATAAAGTTTACCAAGAATATGTAAAGGCTTTAGGGATTGATATTTCCAAAATAAAGGCATTAAGCGCGATACCTTTTTTACCTATTTCATTTTTCAAATCGCATAAAGTTATATGTGGGGAAGTTAAGAAAAATAAAACTATATTTCAAAGCAGTTCAACTACTTCTGATATTCCATCTAAACATATAGTTGAAGATGTTGAAATCTATAAAACCAGTTTCCGGAAGGGGTTTGAATTATTTTATGGGGATATAAATGAGTATTGCCTTTTGGCTCTTTTGCCATCTTATCTGGAAAGGGGTAATTCATCCCTTGTCTATATGGTGAACGACCTTATAAAAGACAGCCAAAATCCCGATAGCGGTTTTTATATGGATAACTATGAGGAGTTAGTTGCAAAACTGAAAGAAAATGAAGTAAAAGGCAAAAAAACGTTGCTTATTGGGGTTACATATGCTTTACTAAAACTTGCGGAGGGCTATCCCATGGATCTTAAAAATACCATTATAATGGAAACGGGAGGCATGAAGGGCAGGAGGGAAGAACTTACCCGGACAGAAGTACATAAAAAATTAGCTGATAGTTTTCAGCTAATGGCTGATAGCATCCATTCGGAATATGGTATGACTGAACTACTTTCACAGGCTTATTCCAAAGGGAAAGGGGTTTTTCAGTGTGTGCCTTGGATGAAGGTGCTGGTAAGGGATATATATGACCCGTTTTCAATAGTTGGCAGTGGTCAGTGGTCAGTCGTCAGTCAGAGTGGCGCAATTAATATAGTAGACCTTGCCAATATCAATTCCTGCTCGTTTATTGCAACCGATGATTTGGGCGTTCTTTATCAAAATGGAGATTTTGAAGTTGCTGGTAGGTTGGATAGCAGCGATATACGCGGTTGCAACATAATGGCATCTGAACTATAGAATATGAACCGAATAGACAGGCTAACGGCTATTTTAATCCAGTTACAATCTAAAAGGGTTGTAAAGGCGCAGGATATTGCCGAGCGGTTTAGTATCAGTTTGCGGACCGTTTACAGGGATATCAGAACATTGGAAGAAGGCGGAATACCTATAATTGGTGAAGCAGGCGTAGGCTATTCTATTATGGATGGGTACAGGCTGCCTCCGGTAATGTTTACGTTGGAAGAAGCTACAGCCTTTTTAACCGCCGAAAAGCTGATTGAAAAACTTACAGATACCTCTACGGAAGAAAGCTATAAATCGGCCATGTATAAGGTGAAAGCAGTTTTGAAGGCCACTGAAAAGGAATATCTTGAAACAATAGATGAGCGCATAGAAGTGCTTAATAACCAGCATATACCTAAGCCTAAAAACCTACCCAACCCATTGCAGGTTATTTTGCGGAGCATCTCGGAAAAGAAGGTAGTGTGTATTGAATATACCTCCAATTCGGCGCAGGAAAAAACAATAAGGAATATCGAACCTGTTGGTGTGTTTTATGCCGGGCACTATTGGCATATCATAGCTTTTTGCCGCTTACGGAATGATTATCGTGATTTCCGAACTGACCGGATTTCCCATATAGCACCTATTAATGAGCGTTTTGATAAGGAGCATCCTTCTTTAAAGGTCTATTTAAAGCAATTATCGAAGGAGCAGAAACTTGAAACTGTGGTAATGCATGTGGATAGAAAGATTTTGCGGCATTTTGGCGACCAGGCGTTTTATAATGGGTTTGTTTCCCAAAAGGAGACGAAAGATAAAAATGTAGTCGAAATGACCTTTTTGTCAGCTTCGCTGGAAGGTTTTGCCCGTTGGTATATGATGTTTGGCGACCATGCGGATATTATCAGTCCTGATAAACTGAAGGATATTATCCGGAAAATAGCGGGGGAAATCGAGAAAAAATTGAAATAGCCGGAGTCCGACAGGCAATTATTTTTCCCTACTGACATACTGTTGTCACTTGCGGGTTGTTGGTTTGCATAAAAATTAAAACAAACACTATGCAAACACAAACAATCATCACCATCGTATTCTGGGCTTTAACTGCAGGTTTTCTTGCTATTACCTACCTCCACGGGTTTCAAAAGATTTTTGCCACAAAACAAAAGGTGCAAATGTTTAACAAACTGGGCTATTCAATACCTGCCATGCGTTTTATCGGCATTGTGGAAGTTGTCGGGGCCTCTTTTATATTATTTCCGCAGACAAGGCTATTCGTTCTGCCCATTTATGCCATATTGCTATGCGGGGCCGTATATACGCACGTAACAAAGGACGATAAGAAAGAAGCCATTGGCCCTGTTATTGCAGGCACTTGGCTGGCTGTTATTTTAGTAATTAATATCTGGATGTAATCATCAAAAAATATAAAATCATGAACAACAAAACTGAACTGCCGGGTGTAATCAATACATTCATTAAAGCCATCAATAAACATGATGGTGAGGCTTTTATATCCTGCTTTGCCAAAGATGCCCTTTGTAACGATTTTCAACGCAATTTTTTGGGAACGGATGAAATAAAAAAGTGGAGCGACAAGGAAATGATAGGGGATAAGGTAACCTTTAAAGCCGATAAGGTGGTGGAACATTACGGTGAATACTTTATAACCGCTTTAACAGATGGTAATTACGATAAATCAAAAGCGCCAGACCCTACTTACCTTGATTATTTCTTTACCCTAAGGGAAGATAAAATAGTACGGTTAATCATCACTAAAAACAAAGAAAAAAGTGCTAAATAAAAATCAAATAATAACCTTAAATTTTAAAACTATGACAATGATTGAGATGTTCCTGAAAGAAATGAATGAAGAAGCCCAAACAACCCGCAAAATGCTGGAACGCATACCGGAAGATAAATATGACTGGAAGCCTCATGCCAAAAGTATGACCATTCAAAGATTGGCTACCCACTTGGCGGAGTTGCCGGGGTGGGTGAAGATGGCGCTGGAAACGGATGAATTGGATTTTAATGCAAGTGCGTATGTTCCCAAATTGATTAAAAGCAACAAAGAGCTGCTGGAATTACACGAAAAGTCGTTGGAGGAGGGGCGTTCAAGCCTGAAAAAAGCTAACGACGATGTTTTAACAAAAATATGGACAATGCGTAACGGAGATATTATATACAGCAAGCGCACCAAAGCGGAGGTAATACGAATGACTTTTAGCCAGATTGTACACCACAGGGCACAGTTGGGTGTGTTTCTAAGGTTATTGGATATACCAATACCCGGTAGCTATGGGCCAAGTGCCGATGAAGGCAATATGTAAGCCTGTTTTGATTGTAGAAAAGCCGTACTTTAGTAACAGTACGGCTTTTTTAGTCTGTGCCTTGAAGAAATAAGCACCCATAACTCCCTTTATATAAGCCACTAATAAACACGGTGATATATTTCTATTCCGTTAGTTGGATTATTTCCTTTATATTTGCAAAAGTCTATTTGTGAAAACATACGATGATAAATTTACCGAAGAAGGTCTCACTTATGATGACGTTCTTTTGGTTCCAGCCTATTCCGACGTACTTCCGCGCGAAACAAATATAGTTTCCCACTTTACCCGGAATATCCCCATTAATGCTCCAATTATCAGTGCCGCTATGGATACGGTTACTGAATACAAAATGGCTATTGCCATTGCCGGCGAAGGCGGTATAGGAGTATTGCATAAAAACATGACCATAGCCCAACAGGCAGAGCAGGTTAGGCGCGTAAAACGCTATGAAAGCGGCATGATTCAGGACCCTATTACGGTGCTTGAAAACGCAAAAGTAGGCGATGCACTTAAACTGATGAAGGCCAATAAAATTGGTGGGATTCCGGTGGTTACCACTAAACACAGGTTGGTAGGTATTGTTACCAACCGCGATTTGCGCTTTGAAAAAAGCATGAACCGCCCTATCAGCGAGGTAATGACCAAGGACCATATTATTACTGCCAAAGCCGGAACTGATTTAAGTAAAGCCGAAGCTATCCTTCAAAAATATAAGATTGAAAAGCTGCCTGTTATTGATAATGATGGAAAACTTGTGGGGCTTATTACCTACAAAGACATCATGAAAATACACCTCCACCCATTTGCCTGTAAGGATAAATTTGGAAGGTTGCGGGTTGCTGCCGCGGTCGGCATTACTGCCGATATGGTGGAAAGGGCGGAAGCGCTTGTGAAAGCCGGAGTAGATGCCATAGTTGTAGATACCGCACACGGGCATTCCAAGCGTGTGTTGGAGGAAGTTAAGAAACTAAAGAAAAAATTCCCTGAACTGGATATTGTTGCCGGAAACGTAGCAACCGGAGAAGCTGCCATTGCTCTGGCTAAAGCAGGAGTGGATGGTATTAAAGTTGGAATAGGCCCCGGTTCTATATGTACCACCCGTATTATTGCCGGTATTGGTGTACCTCAATTGACAGCTGTTTATAATGTGGCACAAGCTTTAAAGAATTATAAAATACCAATTATTGCCGATGGCGGAATTCGTTATACGGGTGATATTGCTAAAGCTATTGCAGCCGGTGCAGCCTCGGTTATGATTGGTTCTTTATTTGCGGGAGTTGAAGAATCTCCGGGTGAGACCATCATTTATGAAGGAAGAAGGTTCAAAACCTATCGTGGAATGGGTTCATTGGAGGCTATGCAGCATGGTTCCAAGGACCGCTACTTCCAGGATGCTGAAGATGATATAAAGAAACTCGTTCCCGAAGGTATTTCAGGCCGTGTGCCTTACAAAGGCACTATGGCGGAGGTGATTTACCAATTAGTTGGCGGATTACGGGCCGGTATGGGTTATTGCGGTGCAAAGGATATAAAAGCATTACAACAGGCTAAGTTCATACGCATTTCCCCTGCGGGTATGTCGGAAAGCCATCCGCATGATATATTTATTACGAGTGAGGCCCCGAATTATTCAAGGTAAGAACAAAGAGCCAAGAGGTAAGAGTTGAAAGGATTTGGAAATCAGTGGTAATTAAATTTTTAATTACTAATTACTAATTGCTAATTATTTTCTATCTTTGCAGCCCTTTTAAAAAATAAAACAGAAGATGCCATTAAAAATTCGCTTACAAAGACAAGGAAAAAAGAAACAACCTTTCTATCATATTGTAGTTGCCGATTCACGTTCTCCACGCGATGGAAGATACGTTGAAAGGCTTGGAACCTACGACCCGAAGTTTGACCACGATGGTGTTGTAATTAACAGCGAAAAGGCTTTAGAGTGGATGGAAAAGGGTGCAACCCCAACTGATACCTGCCGTAACATCCTTTCCGATAAAGGCATTATGTTTAAAAAACACTTGAACAGAGGCGTAAAGAAAGGCTTATTCTCAAAAGAAGATGCCGATTTGAAGTATGCCAAATGGGAAAGCGAAAAGGGCGCATTGATTACCGCACATAAAGAGAAGAAAGAAAACGCGCACAAAGACGCTTACAAACAACGTTTTGAAGCTGAAAAGGCTGTCCGTGAGGCAAAAGCAAAAGCAATTGCCGATAAAAGAGCCGCTGCTGATGCCGCTACGGTTGAAAGCGTAAAAGAGGCTATCAACGAAGCACCGGAAGCTCCTGCTGCTGAATAAATACTGATTTTTTAAATTATCAAAGGGTTGAAACTTAATTGTTTCAACCTTTTTTGTTTTTTCTATTTTTGCAACATGCTTAAACAAAAAATAAGAAAGGCCTTTGGGCTTGCGATAGCGCTTATCGTCTGTTGTCAGTACGTTTCAGCACAAAGCAAGTTCAGTTTAATAAATGAAATTCCTTTCTATAAATATACTATCCCCCATAAAGTTAAATACTTGCATTCGGGGGATGAAATAAAAGTTCATCTTTATATATTGCCTAATCGAGGCAACAAAACTGTGGTTAAAGATTTGTACGGCAACTACGTTAAACCGGATTCCGGCAGTAAGGATATAACCTATTCCGGTACTATAAAAACTAAAAACGACTCTGTCTTGAGTATTGCTTATGATGGTGAAGAAATTGAAACTGACCTTTATTGTAAATACAAGAATTGCCAACCTTTTAATACCCGGGGCGATTCTTTAAATGATTCCATTGTAAAGATACATAACGATGTAATAGATACCTCTCTCGATACAACAAACAACCCGGAACCGGATTATTACCTATGTGAGTCCGAAACAAAAAACTTTAATTTTTATGGAGATTCCATTATAAACATCCATTTAAATAAGATAGATTACGTGACCTTTGATAATTCAGGGAATTTCCCCGACAATACCTTTAACTATGTATTAATATGCACTTCATTTGCAGCAGCCTTTATTGCAGCGCCTGCCGCATCTTTCAACTATTCCAACGATGCATTTAACACACACCGTTATTTTAATATTATGGTTCCTTCTTTGTCCTTTTTTGCGGTTGACCTTACTTTAAACCTCGTGCTTACCCACGAAAGAAAATACAAAGTGAAGTTAGGGCTAAAGTAAAAAGTTTTCTTCGGACTACTTCCTATGGTTCCTTTGCCGTCTGCTTTACGTGACGTTGCCTTTTTCCCAACTGGCTATTACAGTTCCAAAACCTATTGAGTTTAGGCGTAATAAAGATAGACAAATTACTGAAATTCAAATGGTATAGATTAATTCTAAAGGAGAATCCTCAAAAGTTCTCCTTTTTATTTTTGTGGTGTTGCCAGTTATTACACAAGAAACTTGAGTAAATAGAATTCAGTTTCAGAGTATTTATTGCAGTTTTATATTACAAAGGAACATTATTCTAGCTGCGTACCATCACTAACCTTAGCTTGATAGTTACTTATTAAACCATTAAGTTTAGTGACAATTTCTGTTTTTGTCGCATTTGTAGGCGTTTTCAGTAGGCTTGTATTATTGAGTTTCAAAGTAGAATTTATCAAGTTTTCGGCATCCTGATTAGTGGTAGCATTTTGAACCGCTACCTTTTGCTTTTCCAAATAATCTCTTGCGGCCTGTACTAATAGATAGGTCACATCCTTTGAACTCCAAACATTTAAAGCTGTTGTGGTTGCATTAATATTAAAAGATTCTCCGTCTTCCTTCTTAAAAGAAGTATTATTTGAAAAGAATACCGGGACTGAGGCATCAATAACTGTTGAAGTCCTTTTTAATCTATCAACACTAATTGTCATTGTTTTGAATAGATAAATATTGTCATACTGGCACATTCTAAGTGTAGTATCTGCAATGTAGCGTTTAACCCATCCTTCCTTATCAACTTCATCCAATTCATTAAATAACTGCGCAATTGATTTTCCATTAGGGGGAGACCATACTAATGTTCCAATATCATTGACACTATAAGAAAGTTTGTATAATTCATCACTTTGAGCAGTGGCACTAACACTTGCAATTCCGGGTGCCGCCGCTTTTGTACTTGTCAGGAAACTTCCTGACAAGTACAAATCTATAGTTCTATTTATAGAACCATATTGTATCGGATTCATCTCTGCTTTTAGTACAGTCGGCTCTAATCTGTCAATTACGCTGCTATCCTTTTTAAGAAATAACCCTCCGAAAAAACTTTTAAATGCAACATCACTTGACATTACCTTTTCAGATTTGCTTGGTGGGCTGTAATTTAAAGCATCAATCAAATTTTGATAAGAAGTATTATCTGATGGTAATGTTTCAACATTATTAAGTGTTAATGGAACAGTGAAGTGCAAATTTTTATCATATATAGTCTGCTGAAAAAATTTAAAAGTGCCTGTCATTCCAACAGCAGTACCCTCGACAACTATATTATCACCCTTTTTAACATTTTTTATTTTCGGCGATTCAGGTGGGTTTGCATTTGCAGGGATTGTTGTGGAGTAAATCTCAGTATAAGATGTTATAGGTGAAGCTTGATTCCCTGTAAGTACGTGTATGCTAATAATTTTAGCAGTCTGATTGTCAAACCTTAAAAATACTTGTCCAAATGAGGAAAAGGATACAGTGGTTAACAAACCAAAAATTACTGACTTTGTATTCATTTTGTAGATATTAGTTATTAATATGTTTTATTTTCTATTCTCAAATTATGTACAAAAGCTTTCAACCCCTTAACACTCTCTGTTACGTGTACTTTACGAATTAAATTTACAGATTTGCCCCCTCTGTTTCCTTGCTTCTGACGACAAACATAGAAATGTTTCCAATTGGTTTAACATAGAAGGTAAAAATATTTTAGTACAATAGAATAAAATGTATGATTATAAGCACATTGACATTAGATTAATGTAATATTATTTTTTGATTTACTTTTAAATTCAAAAATATTCATCGTTCTGAAAATATTATTTATACATTTGTCGTAATATTAACCCAAAATTATCGTTAAAGATGGGCATACTACTAGTTCTTATTATCGTCGCAGTCATTTTCTTTGCCCTGCGTAATAAAGCAAAGACTCCAATCGCAGTTGCTTCCCATTGGTCGCACTACTTTGAATCATTCCAATACACTCCCCAGGATTTTTATTCTAAAGTGGAAGAGACTTGTAAGCAGTTTGAAATTCCCAATGCCAAGTATTCAAAAGTCACCTATGCCCAATCCGGCATCTTTTCCGCACGGAGAGAATACCTGCGGGTTGCACGGAATGAATTTGTTTTTGACATTTGCGCCGCTCCTTTTGGCAAAGGCTTTTTTGTTTCATCGTGGCTGGGAGAAACAGATATTGGAATCATTGGCAAGATTCCAATATTAAATCAATTATTTGGGAAAGATCCGGCGCGCAAGTCATACTATCAGGCCGACACCGAGGCTATGTTTCGCCAGTGTGTTCATTCAGCAGTGCTTACGGTAGTTGATGAAATTATCAAAGGTAAAGGAGTTCGTGGCATGACCGAACTTGAGCGGCAATCAAAATAGCAGTTCCGTAAAAATCATTTCTCATGTACACGCCCCTCTCCGATGCCCTAACCAAACAGTTTTACGATTGGGAAAAGAGAGGGAGAGGTTGGCACATATTTGATAATGCGGTTGACCTTGAGCCTGACTTTTATCCCTTCTTTGGGCATTATGTATCGCCAAAGACTTTTATTGACGACAGTAAAAGAAACACTTTGTTCTCAAAGATTGGCGACTTTTTTAAAAGTACCAGTGAACCGCAAAGGAATTCGGAAGCAACAATAGATGAAATTCCCGTAACTGGATTTCCATTCCAAGACGATTCACCGATACATACTTTCATAATCTCACTACCTAAAGGTGCAAAAATTGATACTACCGAATCTCTGCAACTTTTACTCATGCTCTCCTACACCAAGTGCCCAATTAGTTTTGAGGTTATTGGTACGGATAAGGATATTACCATTCAATTGGCCTGCCGTGAGCCTGATGCAGAACATTTATATACACAATTAAAAGCATATTTTCCACTGGCGCTCATTCAGGAATCAGAAGACCTCATTGAAGAAATTATAGATGATAAGACCTATTTCTATCTTGTAGATTTTGGGCTTCGGGATGAATTTATGCGCCCCCTTGCTACCTATGATTCATCAAACATTGATTCTTTTGTCGGCTTGTTTGCCACTTTTGAAAAATTAAAGGAGGGTGAGTGCGGAATTATCCAAGTGTTGTTTAAAGGAGCACTCAATCCGTGGTCGGAAAGTATCATTCGCTCCGTAAGTGATAACGAAGGAAAATCATTTTTTGAAGATGCTCCCGATATGCTGCCACTTGCAAAAGAAAAAGTTTCCTCACCCCTCTATGGTGTTACCATTCGGGCGGTCAGCGGCAGTTCAACACAAGAAAGGTCAGCCGCTATTATTGAGAATATCTCCAATACGCTCATTCATCTATATACTTCCCCCGGCAATACACTCATTCCTTTAACTGCTGAAACATATACTTTTGGTAAACGAGTATATGATGTGTGCGAAAGAGAATCGCACCGCTTGGGAATGTTATTAAACAGTCAGGAACTGGCAACCTTAGTGCATCTTCCTTCTGAAACTGTGCTGACAGAAAAATTAACCCGTGATATTAAAAAGACCAAAGCGGCACCAGACATTTCTAAAGAGCACGATACGGTACTTGGCATTAATCACCATCAGGGAATAGAAAATGAAGTTACCCTTAGTTCAGCACAGCGATTAAAGCATACGCATATCATAGGAGCTACTGGCACCGGCAAATCCACTTTTTTGGAATGCCTCATTATTCAGGATATATCGCATGGCAAGGGAATCGCTGTACTTGACCCGCATGGTGACTTGATTGAAAATATCTTGGCATATATCCCCGAAAACCGATTAGATGATTGCATTGTGATTGACCCATCTGATGGAGAGTACCCAATAGGGTTTAATATTCTTGAAGCCCATTCGGAAATAGAAAAGGATATTTTATCATCCGATTTAGTTTCTGTTTTTAGAAGGCTCTCCACTTCATGGGGCGACCAAATGAATTCAGTTCTGGCAAATGCCATTTTAGCTTTTCTTGAAAGTAACAGTGGCGGCACATTGGCAGACTTGAGAAGGTTTTTAGTAGAGAAAGGTTTTAGGGATGCCTTTCTAAAATCAGTCAGCGACCCCAATATTACCTATTACTGGCAGAAAGAATATCCTTTGCTCCGCACCAATTCCATTGGCCCAATCCTTACACGGCTTGATACTTTTCTCCGTCCCAAACTTATCCGCAACATGGTTGCGCAGAAGAAAGGTTTGGACTTTGAAAACATTATTGATTCGGGAAAAATACTGTTGGTAAAACTCTCACAGGGCCTGATTGGCAATGAGAACAGTTATCTCTTAGGTACAATTATTGTGTCTAAAATATACCAGGCTGCAATGGCAAGGCAAGCCAAATTAAAAGAGAACCGCAATGATTTTTTCCTGTATATAGACGAATTCCAAAACTTCATTTGCCCTTCCATGTCTGGCATACTTTCAGGCGCAAGGAAATATCACTTGGGCTTAATACTGGCTCACCAAGACATGCAACAGTTGCAAAAGAATGACAGCGAACTTGCCAGTTCCGTAATTTCCAACGCCGGAACAAGAGTTTGTTTCAGAATTGGCGATATGGATGCCAAGAAATTTGAAGACGGGTTCACCCACTTTGAAGCCAAAGACTTGCAAACCCTATCCACCGGAGAGGCCATAGTACGCATAGACAGACCGGACAATGACTTTAATCTTGAAACGATTCCGCTACCTCCGCCTGATATTGTTATTGCAGAAACAGTTAAAAATACGGTTATGTCACGCTCAAGAAAAAAGTATGGCACACCGAAAGATGAAGTTGAGAAATCTTTATTAGCCCTTCATGGATTACAAGAGCCTGAGGTGAAGGAAGATAATATAGTTATTCCTCCAAAAGAACAAGAAAATATACCACCTGTTAAATCTACGAAAGTTGAACCATTAACCGAGGTACAAGAAATAGCTACCAAAGAAAACCTTGTTAAACAACAAGAGCAAACTCAGCACCGCTATTTGCAAACTCTCATTAAACGCATGGCAGAATCTAGGGGGTACAAAGCACTCATTGAAAAGCCGACACCAGACGGAAAAGGCAGGGTTGATGTATCTCTGGAACGGAACGGAAAACAGGTTGCGGTTGAAATTTCTGTTACAACAACTGATGAATGGGAGTTACATAATATTGAAAAGTGCCTAAGTGCAGGATATGACACGGTTATTGTATGCTCCAACGACAAAAAGGCTTTGGATAAAATATCAAAGCAGGTAAAGGAAAAGATAGATGCCACTTTGCAAGCAAAGGTATTTCTGTTTGAGCCGGAATCCTTTTTCCTTTATATGGACAAGCAAGTTGCTCAGGAAACCAGCACCGAGGAAAGGATAAAAGGTTACAGGGTCAAAGTGGAATACAATGCGCTGCCGGAAAATGAAGCATCCCAAAAGAGAGAGCATATTATTCGGGCGGTGAGTGATTCGGTGAAGAAGAAAAAATAAATTCTTCAGTATTTAAAATCGAAAATGATTTTCAAGGGTATTTCCAGCCCTTGCGAAATTTTGAAGAGTGTGAGGGAAGTAATATTTTCACCTTGCGAGGTCATTTTAACAAGATTTGATTTTTCAATATCACAGCGATATGCCATTTCCTGAAAAGAAATACCTTTCGCTTTCCTGTGCTTGTCGATATTTTTTCCTAAGGCTTTTAGGAACTTTTTACTCTCTGACATACTTCAAAATAGGTACTATTTCTTAAAAAAATCGGTAGTATATATACCACCAATTGATTTTTTACCTATGTTTGTCCTAAAAACAAACAATATGAAAACAAAACTATTTCTCATCGGAATGCTCACCATTATTGGCTTGAGCGCAAATGCCCAATGGCAAACTACTAATGGCCCGTTTAGCGGAGGCATTGTTAAAACCCTCTGTTCAAATGGCTCAAATATTTTCTGTGGAACAGAAACCGGAGGAGCCTTTATTTATAATGGCACAAGCTGGACAGCCGTTAATACAGGATTAGGCGGTTCTTCTCCCGATATTTCTTGTATTACAAATAACGGAACAAACCTATACTGTACCAATGTATTTAATGGCAAAGTTTTCTTCTCTACCAACAATGGCAGCAATTGGGACAGTATTAATACAGGACTAAACAATGAAGCCCAAAACATTGTTGTATATGGGCCATATCTTTTTGTTGGAACTTGGGGCGGAGCGACAGGTGGAATATTTGTATCAAATAATAATGGTGGTAATTGGTTTCAGATTGTCACAGGTTGGGGTAACGGAGGAGTATTGGGGATGGTTGTAGATAGTATAACTTCCATAGACAGTACAAATATTATGGCCTGTGTTTATGACGGAGCTGAAGTAACCAATGATCTTGGATATATTTGGACATCTCAAAATTTTCTCGGTGGGTATACATCAAAATGTATAGTGAGAAGCGGATTAAATGTATTTGTAGGAACTGAACTTGGCGTGTTTTTAACACAGGACAATGGTGCTACCTTTAATCCGGTTAGCAGTAGTATGCCAGGAAACAATGTTGTTTACGCTTTAGCTGTGGATGGCTCAAATATTTTTGCTGGGTCTGATAGCGGGGTGTATGTAACTTCTAATAACGGTGGGCTTTGGACTGCGGTTAATACAGGATTGACCGACAGAGCAGTACACTCATTGGCAATATATGGAACGGACTTGTATGCAGGAACAGCAACGCAAGGAGTTTGGAAACGCGCTCTTTCGCAGATGGTTTCAGGTATAAACGAGGTAAAGAATAATACAACAGTTAATGTATATCCTAACCCGACAAGCGGTAAGGTAACGATTGATTTTAGCCAGTCTGCTACTGGAAGAATTGAGATATATAATATAGTTGGGGAGAAGATTTACGAATCAGCCATACAGGCAGAGAAAACCGAAATTGACTTAGGCAACCAAGCTAAAGGAATATATTTCTATCAGGTAATTTCGGAACGTAATCAAGTCGCTGTTGGTAAATTAGCAGTTCAATAAATTATCATGGCTAAAATTCAAAGTCCAAGAGTTCACTCAATGGCATATCAAAGACCTTTGATAAAGCATAAAGGGTGTCTGCGCTTGGGCTTTGAATCCCTCTTTCAATACGCCCAATCTGGTCACGGTGTACGCCTGTTTCATAGGCTAGTTGAGATTGGGAAATGTTTTCCTCCAAACGGAGAGTTTGAATCCGCTTACCAAGAACCTTTCGGAATCTTTTGTAGGGCTTTCTCCGTTTTCTTTCTTCCGTTTTCTTTTTGTTGGCTTTCCGTCTCACGTAAACAAAAATCCAACTATGACAAAAACAGATGCTGCTAATTAGCCGTAATAAAGCGTGATTCTAACCCCAAATATGTAATTATCAATATATCAATTATTTAGATTCATAATTTGTAATTGAAAGAAAATAAATAATGTTTACTTTACTTTGTATTCAAAAAATATTATTAGGTTTGCCTCAGTTTTGTCATACCGATTTTAAAACTGTGTAAGATGAAAACAAGGAAGCAAGCAAATATCATTCGTGTCTCACTGAACAGTATTGTGTTTTTACGAAGACTTGTTATTGCTATTCCCCAAGCCCCTACTTTAATTTTTTGAATCCTCAAACTCTCCTGCTATGAATAGAAAATTACTTCCCCTACTTGGTTTGCTGCTTGTGCTTTTATTTAATCTGCAAAATGCCAAATCACAATCCTGCAATTTTAAAATTAATGAGACAATTTCAGATTCTCTTCCTGATACTTTACATTCCCTGATAACGTGTTATGTATATAATGTAAAATATACGATTAAAAATGAAGGCAGCAGTATGTCTTGCCCGGTTTCATTTTCCATTAATTTTCCCGACCAAATCACTCTTGATAGTGCGGGGTTTCATTATATTTCATCAAATGGCGATACACTCAAATCCCATTCATTTGCTAATTCATCGGCGCCCCTTTTTATTGTTAATGGTTCATCAAACTGGAATACATATGACAGCATAACAATTTGGTTTTCATTAAAAACTTCATGTTGCCTTCCTGCTTCTAATTCGCAGCGAACTTATCTTGCTGTGAATCCAAGTATGTGCATTGATTCCACTAGCACAAGCCTAACTGTAGTTTCGCCAATTTTAAATGCAACTTGTTCTTTTCCCGGAAATGATACCGATGTTGCCGAAAATATAGGGAGCGTGGTGGATATGGTTTTTAAGGTAAAAAATGGTGGAACCTTGCCCATTAATCAATTCGTGGATGCAAAATGCCCAACGGTCAGTTCAATGGCTATGTTAGGCTATTTCTTCTCAGGAACCCAGGACACTACAACCGATACATACAGAAACTATTGTAATTATTATATGGGTCCGGGATTTGTTTCGGGGAACTTTCCAATAATTGCTGCGGATACAAACGTATATAAGACCCTATTCGGTGTTAACTATTTTCCGATTGATAGTTTGTATTTTCATATAATTTATAAAATTACCGGATGTCAGGACTCACTAGATAGATTGAACTTTGTCCTGTTTTGCTCTAATGGTTCAGGCAGTGATACGTGCTTCCCAGGTGTACATATAAGTACTTCTGTTGCTGTTCTTGCCGGACAACCTGTTATAAACCCTTCCCTGCTGCTACCTCATTATTTAGATTCCCTTTCATATCATGCAAATTATTGCAACGGTGCGGACACGCAATCAGTACAATTAGGATTAGTGTTTACCAATTCGGGAGTTGACGAAGTTGGGGGTGCCAAAGGAAACAGCAGAGCCGTAAACCTTAAGGTCTATTTAACATCCTCCAATGAGTTGGGCAAAATAGATACATCTTCGCTTCGAATAAATGGGTATCATTATTCTTGGCCCACAGGGTTTCTTACCAAAGTACCTGACCTAAATTATACTATGAATCCGTTGGGCTTTACCGAATGGAGAATTGATTTTACTAAATGGCTTTGGTCTTGCAGTGAGTCGCTTCCGTTTGGCCCAAATTCTTTAGCGGACTTGGATGGGAATGGAGAACTCGATGATTTATCAAATACACCTGGCCAAAACACTTTTACGATTACTGTTAATTATATTTATCAGCCGGAAAGCAATCTGGCAGACACCGCACCATTTTGCCCTTTGACATTCTTTTCAACGTGCGGGCAAACGGATGACGAACTGCTGTATGGGACTATAGGTTTTCAGAACCAATGCAATTCCCTACCGCTCAATTCCGATACTGCCGGAGTTGTTAACGGATATTCATACGGAGTAATATCAGGAGGAACAGCACAATTAAATATACTTCCTACGCATGATGTTGTTTGGGATGCTACTTCATATTTTCAAATTTGTCCCGGTGAAAACAAACAAACATGGGCAGATACGGGATATAGTTTTATTTGTAAACACCCCGACCACAGGATAGTTATGAATTTACCTGCTGGTTATAATGTAGATTTTTCTGACCCTTCTATAAATCCTGTAACACATAGGCTATACAGTTATATTTTACTTACCTCGACTTGTGGCTGCATTGCTGACTCCATACAACCCTTGATTACACAGGTTAAACACGGCTGTGATATCAATCAGGCTATTATTGATTTTGGCTTATTGCCAAAATGCAATTTCTGTAGTGGGAATTTTTCCGAAAGCTACAACATTTCCTGTTTTACAATTCCAATTTCGCTTACGTGCGATTCCTGCACGAACAGCAGTCGGGGTTGGGATAATATCAACTATTCACTTGATTATTATTGCGACACCTCAACCTGTCTCAGTTGCGCCAGCGTTATTACGTGCGCATCCAATGTCGCCTTCCATCATTGTGAAGGAGGCTGTCTTGGTTCGGGAAATGATTTTGAATCATGGCCTCCCTTTACTTTCCGGCGACAAACGCTCGGATGGTTAAACACTCCGCCAAGCAATTATTATGATTGCAACAATCCGCCAACCATTAATGTGGATTCAGTTGCCAAAGTTGACCCGTGGATTCATTTAGACCGCGCCTATCCTGGGGATGAAATATTGGCAGCAGATTCAGGAACGCTTGATAATTCCTTTAGTAACTACGACACTGTAATATTCCAAGTTGATTACACAACATATTACTGGCTCCCAAATACTTTTGGCAATCCTAGTGTTTTTGATTTTGATGCTGATTCATCTTCGATAACCGTAATTTCTTCCAATCATAAAACAGCTATCCTAAAATACCCGACACTGCAACATCCCTCTGACGTAGTTTTACCCAATGGAAAAGTGCAAATGTCTTTTACTTTTTCAGCCGATTCCAATATGGGACATGACACAGCACTCAAAGGAATGCTGCCCCCATACAGTTTTTTATCACGCATTTATTTAATTGCTAAAACTACACCTTTCACTCCAGGTGGAAATACCTTTTATACATCCGGAGCCTACCCATTGAATGACTTACAAGCGCAGTACAGAGGAACGTATGATACTGATTATCATGATACTGATAACAGCTGTGATCCCTGGACAGCAAACTTTGAAATGCTCCAACCAAGTGTAGCAGTTTATCTTCAGCCATCAGGTGGCTATTGCGGAAATTTTGTTCAAAATTTAGTATTCAGAACAGTACCTGCACTTTGGCCTTTTGATGATTTCCCATACGAATTTCGCCCCTATGCAGCCCTCGACAGTAATTTCCGAATGTTACTAAGTGCGGGATATATCTACGATTCGGCACAGTTCACCATTATTCAAGATAAGTATAGCGCAACTGACACTAATCACTTCGCCCTTAATGATGCTATTGTTCAGAACAATTATGAGGACACAGGTGTGATGAGTTTGGACAGCTTAAAGTTTAATGGGCCAACCCATCATTGCTGGCCGTTATTGGATTGCAAAGCAGGTGGTAATTGGGACTTTCCTTACTATCAACTTGCAATGTATTTCAATCCTTTATGCAGTGCTGCCGATACTGTTGCTTATACTGCATTTACAGGCTATACAACTTCCATTCAGCAACCACGAATATCTTATCAAAATCATTTTTATGATACCTTGCATGATAATGCAATAAAAATTAGTCCCATACTTCAACTGATAACACCAAGTTCATCGGACTTATGCACCGATACCGTACGATTTACAATTACACTTCAGAACAATAATACCAATCCGTATTCCGCTGCAACATACGCATGGGTGGCACTTGAACAAACAAATACTTCAAGCCCTCCGGTAATTTTTACGAGTGCTACAAATGCTACATACTATAATCAGTTTGGAACTGACAATATGTTTATAATGCTGGGTTCAATAAGTCCATCAAATGACAAGGTTATTCAGATAACAGCGATTGTAGATACGTCAAATGGTTTTGGTTGTGTTGACTCTGCTCAAACATATCCGATTAAGATAGTTTACGGAAACGTATGCACAAATAGTCCTGCATTAACTCAGCCCGATACATTAAAAGGATGTGAGTATGGCAGTACCATTTATAATTTTAATTTAGATGCCTCTCTTCTTACCCTTCAAGAGATTGGTAGTTTGGAAGTGGATACGCTGCATTGTGGAAGTGATTTAAAATACACTTTTGAAGTAAGTAACTCCGGCGGCAACACACTTTATCAACCGTCCTTTTTGATGAACCTACCTTCCGGTGTTACTTTAGACACTGTAATCTTTAAATATCCTGACAATAGGATTGGCGCATCTCATGTTTTTACTTCGGATGATTTTAACCATGTTACCGGAAATTTAACGTGGAATTTAACCAGCGATATTGGATTATCGAATGGGCTTTTTGGAACGTGTTTAGGTTCCGACAGCAATAATGATGTTTTAGAAACGGTTATTTTCCACACCAATTGCAATTTCAATAATTCAATTACACCGATTACATTTAAAGCAAGCGGAATTTCGCCGTGCGGTAAAGTGATTCTTGCTGACAGTATTTCTGATGCACCAGCGATTCCAAGTTCCAATTGCCCTTCTGTTACGATGAACTCTACGAATGATTCATGTAACGGTCAGAGTAACGGTGCTGCCTCTGCCAGCGTTACAGGTGGTAGAAGCCCATATACTTATTTATGGAACGGCGGTTTAACAACCGATACTATTACCGGATTAAGTCCCGGAATATATACGGTTACAGTTACTGATAATAAAGGTTGTACTGTCATAGATTCTATTGCTATATACCAACCTCAACCACTAAAGGATTCTATAAGCGTAGTCTCTAACATTAATTGCAATTTAGGTACTCTTGCAAGTGCAACTACTACTGTTAGCGGAGGTACACGCCCATATTTCTATACGTGGTCGCCTACTGCTCAAACTGGAGATACTGCGACAGGGCTATCCACAGGAACATACACGGTAACAGTAACCGATAAAAACGGTTGCAGTTTAGTTGATTCTATTTTTATTCAATCGTTAAGATTAACATTAAAAGATGATACTATTTCATGTGGTACAAGTAGCGGTGATGCAATTATAACTGGAATTGGCGGAACACCTCCATATACTTATTTATGGAGCAATGGGCAAACTACCCAATCGATTAGTGGACTTTCCGCAGGTAGCTATTCAGTAGTGGTTACCGATTCGTTGAGCTGTCGTGCAACAGATAGTTTAATAGTTACTGGCTGTGGTGCTTGTTATTTGCAAGCCAAATACGATTTAATCATTAATGATTCATCGGCAAGCTCTATCCATGCTGGGCCAATAACTTACACTTGCATGAATATATTGATAATTGGTATTTATACAGTTGATGAAGATGTTACTATTGCCAACTGTAATGTGGCTTTCGCTCCTCATGCAATGATTAATGTGATTAACAATAAGACCTTGATAATTCATACTGCGGCATATTGTTCTGGCTTTAATTGCCCTCATTTATATGCCGCTTGCGATACCATGTGGCGTGGCATATTTATTAATCCGGGAAGTAATGTATTTATTAATAAAGTTGCATTAATAGAGGATGCCGATTCTGCACTTGTTTCAATTAATACCGGAACGGCACAGGGATTATACCATGCTTCCGGTGTAACATTTAATAGAAACTACAAGGATATTGTGGTGGAAACCTGCCCAGCAACATATAATGGAGAGGCTAACGGTTGTCTATTTACCTGCCG
The DNA here is from genome assembly GCA_903916255.1 of uncultured Bacteroidota bacterium. Lineage (GTDB taxonomy): Bacteria > Bacteroidota > Bacteroidia > JABEUT01 > JABEUT01 > JABEUT01. The sequence goes on from CAIWVW010000121.1 coordinate 35,142, forward strand.
TGATTTGAGCGCAATTACCCCTTGCAATTATTATTCTGATTATAATTCTGCACCCTTTGATTCATTGATGCCTCCGTACCCTTTACCTTATTCTTATATGGGAATGGACATAGATACCGTAAGGAATATAACGGTAACTTACGGTGATATTTTTGATAATAAACAGTATGGGATTTCTACTCATGCAAGCAGCCTTACTGTAATCAGTAATCTATTCAAAAATATTGGTTTTAAGGCTGGTTATGGTGCAGGGGTATTAGATAGTGGAATGTACGACCATTTGAACAAAGAGTTTTTAGTGGTAGATTCCAATAATTTTTATAACTGCTACAACGGAATAATAGCAAGTGATTGGTTTACCAAAGTCACTATTTTGACTGACGTATTTATTGATTCGATTAGCCCACCGGGTGTTTATGGTATTTATGTAACCGATATGGGTTATCCTTACCCGAATCCTTTGAACATTCAGGAAAATACGATTTCAAATTTCAATACAGGTATTGAGGCGGACATAAATAACTATGTTAATGCAAACATTAATTATAACAACATTTCTGAAAGTAGTTGTGATGCTTCAATAACTTGGAAAGGCATTTCCATAAATGAGTTTCCACACTCTCCATGTCTCTACAATGTTGACGAAAACAATATTAGTTCTATTAACTATGGAATTGTGGCAGTCGGCGTACAAAACTCGGTTATTAATGATAACACGATAGCATTAGGGGCTGTTGGTTGCTCTGTTATAAATGGGGCTGGCATTGGAATGAAAGCAAATGGCAAAGCCTCTCAAATCGGTTGTAATTATATTAGCACTCCCGATACTATTAATTCTTACACGGGTATTGTGGAATCGCAAAGTATTAATACCACAATTATTAATAACACAACCATTCTTACTGACTTACACATTCGCTTTAATAGCACTCCCTTTAATGGTGATAATGCATTTGACAATAATTTAAATGTAGGCAGTACTGGAATATTATGTAGTGCTGGTGCGATGGCATTTTATAATATAGGCACACCCGGTGACCCCGCAGATAATTCCTTTAACTCTTTCTCAATTTGTCAAGTAACTGCACCTGCAAGTATGATATATTACTGGCACCTATATAACCCTACAAGTTGTCCAGGTTTCACGCATCATTTTTTAACATTCCCCGATAGCAACCCATGTATTCTACCACCTTCGCCTCCAATAATTTTACGGAGAGATTCAATAGCCCAAACAGCCGATTCTCTTTCTAATACTGATGATTCAGCTACCATAGTGGCAATGAAAAATACGGCATTATCCAAAGATACATTCACAGTATTGCAGGATACTAATATGCCACTTGCTAAAAAAGGTGTTGCAACGGCTTTAGCTCAAAACTCCTATTTATTAAGCGACCCCGTATTTCAACATTTTAATGACAGTATATCAAATGCACCTATGGGGCAAATACTAGCGATAGATATAACAGCCGCTTCGGCTTCTTCAAGTATTGATTATTCAGGTCTTTTAAATAACTTGAGTGCTATTACTCCTGCCAGTAACATTGAAGCAAATATGCAAATTTCCGGCATAGCATTCCTTAACTTTAAATTGAATCATACGCTTTCACTGAGTCAACTGGGAACATTAAGAACTCTTGCCAACAAATGCCCCGATTGGGACGGTGTTGGTGTATATGAAGCCCGTGCCATACTTTCCCGTTTTGACCCACCCGGAACAGAATATTCCGATTCGTGCAACACAAGGGATGAGCATAGCGTTCATAAAAAGACCAAAACAACACAAACCGTTTCCCAGCCTACTTTTAGTTTGTACCCTAACCCCAACAATGGAAACTTTACGCTGGAATACGATTTAGGAGAAGGTATTTTGGGTAAAGTGGTTCTTTATAATACCATTGGTGAACAAGTTGGCGAATATCAATTAAATGGTTCAAAGGGTAAACTAAACATATCTAATCCTGAACTCTCAAACGGGGTATATATATGGAAACTCTATTCAAACGCTCAAATTATCAAGTTCGGAAAGGTTATAGTTATTAAATAATCGTGGCTTCTACAATATAGGGGAAATAAGGCATTTAGAGGAATATTCGTATATTTGCTAAGAAGTAACAAGATAATGAAAAAGTTAATTATTGTATGTTTTTCACTTTTCATTTTTCATTTTTCATTTTCCCAATCTTGGCTATGGGGTAAAAATGGACTTGGTGCGGGCTATGGGTATTCAGCAAACTCCGATGGAAAAGGCAATTGTTATTTATCCGGCTATTATCTAAGTCAGGATTCAATAGATTTTTCCGGTAACATTTTAAGAAATCCTCAGGGTAATCCTTTTGGGAATAGTATGTATGTTATAAAGTACGACCATTCCGGAAATGTATTGTGGGCAAATCAATCTATTAATTTTGGTAATACTAATGACAATAATGGAGGTATTGTAGCTCTCGATAATTTTGATAATGCTTATGTAGTTGCAACATATACAGATACGGTTATAGTTGGAACGGATACTTTTATGTTTCCGAAAATAAATAATGTGAGTTGTTATCTTGCAAAATATAGCTATAATGGAAATTTTCTTTGGGCTTCCACCCCCATTATTAGTACTAAAGGATACTGTAATATAGCATCTAATTACGTTTCAACGGATAATAACGGAAACGCTTTTGTAACCGGATTATTTAATTCGGATACTCTTTATTTTGGTTCAAAATATGTTTTAGGTGATAGTCTTCTTACTCTTTCATTTCTTGTAAAATACGATTCCAATGGTAAAGTATTGTGGCTAAGTGCACCAACTGGACATACTAATGAATTTAATGATGCTGGAGGACTTTGTGTAACAAATGACCGATATGGAAATGCTTATATTACTGGAGCATTTACAGACACGATATGGTTTTCATCATTTGAAATTCAGACTTTACTTCCACAATATACAGGTGATATGTTTCTTACAAAGTATGCGCCTGACGGAACTGTGCTTTGGGTAGAACAGGCTGTCTTAGCAAGTAAGTTTAGTTGCAGTCAGGGTGTTGCAGTAAAAACCGACCAAAGCGGAAATATTTACGTTGCTGGAGATTTTATAGATACCGTTACGTTTGGCTCTTATACATTGATAGCAACAAATCGAACTAATAATTTGTATAGCATATTCCTTGTTAAATACGATTCTAACGGAAATGTACTTTGGGCAAAACAGTCAAGTGATTTAGATAATAATGGTTGGGGTGTAGGAGGTATTTCAATTGATAATTACAAGCACATTTATCTTTCAGGTGGTGGTGGGAAAGGGCAATCCAAAATAGCTTTCGGAACAGATACATTAAGTGTTAATGACACTGCAAAATACGATGCCGCTTCCATTATTCTGAAATTTGATTCCAATGGCAATATGTTATGCGGTTCTATTCTACAAGGGGGCGCTCAATTTGGCAATAATATCGGTTCAGACACATCGGGGAATTATGTGTATTATGCAAGTACCGCAGGAACTTTTATGACATTTGGGAAAGATACAATAGCTCCGTATGCCTATCCCGTAGAACCTGATTTAGGTCTAAATTATTTTCCATTTGTAGCTCGTTGGGAGGCGTGTGATAGTAATGCAATTACCGCAGGCTCTTTAAGTCCCAAACTTACCGGGCAGGTTTTGGCTTACCCTAACCCAAATAACGGAAAATTTATTATTGCCTTGCAAAATGTAAATGAACCGGCACAGGTGGAGGTTTATAATGTGCTGGGAGAGGAAATATATCAGGGCAAATTGAATTTTAACAATACACAGGAAAATACAATATCACAGCCACAAGGTATTTATTTTTATAGAGTTATAACTGAAAGCGGGGAATTGGTCGGGAGCGGAAAATTGATAATTGAAAAGTAAAAAAATAAGGATGAAAAAAAAGTATCTTTTCTTTTTGCTTGGTTTAATATTTACATTTTTTCAGACAAGTTCTCAAAACAATGTGAATGGGGCTATAACCTTGCCTTCCGGTAATTTTCAGTCGGATTATTTTTTTGATTCAGCAAGCAATCAAATGTGGTTTTCATTTATAGCAGATAAACCAAGAATGACTTTTTCATTAATGCATTCCGCAAACTACACGAAGTCTCAAAATATTACTTTAGATTCTTTAGTGCTTTATAGTGTAACTAATGCTGGAGGAATAAATTCTATTGCTTTTTCCTTAGCTCCTAATGCGAATAGCGATACGCTTTCCGCCATTCAAATATTGAATTTGGTTCCGGGAAATACCTATTATTTAAAGCCTACTAAATTCAATGCGGGTAGTTCTGGCTATTTTAATTTGTCGAAAATAGTGTTGCATCCTACTATCATCCCTCCATCCTGTAATGTATCCTGTCCATTAGGGGTTAATTTGGTTTGTAATGGAGATTTTGAGATTCTCCCTTCTTGGGTTTCACTTGATACTTATGTTGATTCTTCACCTACATACCCAAATGCGCCTCCACTACCTGCTGCAATCGGATATTGTATAAAATCGCCAAACATTAGAAGTGACTTTCGTAGTCTTGGAGATAGCACTGATACTTATTTAATTAGCAATTACATGAGTGGCTCTGACATGCAGAACACAGCCGAGCATGGAAGTTATTTTATGGGTGTTGATTGTCCTTCAGCTCTCTGCTCAGAATGTAGTCTTCATAATACTGCCGGGTATATATGGACTCCTAATTATACAGCTACTTCATGGGAAGAAAACATACCGATAGAGAATGGAGTAAAATACATTTTTTCGTGCTGGTTGGAGGACTTAGATAATTATACCTATAGGAGTTTCCCGGGTGCTAATGTATTTATTGTTATCAATTCTGATACGCTCTTTTCAGATGTAATTAGTTATCCGAATAATTATGGAAGTTGGCAACAGGTTACTTTTTGTTGGAATGCAAACAGCTCGGTAGCAAATATTCAAATAATAGGTCAAGGTGCAGCAAATTCTCAAGGGTATGATTTTGGTTTAGATAATATATCATTTACCTCAACAAATAGTTTTACAATAACAACTAAAATTACCAGTATCAGTTGTAATGAGGATAGCACTGGCTCGGCAATGGTTGTTGCTTCGGGTGGTAGCTCACCATATACTTATTATTGGAGCACTTCCCCTGCACAAACCACACAACAAGCAACAGGACTTTCAGCAGGGACTTATACTGTCATAGTTTCTGATTCCACTTCATGTCAATCGGAAATAAGTGTTACTATCAGCCCTTTGGCAGATTCACTTAAATCTACATGGTCAACCTGTTGTAATTGTAAAGGGGCTGCATGGGTTTATCCATACGCTGGAAATAGCCCTTATACTTTCCTATGGTCGAATGGCGCAACTACCGATACAGCTATTGGGCTCTCAAGCGGAACTTATACTGTTGCAATTACTGACTCAGCAGGATGTATTCATACAGATACTGTTTTTGTTCCGACTGGATTTTTTGCCCGTATTTCTCAGGACAATATAAGCTGCTACGGAGGCAGTAATGGAAGCGCCACAGTATTGCTAAGTGGTAATTATTCCTATAACTGGGCACCAAACGGAGGAACAGAAGCAACTATTAGTGGACTTTCTGCCGGAACTTATTCCGTTACCATTACGAATAATGACACATCGAATTGTTCTGTCACTTATTTAGTTACAATTACACAACCAATTACTCCATTGTCAGTTATCTTAAGTAACCCATATTCTATTTGTACTATTTATCCGACCGTTTATGCCTCAGTATCTGGTGGAACTCCTGCTTATACTTATAATTGGGGTTATGGAAGTCATACGGATAGTGAGATGGTTAATAATGTTTGTCCGTATGGATACTCTTATGATAATTTGACAGTTAAGGATAGTAAAGGCTGTAGTGTATCAACATTTATTGATATAAATGAACCTATTGATTGGCCAACTTTTTATTATTACCCAACTGATAATAATGTTAGTTGCCACGGAGGTAATGATGGAAGTATCACTGTTGCAACATGCATCTTTTCTGGAACCCCTCCTTTTTACTATAATATAAGTCCAGGCGGGTCTTATTATAGTTACAATACTAACTATACTTACTCTAATCTTATTTCCGGAACATATACGATTAGCGTAACAGATTATAACGGTTGCACAACACCTACAGTTATAGTGACAATTACCGAACCGCCTGCAATAGTTGTTACAACAACAGTAACTGCTGCTACCTGCACAGCAAATGGTATAGCAACTGCATCTGCTTCAAATGGAGTTTCACCCTATACCTATATATGGAGCGGCGGTCATGGGAGCAATACCACTGCCAGCGGCTTGAGTGTCGGAACTTACACAATATCTGTCACTGACCATAATGGTTGCACAGGTTCGGCTACGGCTATAGTTACCCAACCTACGCAATTAAATGTTTCGGCGAATACAAATAACAATGTTACTTGTTATGGAGACAGCAATGGCAGTGCATCTTCCATTATTAGCGGTGGCACCTCACCTTATGCTTATTTATGGTCAAATAGCCAAACCAAATATAGTATTACTGGGCTGAGTAGTGGAACTTATTCCCTGACTGTAACAGATTTTTGTGGCAGTTCGGCAACTGTATCTATTATCATCACTCAGCCAACACAACTAAATGCCTCAGCCAATACTTTAGATAATGTCAATTGTTTTAGTGGCAATAACGGCAGTGCATCTTCAACTGTTAGCGGTGGAACACCGCCTTATACCTATCTGTGGTCAAATAGCCAAACCACACCCACACTCAGCGGATTAAGTATGGGAACTTATACCGTTAATGTTACTGATAATAATGGCTGCACGGGTTCAGCTAATGTAATAATTACCCAACCCAATCAATTAAATGTTTCAGCAAGCACGATAACAAATGTTAATTGCTTTGGAGGCAGCAATGGTAGTGCATCATCAACTGTAATTGGTGGTACACTACCATACACCTATTTGTGGGCAGGAGGAAATTCGCAAACTACAGTCAATGCAGGTGGGTTAAGCATGGGAACTTATACCGTTAATGTTACAGATAATAATGGATGTGCAAGTTCGGCTTCGACAAGTATTACCCAGCCAAATCAATTAAATGTTTCAGCAAATAGTGTGAACAATGTTAGTTGCAACGGAGATAGTAATGGCAGCGCATCATCAAATATTAGCGGAGGCACATTGCCCTATACTTATGCGTGGTCAAATAGCCAAACTTTAGCTAATATAAATGGGCTTAGTTCCGGAACTTATACACTTATAGTTGCTGATTCGTGCGGTAGTTCTGCTACCGCATCTACTATTATTACCCAACCTTCAGCAGTCAGCATTATCGCGGATTCACTACCTGATAATGGGAGTTGCACAGGCTCTGCATGGGCTATGGTAAGCGGCGGTAATAATCCGTACACTTATCTATGGACAGGGGGGCTAACAACAGATACTATCCAAAACCAATGTGCCGGAAACTATTGTTGTGTTATTACCGATCTCAACCGGTGCATAGATAGTATTTGCGTTACAATACCCCTTATTATCACGACAGGAATAGAAGGGCTAAATAATTCATTCCCTATACAGATTATTCCCAATCCTAATGGTGGTGTATTTACCATTGTTTTTCTGAATACGCCAAATAACCTGCATGTGGAAATATACGATGTATTGGGAGAAGAAATTTATGCATCAAGATTAAATCTTAAAAGAACAGAAATAAACTTGAATAGTGAGCCTGATGGGGTTTATTTTTATAGAGTATTAAAGGAAAACAGCGGATTTTTTGGAAGCGGAAAATTGATAATTGAGAGGTAAAAATGGAGTTAAATTGGGAACGAATTTATGATGAATCAAAAAGAACACTTATAGCCCTGCTTTATTATATTGGTGCAGGGGTGATAATTTTCGGTGCTATTTTATTGGCGTATTATACAAACAAGAACCAATACTTTGCCGAAATTCATAATCGTTTTTGTGCATTAATTGGAGCAGGTTTAATGTTGGTAGGTACTTTGGGATATTTTGGGAACAAATTGAAATGGGAGCATAAAGCCTTTACAGACATTTTTGCAAAAACCCTGCTTGGACTCTTTTATTTTTCGGGAACCTTCTGTATAGCCTTATCAATTCTACGAAGTAATTAATTAATGAGAAATAAATTATGTACAATGTAATTCAGTAGCTTTACAATTCTATTAACCCTAAAAATTAACTATTATGAACAAAGCAGAATTAGTGGAAGCCATTGCGAAAGAAGCAAAAATCTCCAAAGCTGATGCTGAAAAAGCACTCAAAGCATTTACCAACCAAGCCACCAAAGCCCTGAAAGGTGGAGGTACAATTGCCTTAATAGGCTTCGGAACGTTTTCAGTTGTGAAAAGAGCAGCCCGTAACGGAAGAAATCCACAAACTGGAAAAGCGATTAAAATTGCCGCCAAGAAGGTAGCTAAGTTTAAAGCAGGTTCGGAACTAAAGAGCGCAGTAAACAAATAAGATGACTAAACCCTGCCGAAGTATAGCCCTGCCAAATTGGCGGGGCTTATGCATTTTTTATAATATGTTTTATGAATTCAAAAATAATCTCAAGTCCCGTTGGAATGATAATTAGAGTCAAATAGAGCCACGCTAATTTTCTCTTTTTACTAGCATCTTGTTGATAGCCCTGACCTGTTTTTAATTCTACCGAAGGCCACAAAGACGCCGAAAGATCATTTAATCGGATACCAGCAAGTATTGATAGTATCGGAATAGCGAATACTATAATGAGCCTGATTATTACATAAGGTATTGCTTGAATCCTAGTAATACACAAATCAAAGAACAAAATATTTGAAAGAACTACAATAGAAAATATAGAGGTTGAAACTAAATTACTTACTTTCCTTTGCTCTTCTGCGGAATCAATAATAGACCAAAGAATGCTCATTGTACCGTTTACCCATCGACTGTCATTGCCACTAACCCAAATATAATTATTGGTATTTCCCTTAGTACCTATTTGATGGGTGATTTGGACTTCAATTTTCTTTGAGTCTTCAAATGAATCCAGTGCCATATATATTTTATTAATAAAAATATCTTCCAACTTTCCTTCTTTTTCATCAAAGATTAGTGGGGATTCGCTCTCAAAAGATACATTCTTGTCATCTGCATCTATTGAGAAAATAACTTTCACTTTTTCATCTTTACCTTTTTTTGATGTGGCCTCATCAGATATAATTTTGGCAATATCTCTTATGATTTTTGGAGTGATTTTTTTATGCTCAAAATTTCTTTTTTGTTTCTCCCTAATAACGCTTGTCATATTTCCTTTTTTACTGACTTTTCGGTCATTTTATACTATGTATGTATCGGATATTAAGATGCGTAATGGTTTACTTTACAGCTTTTCTGACTTGTGTAGAAAACTTCTTTGAGGGCCTGAATGAAGGGATATAATGGGCAGGTAGATTTATTGCTGTATTCTTGGAAATATTCCGTGCAATTTTTGCAGCCCTTTTTTTTACAATAAAATTGCCGAACCCACGAAATGAAACGCTCTCTTTTCGAAGGATGTGTTCTTTAACTGAGGTCATATAGGCTTCAAGAATCACTTCAACTAATGCTCTTTCGATACCCGTTTTTTCAGATACCTCTTTAATAATCTTTGCTTTTGTCATACCAATTTTGTTTATGTTGGCTCAAAAATAGCAAAATTGTACTCAATGTACGGTCATTTTTAAATTTTATCTTTGAATCCTCAAATACCCCTATATCCCTGAATGAAAAAGGTGTCTTTCCGTTTTGGATGGATGAAAAGGACATCATTAATAAAGTACTTAATGTTATTCTTAACAAAGGAGGCAAAGTACCGTACACTTTTGTTATTAATCCCGAACACGATTCCGACACCCAAGAAAGAATGAAAAAGATAGTTGAAAATATGCAACGAGAAAAACTGCTTATCATTCCGCCAGATGAATACGGCGATTTTGAATTAGGGGTACATGGGAGCCAGGCCGCTTCTATCGGCTACAAAAAATTTAAAAGAATGAAGCGATGGAATTCACTCTCTCATAATGCAACTGTGATATTTTTTATATTTATTTTGGCGGGAGGCGCTATTGGTCTATTATATCTGCTATTACATTATTTTAAAATAATATAAAAGAGGCTTCTCTATCTCTCAATCCCTCTCTCCTTCGATTTTTCATTTCCATTCTCTCTTAATCTCCTTAGTTCCTTCTCCCTCTCAATTGACTTATCGAGTTCCTTTAATTTTTCATCCGTGAATCCAAGCGTACTGAACCGGAACTTTCGGCCCTGATATAGTATTCCGGTAACCTTTCCGCCACGGGAATAACTGGAAAGCCCGGATTCATTCAGTAGTTCAAAAAAGCTTTCTTTTGAGAAAACTTTTTTGTAGCATGTTTGGAGTGTTTCAATAATTTTTTCTTTTTCAGATTCCCTTCCGGTTCTATGTTTGTGTTGGTACTCTTTTTCCGTGACAAGTGATTTATTTTTTCCTCCATGCTCTACTATTGAATGAGATAGTTCAGGATATTTTTCCACTTGGTAATTCTGAATATTCTTTTTTAATTTCTGCAATTCAGCTTTTGAAAGCCGCAGGGATTTGCCGTTGTGATATTCAATACCGGAAGCACAGACATGGACATGATAGTGTCCCTTGTCGAAGTGTGGAACGGCAATATACAGGCCGTTGGGATTTCGGAGCTTTATGTATTCCCGTGTCATTTCTTCCAACTTCTTAAGGGTAATATCTTTTGCATCGTCCCGATGCCAGGAAAGAATTTCATGGGTGAGCAGTACGTTGTCTTTGCGCCGCTGTGTCCTATATGTTTCATTTTCCTTAAACTGCATTTCCCATTCATTAATATTGTTGCCTTTTAAATTATAGGTAACGATAAAACTCTTACCCTCTCTATCAAACAGGCGGTCTTTATCGTGGAGCATATATTCAAGTAAATCATGAAAAGACTTCTTATGCGATTTAATTTTCAGTATCATAGTTACCAAATAGCGGCGGATTCCGTAACGCTTCGCTGAGTTCTTTTTGAAGGTCAGTGATGCGTTTTTCAATCGCATTGTATTTTTCTTGTTCCCGTTCAGAGGAATATTTTTCTTTAGGTGGAGCAATACGCTGTACTTCATTCAGGTATTGCGCCAGTAACTGTTCTATTCTTGCCACCTGAAACCTGTCCGGCACGATGTAGGTTTTATTAATATATGCCAGTGTAGCATTTCTAATAAAGGCCGTGATGGACATGGAATGCCCATGAGCGGCACGAGCCATAGTATTGAATTCCCCATTTTTTCGGGAAAGGTTAATAATATATTCCGGCTTTACTTTTCGCTCTCTTTTTCTGTAAGCAAGCATATAGTTTTTGCGGTACTGGCGTTTTGCAGTTTTAATTTGCTCGTCAGTCCCATGCTCAAGAACACCGCAAGCTTCCAGATATTTCCATAATGGACTTCCCTTTGGTGTCTTACGCATTGGCTTCAGGAAGAGTTAATAAAGGAACTACTTCAGGAGCGGTGCTAAGAATTGGTGGCTGTGGAATCAAACTATATTTCATGAATCTATTCCTTTTGTAATACGGCACGACCTTTGCCAAAATGGGAGGATAGAAACCACAGATAAGAAGGGCCTGTGTTGCGGGCATGGTGCGAATTTCATCGCTGGTCATAAGAGGTCGAACTACGGTTTTTTTCTTTTTATCTTCATACTGAAACCGCCCCAAGGTAAATTCAAGTTCTTTCGCAGTCTCTAAAGATTGCCCGGTGAAATACATTTTTGCAAAGCAGTTTGATTTTATGGATTCAGCATCGTATCTTCCGTAATGTTCCGTAATCTGAGCAAAATCTTGGACTATCAGCATAATGCCAGACCGATGTTTGCGAACATTGGCAACGGCCAGTGGCAGGGTTGGCAAGTTGAGTGAACTTGCTTCGTCAATGAGCAGAAATATATCCCTTTCATTTGCACCGGGAATTCTTCCCAATGCAAATGAAAAGAATTGCTCAAAGAAAAGTGAAGTTATTACGCTATAGTACCGTTGGTCAGCTACTGAATTTTGTATGTACAAAGCAACTGGCCTATTTCTAAAATTCTGCATTGAAATACTATCACTTGCCGTTACACGAGCCACTGATTCATCCGTGAAAATTTGAAGGGCGGCTTTGCACGTTGCAATTATTCCGCTCACTACTTTCTCATCATAAGAGACGAAGGATTTGTACTCTGCATACAAAATTTCATTCCCGGCGCGGGAAAAAAGCCTATCAATTTTTTCAGGTGAACTTCCCAATTGAGTAAGTAATTGCCGGAGGTTATACAAGTTTTGGAAGGAAGGGTCTTGTTTTTTCAGAACGGTTATGAGTATTGCAAGAAGCCCGACAGCTTGTGTGGTCCAAAACGGGTCTTTACTTTTTGCACCAAGAGAATTTGCCACCAAGAGCGAGGCCACCTTCTGAATATCCGAAGAGCTATTGGCACGGGCAAGCGGATTAAATGAAGATGAAGCGGCAGGGTTTGCAAAATTCAGTACCTTAATATCATAGCCTCGCTGTTTCAAGAACCCGGCGCTTTTTGTATAGAGTTCACCGGAAGGGTCATGGATAATGAAACTGGAATGCATGGTATAGAGGGACGGCAACAACACTATGCTCGACTTCCCCGCCCCCGTTCCGCCAATAATCAGCGCATTTTGATAGGAGTTGCGAACAGATAAATTCTTTCTTCCGGTAAGACAAAAGCCGTCATTTCTTTTTGATAACAGCGTTCTTACCGATGCAAAACGAGCTGTGTATTCCTCTTTTCTTTTAGGTATACCTGTAATAAGTTCTGCAATGTTTTCCCACGCAAACGTAAAAATACCTTCAATTATTTCAGCACAAAGTTTTAAAACTTGTTCTATGAAATCTATCATTGTTTTATTGCAAATTAGCTTCTACCGTTACAATTGCTCCTTTTTGTTCTAGGAGATTTTGATAAAATTTAGATACGATGCTGTATTGCCAATCGCTTATTGTTCCGGCAGGTTGGTAAATAAGATAAACTTGAATACCGTTAAGCTGACTAAGCGGCACTTCTTTTTCAAAATACTTTTCAATGACACCTGGATTAGATTGGAGCAAGCTAAATTCATTCGGATAGTAAAATGAAACGGCTATATCATTTTCCATAAGGTCGCTGTATATTATCAGTATTCTATTTTGAGCCGGACTTTGCGCCATACGGTTAAGTTCTCTTGCGATGGGCGCATAAATTGAAGAATGCCATCTGCCGATTTTTTCCTTTTTGGCATCGGTAATAATACTTTCTACATCAGTGTTAAATTGGCTAACCTCACTATTTCGTTTCAACTCATTAGAGAGCCATTGGTTGGCTGTACTAACACTGGCCTCTTTCACCTGGGTATAACCCACATTGGAAATATCTGCGAACTGAAATTGCGCCCCGTTCCAGGCATAATTGGAAAGGTTAAATAACGGAAGAATAGTGTCCGTCTGTGGTTGTGCCAATTGTGGCGAGGTAATATCCCGAAGAACTGATACTTCTGTTGTTGTTTGTTTTGGTGTAGCATAAGCAACAGCAAAAACAGCCCCACCAATTATTAAAATGGTTCCGATTATATATTTCATCGTATTTTGGAATTAGAACTAATTGCTTTGACCGTATCGTGGCTTATGTCCGCTTCCGGCAAATCGTCATAGAAACAGTCCGGGGTTTGGTTGTCCGTCCTAAATGAGAGGTTGGTACTTTTAAATGTTTCCAATCCTTCCCGATACAGTTTTTTGCTTCGTTCAACAAGATACCTTGCATAATAAGCGGCCCGGATATGTTCTTTGGTACTTTGAAGAATATTATCTTTCAGTAATTCCAAATCCTTTTTTCGCCCTGAAATCTCATCGCTACGCTTGCTAATTGCCTTAGCAAGCTTTGTCATGGCAAAGTGTTCTTTGAGTTCATCTAACGTAGGGAAAATATAGTAGGAGAGCAAAGAAGCAACGACAAAGAAAAATACATTTATTACAACAAAATAAACTGGAGAAATAACCACATTGAGTTGCTGTAAAAAAACAGAGCGCAGAATTGCCATTGCAGAAAAGAGAGTTGTGGCAAGTACGAGAGAACCTGAAATAATCAGTATCTTTTTTGTATGGCTTTCAGCCTCTTTGTAGAGAAGCGGCGTGAGGTGAGTTAAGATAAATTCCGCCACAGAAACAGAGATGGAAAGGATTAGCGAAAAGAGCATATTTCCCCCGGTTACCTGAAACACTTGGGTATTAAAAATCACTTCTCCCATCCCAATGAGAGCCGTTACTATTACAGCCGTTCTTATTCGTGCAATAATATTGCTAGGAACATAGTTTCCGAGCGCATATTCATCATTATGATTTTGCCCTTCCAGTTTCTCAATTTCCGCTTCCAGTTCTTTTTTCTTACCCTTTGCCCATTCAGCGTCCATGCGAAGTTCCGGCAAGTGGGTTATCGGTTGCAGGTATTGATGAATGTACGCAGCCAGTTCTTCATAGCCACTTTTTATATCCCCGATATATGGCTCAAGATTGTCGCCTTTTGGCAGTGGTCGGTTGGATTTCGCAAAATTAATTGCGTTTTTACGTGCCAGTTCTTTGAGGGCAGCATCTTTTTTACTGATGTTGTTTTCCAGTGCAGGGTCGCTATACCCAGCAGCTAAAATATTGCTGATGTGTTGCATGATATTTTTTAAGATTAAAACTGATAATGGAACAGGCGGAAGAATTGTCCTAATAAATCACTAAGCAAAGAGCCGCATTGCTGTGGCTCTTTGCTCAACGGATAATTCGCTAATCCTTTTCCCCATCAGGGGGTAAAGGTTCTTCATCTCTCTCAAAAACAAAGAAGGTAGTTTCCGGCTGATGGAACAGCCGGATGTATTGATTTCCATTTTCAGTTATTTTTAGAAATCCGACCCGATACCAACTGACCTTCTTTTCTCCGTTTACTTCATATACCCTTTGCGTACATATATTAAATATTTTCATATTGTTTTCTTTCTTACTGCTTACTAATAATGGCTGTGTGCGCACACAGCTTTGATGAAGATGAACTTTTGCCACCGATTTGATTTACATGCTGTACCTCTAATGATAGATAGGTTACAGGCATAATTTTGCATCAATCATTGTGGGTTCTTCTTCATGCTCAAATAGGATAATTGAAAGAAGAAATTGCCGTAAGAATGAATAATTGCCGGGTACGGCAATTATTCATTCTTACCAGGGTAGAGAAAGTGAGTAAGAATGTTGGAGATTCACAAAATAAAGCGAATCTGCTACTATGAACTCACAACACAGAAGGTTAAAAAGCGATAACAATAATTTTGTACCCGAAGAGGGGCAACGAGACCTTTTGTGTTGTAACAAGGAGTCGCTACGTTGCCCCTCTTTGGGCGTTGAAGAGGTTGAATTAACCGATGAAACAATACAAGCCATGAAAGAGTTAGGGGAAATATTAAGGGGAATTCATAATCGTCTTATTTCAGAGGGATACACAATACGTAAGGGTGTAATCACAAAGCCAAATGCAAACACACAAAAACCAACTGAATAATGTGTCGGAGAAAGAAATCTTAAAGGAAATTTCCAGTGGAAGATATAAAGATTTTTACCTTATTTATAATCGCAAAAGCACCGATGAACCGGAAAACCAAAAAAATTCTATCAAATATCAGAAGTCCGAAAATGTTCGTTTTGCATACAAAGAACATTTGCCAATCGCTTCTGTTAGCTTGCCGGGCTTTTGTATTGACGGAATAATTTCGGAAAAGCATTCCGGATTCAAAGAAGATACAGCTTTATTATTCGGAAAAGAAGGGACTGTACAATACCGAATTGACCGACCAAAATTTTACCAACTCGTCCAATTTTTAAGCGAGGGATATTTTAAAGGTGTCATATTTCTTTGTTGGGATAGAGCGAGCCGCAATCGTGGTGATGATACGGTAATACGTAAATTGATGAAGCAACGCATTGATTTCCGTTTCACCCTGGCAAGTTATGATAAAACCAGTTCAGGCGCACTCCACATGGACATTGATGGAATGTTTGCCGAGCATCATTCCAGGGTAACAAGCGAAAAGGTTTCTTTGAATATTAAATATAAGCGTGACCAGGGGTTTTGCACCCACAAAGCCCCGGTTGGCTATCAGAATCTTGGGAATATGGAACATAAGCCATTTGACCCAGTAAGAGCCCCGGTAGTAAAAAAAATGTTTGAACTTTATGCTACTGGCAACTGGAGCCTTGCTGATATTGTCCGTTATGCAATAGAACAAGGATTTACTATGACACCAACACGCAGACAAAAAACGAAAGAAGAACGTCAGATGGAGGAGGAAGATGATATTACAATTGAACCCGAAGCCGTATGTCGTATTCCAACTTTCAATAATATTCACAAAATCTTAGTTAATCGATTTTATACCGGAGAAGTAATTAATAGTAACGGCGAATTTATTCCAAGCAAAAGCCACGAGGCCCTTGTTTCAAAGAAGTTGTTTGAACAAGTGCAAGGTTTGCTAAACAAGAAAAACAAAAGTGTACATTATATCGAAAGATTAGATTATCCCATGCGTGGCTTAGTGCATTGCAAAGTTTGCGGTCGAGTTTACACGCCTTATGAAAAAAAAGGAATTACATATTTCGGTAGCCGTTGTGCAAGAGATTGCCCCAACAAGAAAAAGAATATTAATATAAGATATCTTTCGGAGCAAATCGATGGCATTTTAAACGCCCTCTATTTTACAGAAAAAGAACTTGCCCGACTTGCTGCTACTGAAAGTACGGATATAGCACTCTTTGAAATCAAAAGGCATTCACAGCTTGAATTAAATGAGAACAAAAAGAAAAAGATACGGGAAGACCTTGCATATATTAATAGCAATAGGCTAACCTTGTTAAAAACAGGCGCATATTCCCCCGAAACGATAGTAGCCGAAGAAAAAGACCTCAATGACAAATTGGCCGTCCTGCAAGATGAAGAAAGCACATCTGATGCATCAATGAGGGAAACAATGAAAGAAATCATAAAACTTTCCGAACTCTTAGAAACCGTTTATTCATACTATGAAAACGCGAATCCCTATGAAAAGGAGATAATCATTAAAAAAATCTTTTCCGAACTCAAACTTGACGAAACCGGGTTGAAATATAAGGTTAAAAAAGAATTTGAACCCTTTGAAAAGCGTTTCATTGCCCCTTGGGTTCTCAAGGGTTGGCTTTCCGAAACAATACAATACGCCAACCTATTTAAATTAGTAATAAAAGACCTTGAAATATATATTCAAGATAAGGAATTGCATATATGAGTTCCTTATCTTTTCATTTTAACAGAGCGCCTCCCTGATAGCGAGTTGCCGAAATCGGCAATTATTCACTCTTACATTAAAAGTCTAATTTATTTAATCTCTATTTATTATTAGTTAATAACAATATTTAGTATATGAAAACACCAATACCAAATACATTAAAAGAACGTCGAAAACAAGCTGGCTTACGCCAGATGGATGTGGCTAATACCTTAGGATTCCATAGCATAGATAGAATATGCAGATGGGAGAAAGGTAGAGCATATCCTCATGTGCGTAATCTCTTTAAGCTCTCTAAACTCTATGGAGTTAAACCACATGAGTTGTATGCAGAACTCTTGGAGAATCTTCAGGTAGATGAAAGTCAGTTGCCGGAGGAGAAAAGGATTAAGTTTACTTAATTATTTTTTTCTCCTTTGATATGGTTTATATGGTTCTAAAGGAACATTTAATGTCCCATCAGGTTTATAAATTTTACCATCTTTGATTGTATAGCCTTCAGAGATTAGTCTGTTGTGAATTCCTCGCAAGATTTCACCAAGCTCTTTCATGGCCTGGATTGTTTCCTCTGAAAGTTCCACTTCAGGAGTTTCATTGTTTTGGTTTTGCATAAATGTTTGTGGTTAATAATAAAAAATACCGCAGGAGCGGTAGAGTTGTATTATCCACTTGGAAAATAAAAGCACCATTTTTACATTGGTGTTTTTGTTTTACCTGTCTTCGTACTTTCAGGAAGGGGTTTTAGTATTTTGTACCAACGTAGAATCCATGCCTACCACCACACCTGTACCCATTTTTATCTTTATGAACTCCAAGACTTCCATTATTTTTGGTCTTTGTGAATTTTCTGCCACAATAGGAACATTGATAAGTATATTTTGGACCAAAATGCTTCTTGCTATATGAACTACCTATTCTTACTCTAGATATAGGTGAGCGTGTAGGTCTATTGGGATCAAAAAGATACGGATTTTCGGGTCTTTCACCTGCTTTAGATAATTCGATTGGGTATCGTGGGCTAAACTTTTCTTCGGTATTTTCAATAGATTGGAAATTCTCAGGAACAAAGCACCTGATGCCTGGCATACTTCTTCCTCCAACAGCATTATAAACATATAAATATTCGCGCTCTGCTCCATCTTTCCGCTTAAGATATTTAAGGGAGTATGGTTCTATTATTCTCTCTTGATGATTGTATATTATCTTAAGAAGTGTTTGCTCACGACCTGCTTTCATTATTTTAACCCTTATGTCCGCATCAAAGTATGCAAATTGATAATAACTATTGTCTGGGTAGATTGAAAAAAGACCTTCTAAATCAGCTAAGAAAAAGGTAATTGCTTCTTCAACTCCAAAAATAGTCTGCTTTGCACAAATGATTGTCTTTACCCAAAATTCTTTAAAGAAATCAAAAGGTGTTTTGTGCAAAATCTCTTTAAGAACATGAGGGTTTCTTCCAAAGATGGTTTTTTGAACAAAAGTTTCCACAACTTCTTCCTTATTTAAATTACCACCCAATAATTTTATTGAATATACATAATCAAATAGGTCGGGAGCATGTTGCCTTTGCAAGAGACATTTTAGTTTCGTTGCAATGATCTCTTCAAGTTTCATACATTGAATTTCGCAGGATACCTCAGAAGCATCAGAATATGGATGTATTAATTTTACCTTTTGAAGCGAAAGCAGTATCCTATCAAATCTTGTAATGTCCATTGAAATTTTTATCTTCAGATGATCTGGTTTTCCATAGAAGTCTTTGAAGTAAATTTTTGCTTCATAAACCTTTAGATCAGGTATTGGAGCTTCACTAGCAAGGAATTTTTCTTCTACTTTGTTATCCTCCTTAACAAAAGCTACCCCGGCCTTTTCTTGGATAAAATCACAAACTTTATTAATTTCTTCCAGTAAAATAGATTGCTCAATATCTCCAGGAATCCCAAAATCTAAATCGGATGAAAACCGAGTATTTTCAAAATACCCCTTTCTTAAAGCGTTACCGCCCTTTAAAAAAATGGAGTCCTTTAATTCACTAACAGTAAAGATTCCAGAAATAAACCAACCGAAAACGTAATCTCTTTCCACGTTGGCTATATGGATTTCAAATTCCTTTGATTTGGCTTCTATTTCTTCACGAGTAATCACAAAGGCAATTATACTCATTTATCGTGAGTTCGGAAATCTTTATTTGGGTCTTTACATTCTATAAATAATATTGTCCCAGAAGCCTTATGGAATATAGGAAATTGTTATTTATAACAATCGATGGGTACTCAAGGGTTGGCTTTCCGAACTCCTTACATATTCATCTTATATAAAGAATGGTATTAAAGAACTGGAAATTTATCAATAATGAAAAATTGCCGGGTTCAGCAATTTTCAAAAATCAAAGAAAAGAGTATGATATAATTTTATTATGAAACCTGAAGAGAAAAACTATGATGATTGGAATATTGTTAAAAAACAAACCGATAGCATTAAAGCGGAAATTAAATTACGTGCTGGAGAAATTCGTTGGTGTAGATTTGGAATCAATATCGGTAATGAAATAATTGGGAAAGACAGTACTTTCCATAGACCTGTATTGATTTTAAAGAAATTTTCTGGTGATGTATTTTTTGGTTTACCGTTAACTACAAAATCACATAAGGGAGATTGGTATTATCAAATCATTCATAGCGATACAACCCAAACAATTATTTTAAATCAGGGAAGAATTTTAGATAGAAAAAGACTTGAAGAAAAAATGTTTGAGGTGTCAGAAACTGAATTGGAAAAAATAAAGAAAGCGTACTGTACTCTAATAAGTAAGGCTTAAAAATACCAAAGGCCGCCTTTCGTTTAGACGGCCCTTGAATGGGTTACCCCAACTTGTACTTGAAGTATATATAATCCCGTTGGAAAGTCAACTAGTTATTATAAATTGCTAAATACCCCTTTTGTTGGTTTCTTTTCAGAGGCTTCCCTTTCCATCGCAACATGAATTCCCTTTATTTTCCGCTCATCCAGTTCCGGTGAATTCCAATTATTAGGCTTATAGAATGACCCAAACCCTTTTCCAAAAACAAAGTCGTGTTCTTTTTTAAATTTAGGATTTGTAAAAATTTCAAGATAGGTAAACAGATTATTCACCACTTCAATATTAAATGCCTTCATCTCTTTATCTGATATTTTTCCTTCTGCATGATAATTTTCAATAACGGTATTGCGCACCCCATGAACTGCCAACCGAAGGGCTAATTCTTGGTTGCTTTTGCTGCATAATTCCTCTTTTATAGTGGGGTTTTTCTTCATAAACATATTAAGCATATACCGCCCACTCTTAGGAAGTCAATTAAATCTATAAACCTAAATATCCCTTATTTTATAGGGTAAAGGCCAACAAGTGTTGGAATAAGAGGCTTATTTGTCTTAGGCACTTGACATTTTATTAAATATGTGTTACTATATACGAGTATAGAGTTAAGTTATCCCCAAAAATTGCCGAATCCGGCAATTTTTCCCTTCTATGTTAACCCACCAGCAATTGGTAGGTTTATTTTAATTATGGAACAGTTAATAGCAAAACTGAAGAAGTCCATCCGGTACAGGATGTATCGGAAGAAGAGACACTTTTCGCAAAAGGAGGCCGCCGGGAAGTTGGGGCTTAAATCTCCTGCCGAACTATCACGCTGGGAAAGCGGTACGCTGACACCACGACTTATTAATATCTGTAAGCTTCTTTTGCTGTACGATGTTTCCTTTGAAGAACTTTTTCATGATTTCCTTGAAGTGGTGCGGGAGGAATATCCTGAATTAACGGAGAACCCACATGTTGCAAGCAGTACAAATATTTATGAATAAATCTATTCCAAAATCAAAAACAGTTCTTGGGATTAGCCTAGGGACAAGGTACACGGGCGTGGCCGTTTTCCGGCACGGTGAACTTATAGAATACCAGACAAAGGTATTTAATGGAAAAATAACGAAAAAGAAATTGAAACGTATTCTTAATTCTTTGGAAAAACAGATTGCATATTACACTGTAGATTCTATTGCAATGAAAATACCGGAAGGCGAAGCACGTTCAAAAGAAATACGGCAAATAATTTTAGATATAGAAAAAATCGCAAAAGATAAAAAGCTGCAATTTTTCAGATATACTATTTCCGATTTAAAACAAACATGTTTCCCTGATGAAAAAGCGAACAGGCAAGACTTGGCGGAATATTTGATGCAGAAATATCCTGAACTCTCCTTCGTGGAGAAGTGCGGTTTAAACCGGCACACATATTACGGGAAAATGTTTGAAGCGGTGGCTGCCGGAATGCAGCATTGCATAAAACCATAATTGCCGAAGTCGGCAATTATTCACTCTATCTGTAACATTTCATCCCTGCTATTCTTTGCATAAAACAGTTCTTATGCAACAAAAAAAAGAAACCTTTGAAAGTATTATTGAGTCGTTCCGATACAAGCACGACTTGCGTTCCGTCTTTGACGATTTCCTAACCATGACCCTGTGTGCTTTTTCATTTAACCCCGCAACGGGTAAATCCTACCAAGAGGAACTGTACTTGGAAACCATTGCCAAGTACAAAAAAGAGGAAGGGCTGAAATTTCCAAATCTGCTTGCAACCCTCACAAATGAAATGGAAGAGAGATTAAGCGATAGCCAGGGCAATGATGTACTTGGAGATTACTACGGAAACTACCTATACAGGAAAGGGGCACAGCAATACTTCACTCCCTGGCATGTTTGCTTAATGATGGCAGAGTGCTCGTGCGGTGAAAGTAAAAAAGTGGAGCAAGAAAAACCGCTCCGCATACTTGACCCCTGCTGTGGAAGTGGACGGATGCTTCTTGCTTCAGGTAGGGTAAATGGGCCTGGGCATGAATATTACGGAATAGATATTGACAGTACATGCGTAAAAATGACTGCCATTAACCTATTCTTAAACGGCATGTTTCATTCAGAGGTCATGTGCGCCGATGCTTTAGTCCCGGAAGATTTCAATTTCAGCTACCGTATTTCATTTTTACCATTTGGAATATTCAAAGTTGAGAAAAAAGAAGATTCCCTACTATGGCATCTTAGCAAAGAGTCTTTCAAGAAACCCGCACCGGAAAACAATTTATTATTGCCTTCAGAGGAAAACAATCACAGTAAAAATTCGCAAGAAAGTACACAGCTTACTTTCTTTTAACGAATGCAAAGCAACCCCAAAAAAAGGGTTGCTTTTTTTCTTTTTACCAATTGCTGACTTCGGCATTTTTTCACTCTTATTTCCCTTCGCTGTTTTACATAGACTGTTTTGGAACACTAATTCCTTAACAATTTTAAAACAAAAAACATGTGTACAAGCAGAATTGCGGTATTGCAAAAAGAAGACGGTTCAGTAAAATCGGTTTACTGTCGTCATTCAGGAAATCTTTCAGGATTTGGAGCAGGTCAAACGCTATTAACGCATTACGACACTTATGAGAGAGCTAATGCATTGGTAGCATTGGGTAAATTACAGTGGGTTTGCCAATATCTTGACCCGTTACCGGAAGCACCACACGCTTATTCACTTAACCGAACGATCAAAACTCATTCCATGAGAAGCCCGCAATTAGATGTAACTATTGCATACCACCGGGAGGGAAAAAGGAAATTTAGGCAACAAATAGACACATCCGTAGAAAGCTTCTATAAAAACGAACATTTTGAAGAATACAATTATCTTTTCATGAATGAACAATGGTACGTTAAAAATATAAACTTCACAGATGGAGAGTGGGTTGTATTAACTGAAGAGTTAATATCATTGGAAAATGAGCGGCCATTTTCATAAATAAAAAGTGAACAATTCCCTCTAAAGTGGACACTCAAAATGTCCACTTTTTTTATTTTCAAGAGTTGCCGAATCCGGCATTTTTTCACTCTTATTTCCCTTCGCTGTTTTACATAGACTGTTTTGGAATAATAATTCCTTAACAATTTAAAATCAAAAGCATGTGGACACACAGCATAATTGCAGTATTGCAAAAAGAAGACGGTTCAGTAAAATCCATTTTTTGTCACCGACAAAGTAGGGTTTCAGAAGTCGGTAAAGTCCTTTTAACGTATTACAACACTTACGAGAAAGCCAATGCATTAATAGCATTAGGTAATGTGGAATGGCTCCGCCAGCGCCTTAATCCATTGCCGGAAGCACCGGAAGCGCATATGCTTGAACCGGAAATTATCACAACCCATTCCTTTGAAAGGCCACAGGTAGGCGTTACCGTTGCATACCACAGGGACGGCGGAAAGAAATTTGTACAGAAAGTTGACCCTTCCATTGACAGTTTTTATCAATCTCGATATTTACAGGACTACAGCTATCTTTTTATGGATGGCAAATGGTACGTTACTAGCATAACAATTAAACCTCATGAGTATGAAGTCAGCAGACGTAAAAGTGCGGCCTGATTCCCTCACGGTTATCAGGAACGACAAGGATGAAATTATTGGCAGCATTTCAATTAATGGTGGTGGCGAATTGCAACAGAACAGAACCAAGCTTATTGCAAAGGCCATTAACAGCTATGAATTACTCGTTGAGGCCTTAAAGATGATTCATGTTGAACTGGATAATGGGAGAGATGATAAGGCGAAAGAGTTAGCGTGTGATGCATACTACAAAGCCACAAAGGAGGTGAGCTATGGATAATTCACCTGACGGGCCAAAACGCCGGAAGAAAGTATACTATTCTTTTCGTCCCTCAACTTCCCGAATTGCCAAAAAACCGCCGGGGAAACTGTATCCGGTAATTCATTTAGCGGGTAATTACCTTGCGGAATCAGATTTTAAGATTGGCGATGTAATTGAAGTTTACATGAAACCGGGGAAAATTGTGATAACAAAAGCGCCATTGAAAGAATAAAGACCAAGCCTGACGAAAATTCGTCAGGCTTTTTTATAATATTCACAAATCATTTATTATGAACATGTTTGGATTTAAATAAAAAAATGTAAATATGTGATAAATATCACTATATTTGTTTCTTAAATTTATATGATTATGCTAAAAAGAAATTTGATAATAATCAGCTTTGCTGCAATTGTAATCGCAAATGGTTGCAATTCTCCGAATAAAAACAACAACTCAATTCAACTTAAAAAGGTTACTGTAAGTCAAGCTTTTCAACATTTACTTTATATTGGATTGTATGTAGCAAAGGATGGAGGATTTTTTCAAAATCAGGGATTAGATGTCAATATTCAAACAGCCGGAGGAGATGCGCAAGCGTTTGCTGCTCTTACAAGTGGAAGTGCAGATTTTGCTCAGGGTGACCCTGCATTTGTTGCAATTGGACATGAGAAAGGATGGGATGGAAGAGTCATAGTAATGGCCGTTGACAGAGTGGCAATTTGGGGAGTTACCTTCGATACTACAATACATCCTTTTACTGACCCAATTGGGTTTAAAGGAAAAACGGTTGCCACTTATCCTGACCCTAATACCTCGTATGTTGTGCAAAAGCAGTTGGCACAAAAAGCTGGACTAGAGTTGGGAAAAGATGTAAAAATCCTTCAAGTTCCTTTTGGAAGTGAACTTGCAACCCTTAAAAATGGTCAAGCAAATATTGCACAAACAGATGAACCTAATGTAACACGAGTTGAATTGCAGGGCGGTAAAATTGTATTCTCATACCCTGACGCTTGGGGCCCGTTGGCATTTACAGGAGTAATGGTATCAAAAAAGATGATTGACAACGACCCTGAAACAGTTCAGAAATTTGTAAATGCATACGAGCAAGCACTTCAATATATTCAAACAAATCCTGATAGTGCCATTAAAATCGTGAAAAAATATTTACCTGATTTGCAAGAAGATATTATTCGTACTGCTTTAAAACGACTTACTAGTTCAAACTGTATACCTGCACATGCTGAGATTAATCCCGTTTCTTGGGAGAATCTTTTGAAAATTAGAGTTGAAGTTGGTGATTTGAAGGCTATGCCAACGGAAATACTTTACGATAATTCTTTTGCTATAAAAGCTAGAAATCATTAAATGGTGAATGAAAGGCAAAGAAATTAAAATATCATATGCTTACGATGGATTAATTTATTTGCCTTTAAAATTAGCCCAACATCTAAAACTTTTTCCTGAAAATGTTACGCTAGTTTATGCTGATGGTGACGACCACGCACTTAAACAATTGTTACACTCACGGGATGAAGAAACTGCATCAGATATTGCAATTTGCGACCCCTTTTATATACCAGATGTGGGCAGTGAAAATCATGCAGGAAAACCGGCTCAAGGTGGAACAAATGATGATTTACCAGTAATAGTTGGTTGTATGATTCATCGGACTCCTTTATGGATAATCGGAGCAACACCAGGATTAGGTAGAGACAATATTAGGGTTTCTCAACCTATTAATACTATTGAATATATAAAATCATATAAATCACCAAATACTGGCTATCTATTTGGAGAAGAATTAGTTAAGGACTGGAAAAAACAGGGAAACTCAGTTTTTCGTAAGGATATAGAGAACTTTAGTCCAAAAAAGGAGGAGAACCTTAATGCAAATGAGATTATGTTGACTTCGAATCTTGTTCAAGCAGCAATTGCCGAAATGGAAAACAAATTAATCCATTCTTACTGTGCTCAGTCTAATCATGAAAAGCATTTGCGAAATATGCTATTTACCGGAATCTCAACTAGGCGGAGTTTTCTTAAAAATAATTTTCCCGACCTCTTTAAAATTTTAAATGCATTAAAAACAAGTATTGAAATAATTTACGATGAAACAACGGATTTTACAGAAGGTGAATTGTTTGAATTTATGAAATCAGAATTGAGTGAGTATGACCATATAAAAAATAAAAGCCTTAATGACGAAGAATTTAAAAAAATTATTGCAAAAACTATATTTGCCATAAGAGGAGGACAGATTTATTCCCCGGATTTAAACTTTAGGTATTTGGAGTGGTTTAGAATGGCAAAGTTGCGAAAACGTTATATGAAGAAACAAAAAAATCAGCCATATCATTCTTCAACAGACAAAAGGATAATTAGATTACTTCAAAAGCCTTGGGATAAAGGGGTTTACCATAGTTTGCCATTTTGTTTGGGGAGAATTATAGCTAGTTTCCCGATAAAATTTATTGCTCATCATGCAAGAACGATAAGTAATATCTTTGTTAATTTTGTAATTGCCTCTTTAATTACTTGGGGTATCTTTTTAATAAAACGTAAGGGCATTGATATTTCTGGATTTCCAATATGGTATATGATTATTATGTGGGTAATGAATATCGGTTATTTTTGTACTGTATTCTATGCAATATGGAATAAACACAATACTGGAGAGGAATATAAACATAAACATGGGACGACATTTATTTTCGAAGCTCTTTGGATACTTGGTTTTACAATAATTCATTATTTTTATTAATAATGAATGTTGAAATAAATGATATATCAATGAATTATGGAGGGCTGAGTATTTTTTCAGGTCTTAATTTAAAGTTGCTTGATGGCAAAAATTACTCCATCGTTGGCCCCACAGGATGTGGTAAGACAACGTTATTGAATATAATATCGGGTGTTGACAAGCCTTCCAGCGGTGAGTTAAAATTCTCAGGAGAGGAAAACAAAGGATATTTACTACAAGAAAATGTAATGCTCCCGTGGAGAACACTTTTAGAAAATATAGGATTGCCCTTTGAGATTAAGCAAAATGTTAACGTAACAAATTACGGAGTAATATCCAACTTTCTAAAGCTTTTTGATTTAGAAGGTTTTGAGACCTATTATCCTGACGCTCTTTCCGGAGGAATGAAGCAGAGGGCAGCACTTATAAGGTGTTTAATTACTGAACCAAATCTACTTTTATTAGATGAACCCTTCAGTAATCTTGATTTTGATATTAAACTAAAAATCCAAAAAATTTTACTTGGGTATCAGAAACAAATACATTCTAGTATTGTTTTTGTTACACATGACATTGAAGATGCAATTGCATTATCAGATGAGGTAATTATTTTCAGTAGTCGACCATCTAGTATAAAAGAGATTATTAAAATTGATTTAGGGCTCACGGAGAAAGATCCTATCTTGGCACGGAAATCAGATAAATTTCCTATCTACTTCGCGGAAATTTGGGATAAACTAAAGTATTAGCATAATTATATTATGAAATTGAACAATAAAGAAATGCTTAACTGCATTATTGCAGTTTTAAAAAATAAGAACATTGAAGTACACTTTATACAATCTGTTAAAGATGATATTGAGATTGGAGAATTGAAAAATGGGAGAATTACTTTAAATACTGACTCAAGAGATGATTTGAGCCTTGTGTTTACAATTGCGCATTTATTTGGACATTATATTCAATTCAGAAATTACTCAAAGTATAAACACTTGGTAGAAACGGTTGAACAGACTGTTCCACTTCAACTAAGTGAGAATTTTAAACAAGATTTTTTTAATTATGAAAAGGAAGCATATGGAATTGGCAAGAGCCTAATGAATGATTCTTTCCCTGTAACAGAAGATATTGACCAGAAATATCAAAGTTTTATGATTACCGATTTTGAACATTTTTGGCACTATATTACAACCGGGCATCGTGCCGGTTTAAAGGAATTCAATAAGCTATTAAACATAAATTATGCAAATCATCCAAAGTTTGAAAATCCAATTAATCCAATTCTAGTTCCTGATTATTCAAAGGAAGAAACGATAACTGCACGCGTAACAATTTTTTAAATTGAAAAGTAGGGTCATATTGTTTTTGTTAAGATTATTACCTGGGGTATGTTTCGTTTTACTATGGCAAATATTATTGCGTGGAAATCCGCAATTAATTTTCTATTTCGGATTACCTTCTAAAATATTAGCATATATCATCGCCAAAACCGCTGACGGTACTCTAATAAATGATACGTATATAACCCTAAGCGAAGCATTAATAGGGTTTTTAATCGGTAACATTATTGGAACCTCAATGGGATTGTCATTGTGGTTTTCAAACAAATTGTTTAAAATATATAAGCCCTATATAATCGCATTAGGTTCTGCTCCGATTTTCGCATTAGCCCCGTTATTAATTATTTGGTTTGGTACAGGTATGTTTTCAAAAGTTATGATTGCTGCGCTTTCCACTTTTTTCGTAGCATTATTTCAAGCTTATTCAGGTGCCGAACAAGTTGATAAAAATTATATAAAACTATTGAAAAGTATGAAGGCATCAAAAATGGAGGTTTTTAAGAAAGTAATTGCTCCTTCTTCTATAGTTTGGGTGAGTTCGGCTTTTAAAATAAACGTCGGATTTGCATTACTTGGCGCATTTGTCGGTGAATATATTTCATCTAATGCCGGGTTGGGGCACTTGATATTAGTTGCCAGTGGTTTGTTTGATATTTCATTAGTTCTTACCGGAGTGCTGATGTTTATGATTATTGCAATTGGATTTTCCTATTTAGTAAGTAGATTGGAAAGTCCAATTAAAAAATTAATTGTCAAAGTACTATGATGGTAAAATTAAATACTTATATAAAGAATACTTGCAAACCAATGCAGGGATTGAAAGCTACAACAACTTTAAAAAAATCCTCTATACCACAGAGGATGGTCTTTGTACCATTTTATGTGACAAATATATTTCGGGATTAAATCTTGGTAAGACACTAACAATGTGTGATATCGGTGGCGGAGATGGGAATAGAACATTAAAAATATGTAATTTTATTCATACGTATTTTCATAGCAAAATAAAACTTGATTTTGTTGAGCAATCAGGATTAATGTGCAAAAAATTTAAAGAAAAATCTGTTCACCTGTCTGCTTTTTGTGATATAAATATTATCGAAAATAGCATTGAGAAAGTAAATTTAATAAATAAATATGATGTTGTCCTATTCATTCACAGTATTTTTTCCCTAAAGAATTTTGATGCATTTCAATTAATCTATAATAAACTCAACGAGGACGGAGTAATCATAGTAGTAACAAATGGTGCAGATAGTTTTTTAAGAAGGTTAAAATTAAGAATTGATGAAGATTATAGTGATAAAAGATATGAAATAGATGAACTTACAAATAATTTAACAGAAAATAAAATAGGTTTTGAGACAAGTAATTTTAATACAATTTGGTCACTGGCAAAATTTGAAGCTGCTGATAAAATTAAGCGAATTCTTGAGTGGTTAAGTTTAGGCAGATTTAATACATGGGGCGCATCCAGAAAACTTAATCTAATCAAACATGCAAAAGAAATGGCAGTAATGAAAATGGGTAGATATTATTTCAGTGAGAAAGAGGAGATACTAATTATTAGGCATAAGAAAATAAACTAATAAATTCAATAACCTCAGCCTACAATACCGTATCCTCCACATGGACTGGAAAGGATCTGTAGTTTGTAGATGACGCATAGCAAGATAGCGTGTTACAGGACAACAGCCAGGAACGTCCTGTAACACGCTATCTTGCGGGGGACACCTCCCCCGACCCCCGTAGTATTTTGTTTTGTGATAGTTACAGAAATATGATGACCATTTTTGTCTTTTAACCTATTGTGAATTTCCTAGAATTCATGATATTAAAATTTCAGCTATTTTTACACCGTCAAAAACTAATACACGAGTACATGGATGATGATGGAGATAACTTCGAACTGAAGTATGATGAAAAGGTAGCACATCTTATAGATACCCTTGATTTTAATAAGTTGGCAGAAATCAAAAAAAAGGAATTGAAGAACTTATCACATGACGATTTGGAATTCATTGGCTTTATGAAAATTAAAGATGATGATCTAGAAAACCTCTATTGCTTTGAAGACTTAGACCACATAAAAGTGTACATCAATAAGGTTGATGAAAAATTTGAATTACGCGGCTACAGACTTATGAAATTAAAGGATATTACTACCACTACACAACTGCTTGATGAAACATTGACCAAGTGGAAGCTTAAAATGTAACTGGTTTAGTCTTTTATTCAGATCATACTTTGCTTTTGAATAAGCAAAGGAAGTCCAACTCTTTTCATTCCGCACCCATTTCCTACTGAAATGGATTGCTCATTCCATTCATTGGACACCCTTTGCAAAATAAGGGGCAAGAGTATCCCCTCTTTTTACTTGTGGTAGGATACATTTGCCTTTGGAACATAGGACTGCTTTCGCAATCTCCTAAACAAAGGTATGGGAACAATAAGACGTTCCGCTTTGCCGGAACGCCCTTCGGGAACGCAAGGATTTTCTCGGGATAAAAGCGTTCTTTCAGAACACTTTTTATTCCAATTCCTCCTTGCATTTCTTACTGTTCCTTAAATTCCGGATGTTTACGAGTTTGCTAAGCATTTCTGTATTGCTTTTCCCTGTTGCCGCTTTCGGCAATTTTTCACTCTTACGGGCTTTCCCTGTTTCATATAAGCTCCAAGAGAACTATTCATTAACAATTTAAAACCAAAATTATGGAACAGACAATTGAAAAGCGGGACTCGTACACTGTTGTTACAGACCGCATCATTGAACTATTGAAACTGGGCATTGTCCCTTGGAGAAAAAACTGGGCAAAGGCAGGACTGCCGATGAATCTTGCAACCGGAAGACCTTACAAGGGTATTAATGTTATGCTACTTGCTTCCCTTAATTACAAACTCAACTATTTTCTTACCTACAAACAGGTAAAGGAATTAGGAGGTGAGATTAAGAAAGGAGAAAAATCAAACCTTGTGGTGTTTTGGAAATATTCCAATTCAATTAATGGAGAAGCCCAGCTACCGCAAGAAGAGGTTCATCCTCCGAAGCTTCAATACTACACGGTGTTTAATGTTGAACAATGCGAAGGGCTGCCGGAAGACAAGATACCGGCATTAAAACAGGAAGCTTATCCGATTGTTAAATGTGAGGACATTGTGAAAAAGATGCCTAATAAGCCTACGATTAGTCATAAGGCGAAAGGGACATGCTATGACCCACTGAAAGATGTGATTACCCTGCCAAAACGGGAGGTGTTCTCAAGTGGAGAACCCTATTTTTACATCCTCTTTCATATGCTCATTCACAGCACCGGACACTTTAAAAGGTTAAACCGCAAAGGGCTGCTAGAGATGGCTGAGTATGGTGCAAATCCTTTCTCATATGAAGAGATGGTGGCTGAAATAGGGGCCGCCTACTTGGAATCAACTGCCGGAATTGCTGAGCCGGAACCGGTCAATGAGGAGGCATATATTAAGGGATGGTTGCAGGTATTGGAGCATGATAAAAGGTTCATCCTCTCTGCCAGTGGCTATGCACAAAAAGCAACTGACTACATTCTTCACGTTACAGGGGAAGAAAAAGAGGAGGAGCCTACCGCTTTAAATCAATAGGTCATGGAAGCTTTAGAGTTACACATACTCCCTGAGTCACCTACCATTGTAAGAGACAAAAATGGTGATATGGTTGCCGCCTTTTCTGTCTTTGGGAATGCGAAAGAGTTGATAACAGTATCAAAGCAGATTAGTAAGGCAATTAATTGCTATACTTCTATACTTGAAAAACTGATATTACTTTATGCTGAACTTGACCGGGAGGAAATTGAAAATGCCAAACGGTTAGCCGCAGAAGCCTATAATGATGCGATTAATGGGAACACCATAAAAAAAGAAGAGTGTGTAAAGGTGTAGTATTTAAAACAACATAAGCTCGATAGTTTACTATCGGGCTTTTTTTATACTAAGAAAGTCCTGTAAAGCGCTATCATGCTGGGACACCTCAGACTCCGATAGCCTAAAAAACCCTAATTTTCTGCTTTATGGTTAAATAATTCTATTGATTATATAGAATACGTACATTTGGCAAGGAAGATTTATTTAACTATTCTCTAAATACATTACAAAAAAATGAACGAAGTCGTTACATTGGAAGCAAAAGTGGTAGACACTACAAGCTATTCTATTGGATTCCCTGATGAGTCATGGGATAAACTTATAGATAGAGAAAATTATATTTCGCAAATAGAGAGCTATTTGTCAGATGAAATAAAAATGCTGTTTATTGAAGGAGATGAAGATATTGGCAAAACTACTTTATGTGCACTGTTTGCAAAGAAGTATTCTGAAAATACGATAACTGTATTTTTTAATCCACTCAATACCTTGGATTATAAAGTTGAATTTTTTTATTCAAATGTGGTAAATCAGATACGGTTTCTATTGAATGAACAAATACCCGATAATGAAGGATATATAGGATTACAGGAATATCAACAAAGTGAATTTAAGTTAAGGAAAATGCTAAAGAAGGGCGATAAGAAAATAAATTTAATTATTGATGGTTTAGAAGATAAAGTAACCGAAGATCCTGATCTAGTAAAAAAAATCATGGAAATTGTGCCTTTTGGTCAGGACATATTTAGAATAATTATCAGTGGAAATAAGAGTGATTTCATACCAATTTTACATAGAAAAGTAAAATCGGAAGAATCTAAACAAATTGGGTTATCTGGTTTTTCGAAGTCTGATATTAAGGACTATCTCGAATTAGAGTCCGTACCCAATGAAATTCATGAGCTTTATAAAATTACAATGGGTTTTCCAGGGCGTTTGCGGACATTAAAAAGACTTATCAAATCTGAAAACTATTCTTTAGAAAAGATTTCAACCAGTACTACTTATAGTACTTGGGTTGAATTAGATTGTGAATCTGTTGATATAAAAGTTCCCGCCAATAGTGGAATACTTTCGCTACTTTCATTAAGTGAAAATACTTTCCAAATAAATGATATTTCTAAAATGTTTTCTCTGACCGCTGAAGAAGCTGAAAATAAAATTAGAGAATTCAAAATTTTAGAAATTTCTAATTATAATGTCAAATTCGTATCTAGTGCTCATAAAAAATATTTCGCAAATCTTCTGAGGGCTAATAAAAGAAAGATTCAAGACACATTAATAGACTACTATTTTAATCAAAATTCTATTAATTCATTAATGGAGTTACCAAAGCTATATACAGAGAAAAAAGAATGGGGAAAAATAATTGAATTAATTGATGACACTTATATAGCACGAATACTTGAGGGAACAGGCACAATAGAAACTGTAAATGAAAGGTTGATTTTGGGCCTGCAAGCATCCGAAAAAATGGATAAATATGTTGAAATGTGGCGATATTCTGTACAGGGAAGTCTAATTAATGAAATAGATAATTATTTATTTTGGGAATCTGAAGTTAACGCACGTATTTCAATTAATGACTTTCCTGGAGCTATTTCTCTTGCGGAAAGTGCGGTTCTTAAGGTTGATAGATTAAAGTTGTTAGCTTTAATTGCAAGGAAACAAAAGGAAATTAGCAAGAATGTTGACGAAGATCTAGTGAAGGTAATTCAAGAGATTTATGAAACAATAAATTTGTCCGCTGTTGGTAATAAAATCTATGATATTGTGGCGGACTTAATTTATGCTATTCCAAATTTGGCAATTGAAATGATTGAAAAATCTACAGGAAGTATATCTGAAAAAAGTATCAATGATTGGATTGTTGCCAAACTGGCAATTGCTGCAATTGACTCAAATATAAAAGAAGAAAAAGATGAAACAAAAGAGAAAAAATTAGAAGCAATTAATAATTTAAATAATCCCGAAGTCAAAAAAATTAATCAAGCAGTTTCATTTTTAGTTGAGAATTACTCTTCTGAAAAAGTACTAGAAGAAGTAAGAAAATTAACTGATCCAAAGGAAAGATTAAGATTATTAAGGTTGTGGTTAAGTAATATTCGCAGTAATAAAAATGTTGAAAGTGTTATAGATGCAGCTCTAGATGAATTAATACATTCATCTTCCCAAACTTCAATTACATTGGATGTTTTAAAAGAGCTTTCATATCAACTACCTTTTATTACTAATCGGGAATCAAAGATGAAACTTTACAAAAGATTTAAATCTCTCGAACCTGAACTAAAAGATCTTGGGTTAACCAAAAATAGATATATTTATGACTTAAATATTTTTCATACAGAATTTACTTTTGGGCGTTATAAGTCTTTCGGGGCAGCAAATCGTTCCCTTAAGGCTGAATGTACTAGCTGGCGAAATAAGTCTGTGAATACGATAAATCGCATTATTAAAGAAGTTGAAAGTATTAATGATACTTTAGTTAAGCTGGAATCATTTGCAGAAGTTTATGCCAAACTCAGGAAATTAACGCATGAGCCCTTTAGACAAAAAGAAAGTTTTGCCTATAGTCGAATAATGACATTGTCAGAGGAGCTATACAAATCTACCGCTAGTCATTTTAAAATAAGTGAAAATTTAATGAAAACTATAGGTAAGATCAATCCAGTTCTCGCTTTAAAGATTTGCGAACAGATAAATACTTTAAGTAGAAGAGAACGTACTAAATTTCTAATTTTAGATTCCTACTTAGATAATAACTTAAAGTACGTTGATATTAAAATTCTAAAAATAATTGAAACTTCTATTAATGCAGATTTAGATAAACAATCATTATTTATAAGGGTTCTTGAGCGATTCGCAGAAGCCAAATCACTTCATTTTGATATAATTAAGGGGCTTTTATATTTTATGGAAAAGGTTCCAAATATACAAGAACCTGCGCAAAGATTATACGGATCGGTACTTGCATACAAAATAATTGCAAAGAATGCGGATTGGAAAAACAGATTATCTCGCCAATCAGAAAAAGCTATACGTGTTAATTGGAAGTCCATCGAAGCAGATTGGGAGCGAATTGATAGTGGGTTTACCGTATGTTCGGATCTATCTAAAATAAATGAGAGTTTTGCAAAGGAGATATTTTTAGAATGTGAAAAACTAAAAAATGAAAGCTGGCTTGATTCCCGTCCTGTCGCCCATACTTTCATGAATAGTATTAAGCTAATTATTCGGGCGTATAAAGGACTTTTAGTCTCAAAAGGTGATGATTCTAAGGACTTTAAAATTATTGAGGATTTGATTAATAGAGTTCCTTCACAGCTTGAAAAATTAAACTTATGGTCCGAGATTGGTATTAATGCCCATTTAGAAGAACGAGATGATATCGCAAAAAAAATTTTACACGACCATTTAATACCATTAATTCAAGGCCAAATAGATAAAAAATTGGATGTCGAATCAGCATCATACTCATTAATAATCGTTCACGTTTTTAACCCAGAATTAGCACTTGACTTTATAAAAAAGGCTGTTTTAAATTCAAAAGAGAGTATTTATTCCATATTATGCCATTTCTATGTAACAAAGAAAAGCCCATTTGAAGTGTATGAATCGGGGGGAGAAAATTATAATACTAATTATAGTGATTTAGAGAAAGCTATTAATTTATTAAACCATATAAAAAACGATGATACAATACATTTTCAGATTGATAACATTTGCAAGGCAGTCTCAACCAACAAGAATAAACTATCAAACCCTCAAATTGCAACATTAACTCAAAAACTAAATAAAATTATTGAAACAAACCTCCCTGATATCACAAATATCAAGCATGCTGGATATAAAATATTATCGCGGATGGAAGTCGCTAAAATCACAAGAACTGATATAGATAATAAGACCTATTGGCTTGGTTTGATTAGTGATGCAAGTGGTATCCCGAATCTTTCTGATAGAATTTTCGTCAATTCTATTCTTGTAGATGAGATACCATTTGATAAGGTTCCAAGCGGCGATAGTGTGAAAAAGAAATTATATGACGAAATAATTAAGGAACTTGAATCCTTTACAATTCACTACGAATTTGTACAACGTGTTTTAGATATTTCTGACAAAATGTATAAAGTCCATAGACCCGCATGGAAAAAAATTGTTAATAGCGCATTTAATATTTCTAGTCAATTAGAAAATAGCCCTGATGTGTATGCTTCCCAAAGAAGTATAATTGATTCAATGTATCGGTTGGATCCGCAATACGCTAAAGAACTTATAAAATCATTGGATCAAGAAAATAGAGAAAATAAAATAAATATGCTTTTGAAGCAGCATTATGAATCTCTTGAACTATCAACTAAAATTAAAAATGATAAGGCACTAGACCAAAAGGAAAAGGAAAGCTATAGAATGATAGTATACGGAATTTTACAAGCTGAAAAAGCATTAAATTCTGAAAAAATCGAGTCGAAAAAGATTTCCGAGATAAGTAGTTATCTACCTATTGGTAATCATCTACCACTCCATGAGGCTTTTCCAATTTTTATGTTTTACTTAAATAATTGTTATAGAACTTACAGAACTCCAAATACTGATGGTCCTTTTGCCGATATTCATAGAAGAAATTTTAAAGTCGTTGTTCAGGCAACTAATATGATTGAAATCCTATCGCGCAAAAGAAAATTTAGTGAAAAGATTCAAAAGAAATTTTTTATAGATGAAGACTTTGTTTCAAATGAAGCACTGAAACATGGTACTAGAGAAGAGGCATTGAATTTTATTAAATCTTGGCTACATGATGAAGGCAAGGAATTTATAATAATTGCTGATGCCTATTTAAAAAAAGAGGATATTGAAATTCTTAAGCTTATTAAAGATGAATGTGAGGGAATAGAAATTGATTTCTTGGGCTCTGAAAATGGGTACAAAGAAAATATTGAAACCGAATATAAAGCTTATTGGAAAAAAATATCGGATGAAGTCCCTCCTTTTTCAAATGTTACATTCTGCTGGATACCTGAACATAATAATATGGCTCCATTTCACGACAGATGGATTATTACAAAAAATAGCGGATTACGGCTTGGTACATCAATATCTTCACTTGGAATCAATCGTGATAGCGAAATTTCTATTATGAAACCGAATGAAGCTCTTAAAATCAAAGAAAATAACTTAATCGAATATATTACTAAGAGAAAAAAAACAATAAACAACCAACGGATTTCTTACAAAAGTTTTAGTCTTTAATAAACGTAAAGATTCAAAATGTCAGAGCACATACAAAGTCAGTTACTCCATTTATCCATAAGTTAAGGGCAGGCAAACAACCGATTTTTAATCTTCTAAAAAGATCTAACTTAGGTTGCCGCTTCCCAATCCCTTAAACAAAGGTATTGGAACTGTAAGACGCACGGCTTTGCTGGTGCGCCCTCTGGGAACGCAAGAATTTTCTCGGCATAAAGCCGCCTCCGGCTATTTATTCCAGTTCCTTCTTGCCGTTTCTTACTGTTCCTTCAATGCCTGATGTTTAAGGGATTATGAAGCATCTGGGTATTGCTTGTGGTTTGGGACATGTTACTGAAATTGGCACAGTTGCCGCATTCGGCAATTTATCACCCTTACGCC
The DNA here is from genome assembly GCA_903916255.1 of uncultured Bacteroidota bacterium. Taxonomy (GTDB): domain Bacteria; phylum Bacteroidota; class Bacteroidia; order JABEUT01; family JABEUT01; genus JABEUT01. The sequence goes on from CAIWVW010000121.1 coordinate 72,754, forward strand.
GATACATATTAATGAGGTAGGCTGTATCAAACTTCTTTACAAAAAGAAATAAATTCAGTAATTTTAAACCTTTAAACCACGTAAAATGGAAAAGAAAATAGTCGGTATCTGGATTCGTGTCAGTACTGAAGACCAAGCCCAGGGAGAATCCCCTGAACATCACGAAAAAAGAGCAAGGCTCTATGCTGAAGCCAAAGGATGGGAAGTAGAAACGGTCTATCATTTAGAAGCAGTATCCGGCAAAGCCGTTATGCAACATGGAGAAGCAAAGCGGATGCTTAATGATATTAAGCGGGGAAATATTACCGGTCTCATATTTTCCAAGTTGGCACGGTTGGCAAGAAACACCAAAGAACTTTTAGAATTCTCTGATTTCTTCCGGGATAATAATGCAGACTTAATTTCATTGCAGGAAGCGATTGATACAAGCTCCCCTACTGGGCGTTTGTTCTACACTATGATTGCAGCAATGGCACAGTGGGAGAGAGAGGAAATAGTTGACCGGGTAAAAGTATCTATTCCTATCAGAGCAAAGATGGGCAAGCCATTAAACGGCAGCGCATCATTTGGCTATAAGTGGGAGAACAAGCAATTTGTGATAGATGAAAAGGAAGCCCCAATCAGAAAACTTGTTTATGAACTATTCCTCAAGCACAAACGCAGAAGGTCGGTTGCCAAAGAATTGAATGACATGGGCTACCGCACAAAGAACGGTTCTAAATTCTCTGACACTACTATTAATAGACTCCTCTCTGACACTTCCGCCAAAGGTCTGAGACCAAGCTTTCACACGCTCAACAATGGAAAGAACAAGAAACCGGAAACAGAATGGATTACTGTTCCCTGCGAACCCATCGTTTCAGAAAGCCTATGGAATGCCTGCAATGAGATTTTAAATGACCAACGGAAAAAGAGAAGAGCTAAAGGTCCGAAACCTGTCCATCTTCTTGCAGGGTTAGTTTCATGCAATTGCGGAAAGAAAATGTATGTTTTTCACAAACAATCTGCCGTTTACACTTGCACAAATTGCAAAAACAGGATTTCGGTTGAAACGTTGGATGAAATTTATCATTCCCAACTCAAAACTTTTCTTTTAACGGATGTGGATGTTAAAACATATCTTTCAAATAGCGATGAGAAAATACTGGAAAAAGAAAAGCTTTTGCAAGGTGTGACGGAAGAAGCTAATACCATCCGAAAAAGAAAGAATGTTTTAGTCAACCTGAGAATGGATGGTGAACTGTCAAAAGAAAGTTTCATGGAAGAATTCAGACCCTTAGAGGAAAGGTTAATACAGTTGCAGAATACCATTCCCGAACTCCAGGCAGAGGTAGACTTCCTTAAAATACAGGTAGCATCTTCCGATGTAGTTCTTAAAGAAGCCAAAGACTTATACGACAGGTGGCCTACATTACCATATGAAAACAAACGTAACATTGTGGAAACCATTACCGACAAAATCGTTGTCGGCAAGGAGGACGTAAGCCTCTCACTCTCATATCTTCCATCCTTCCCTCAAAATCCGGTAAAAAGTCAACACGGCGATTAACTGACGGTTATAATATTAAACAATATTCCCGGCTTTAGCCGAAAATAAAAAATATTGGTTTTGAGCTAAATCCAACTATTAGTTGCTTCCTTTTATCCGTCAGCTAAAGGTCGTATTGCCTTTTTCCAATAGGCAAACTTCTTAAGACTTTTGATGCTAATAACAATCAAAAGAACGGAACAGATGCCGAAACAAGTTCGGCATGACAGAATCAGCTATTGA
>CAIWVW010000122.1 GCA_903916255.1 uncultured Bacteroidota bacterium
CAGAAAAAAGTGGTGAAAACAAATTAAATGAAAAACTAAAAATGAAAAGTGAAAAATAATCAGCAACCGCTAAATTATTCATTTTAAATTTTTCATTATTCATTCAAAAAAGGAGCACAGCAATGTTCTCCTTTTTTATCTTACTGCCTTTTTAGCCACAAAAAACCCTGAAGGCCCAATGCCGTACTTTAACCCGTTTTTAAAAACGCAGGCATTGCTTCTATATCAATTGCAGAAAGACTTTCCGGCATGCCATAGTTTTAGGGTAATTGTAGGGCAAATAGGTATTTACGTTGACCAAAATGATTTTTTTATGATTACTTCGGGATAATTTAAGATAAACAAATGATTTATATTGGTTTCAAAAGTGTGTCCTCCATGTAATTAAACCCAAAATTGTATTTCTGTTAATTTCCTTTACTAAAATTGCATGAGTAATAATTATTTTTACATTTGTCACCTAATGAGTAAAATATACCCCTGAATGAAAAAACAGCACCTTTTAATTCCGGCTTTTCTTTATCTCGGATTGTTATCTGCCAAAGGGCAATGCAACCTATCCCTAAGTATGTCCTCGGTAAGCAATGTAAGTTGCTATGGGGGAAATAATGGAAGTGCAACCGTACCTTCCCCTTTTGATACCACTTACAATTACAATGGAGTTGTTCAGCATTTTGCAGTTCCGGTTGGTTGTACATCCCTGTCAATTACAATAGCCGGTGGTGGTGGTGGCCAATCTATTTTAGGAAGCAATATTGATCCGGGCGGCCCGGGAGCAGTATTTACGGCCATTTGCAACACAGTTCCGGGCGATATCCTCTCCATTGTTTCCGCGAGCTCCGGTGACGAATCTTATTATTTTACAGGAGGAGGTGGAGGCGGAGGGAGTTTTGTTTACGATTCCAACACGGTTAGTCTGCTTGCGGTGGCAGGCGGTGGCGGCGGTGCCGGAACTATTGTTCCATTTAAATTTGTTCTTCCCGGAGGCCCTGCCGGCACTGACCTTGTAAATAATACAATTCCAAGTGTAGTAGATTCCTTGTCTTATTATTATAACGGTAGAACTAATGGTACGAATGGTACGGGGGGCAACGGAGGAGGAGCATTTATTGATGCATCTCGTTTACAGCCGGGTTGTGGAGGCGGTGGAGCAGGATGGTATAGCAATGGAGGCAACTCCGTTTTGGGACAGGTTATGGGTGGCAATGACAGGGCGAATGGATTTGCACACGCTCTTGGAAGCAGTTATGTTAATGGAGGATACGGCGGCGGCGGTGGCGCCGGATTTGTAACTGACATTGAATATCATGTTTATAACGGCGGCGGCGGCGGCGGCGGCGGCGGATATAACGGCGGCGGCAGCGGCGGTTTTTTTACAACGGGACAACCTGCGTATTCAGTTGGGCCGGGTGGCGAAGGGGGTGCCTCCTACCTCAATGGAACAGTAGTTGACACAGCGGTTGCCACAAACATGGGCAATGGATATGTTACCTTAAAATACAATTATGGAGGCACCGCGCCCTATACCTATTTATGGAGCGATGCCAACCACCAAACTACGCATACTGCCACAGGCTTATCTGCAGGAACATATACGTTAACCGTAACCGATAACAATAACTGTTCGGCTACACTAAGCTTTACTGTAACCCAACCAACTAATTTGGCGGCAAACGGTACTGTAACCGCCAATGTAAATTGCAATGGAGGCAATGGTACAGCACAATCTGCTCCAACTGGCGGCACATCACCATACACCTACCTTTGGTCTAATGGTACTACGGTATCCGCTATTGCTGCTACCGCCGGAAGCTACACTGTTACAGTGCATGATGCTAATGGATGCACAGCAACGGCAAGTGTAACAATTACACAGCCAACATTATTAACCACCACCGCTTCAACAACAGCCAACGTAAGCTGCAATGGCGGAAATAATGGTAATGCCATCGCTTCGCCAAGCGGAGGGCAAACGCCTTATACCTATTTATGGAGCGATGCCGGTTCACAAACCAATGTAACAGCTTCAGGCCTTACTGCCGGCAGCTATACCGTAACAGTGCATGATGCGCACAATTGCAGTGCAACGGCATCTGTAAGTATAAGCCAGCCGACTGCCTTAACCACCACCGCCTCCGCCACAGCCAACGTAAGCTGCAACGGCGGGAATAATGGTAATGCCATTGCTTCGCCCAGCGGAGGGTTAACGCCATATACCTACTCATGGAGTATCGGGGGAACCACCGTTTCTGTAAATAACCCTACAGGTGCTATCCTCACTTTCGGAACATACATCGTTACTGTTAAGGATGCCAATGGATGCACAGCTACGGCGAGCGCTACCATTTCCCAACCTTCCGCTTTATTGTATGCAAGCGCAGGTGTGGTGAATAATGTATTGTGCCCGGGGGCATCGAATGGCAAAGCCTCTTCTACAGCTGTGGGGGGTGTTTCCCCATATACTTATTCTTGGCTTAATGCAAGCAGTAGTGTAGTAGCTACCCTACAAAGCCCGAATACATTAAGTGCGGGAAGTTATACGGTTACAATACATGATAATTGCGGGGCTTCGGTTTCGGCCAGTGTAACAATTACACAACCCCGTTCCTTAACAGGCACCATTACCGCCACTACCAATGTAGCGTGTTTTGGAGGAAATGGCGGAACAGCCACGGTGACTGTGGCAGGGGGGACTTACCCTTATTACTACAATTGGTCTCCAGGCGGCAGCACATTGGCTACTGCCGCAGGCCTTTCTGCCGGAACCTATACGTGCGCAATAACCGACCATGCCGGATGTCCGGGAAGCAACAGCCCTTCGGCAACAATTACGCAACCAACCGCACTTGCTGAAACCTTGCAAAGTATTAGCTACCCCGGTTGTAATGGAGGAATGGGAAGCGCCACCGTTCTTGAGGCAGGAGGAACAAGCCCATACACCTACACCTGGACCGGCGGACTAAGCACTACAGCCACCTGCACCAAGCTGATAGCAGGAAGCTATACTGTAACCGTGAAAGACAAAAACGGCTGCTCTTCATCTATTGGTATTATTTTGACCCAACCACCCGCTATTCGCGACAGTAGTATTTTGGCAGATAAGGTGAATGTAAACTGTAATGGAGGCAATAATGCAAGCATCACACTGGGAACTAAATATGGCACCCCACCCTATACATATACATGGACCCCTAATGTAAGCAGCACAAGCGTAGCCAATAGCTTAACTGCCGGAACCTACACTGTAAAGGTAGCCGACCATAATGGATGTTCCAGTTCAGCCACTGCTACTATCACACAGCCTGCGGCGGCATTAGGCGCAAGTTTTACAGGGAAAACATGCTCGAATAGTTTGGTTAGTGTAACCGCAACAGCAACGGGTGGTACAAGCCCCTACTCATATTTGTGGAGCCCCGGAGGAATAACCACGGCATTGGTATCAGGGCTTGCGCCCGGTACCTATTCCGTAACTATAACCGATAAGCATGGTTGCAGTTATATACTTTCAGGCAACCTGTCATGCCCTGAAATTAAACCGCATAGCGAGGAAGATATTGCCGGTAATGCAACTTGCTGCGCCGGATTGGATAACATTACCCTCTACCCAAATCCGAACAATGGACAATTCACTATTACAGTTGAAAGTGAAAAGTTGAAAGTTGAAAGTAATACTGTAGAGATTTATAATATGCTTGGACAAAAAGTATGTACCCAATTACTAATTACTAATTACTCATTACTAATTAATATATCTGACCAACCAAACGGAATTTATTTAATACGCATATTAGATAACAACGGCAATTTGGTAAGCCAGAAAAAAGTGGTGAAAACAAATTAAATGAAAAACTAAAAATGAAAAGTGAAAAATAATCAGCAACCGCTAAATTATTCATTTTAAATTTTTCATTATTCATTCAAAAAAGGAGAACAGCAATGTTCTCCTTTTTGTATTTTAACTAATCTTACCGTTCAGTTCTTATGTCATTAAATAAACGTTACTTATCTTATTTTTTATAACCCTATTGTTTGTTGAATTAAAAAAAACCGTACTATTAGCGAAAATTTAAACCCCTGTGTATGAAAAAAACAACAAGAACAATCAACATATCTTTAAAAAGCATTCTTTTCTTTTCACTTTTCTTTTTTAGTTTTTCATTTTCAGAAGCACAGTACACCACGCTGCATAGTTTTAAAAACTCCGGTGGTGCCTATCCATACGGCTCATTTATACGTTCAGGAAATAAATTGTACGGCATGACATTAAGCGGCGGAGCAACAGGTGCAGGAAATGTCTTTTCCGTTAATTTGGATGGCAGCGGATATAATGACCTGCTCGATTTCTCGCTCGATACCAACAACGGTTTTGCTCCGAGTGGTTCCCTGGTGCTTTCTGGCAGTAAACTTTTCGGAATGACCTGGGATGGTGGAATAAATGGCTTGGGCAATATATTTACAATTGATACCAACGGAAATAATTTTAAAGAGCTGCACGATTTTGATGATGTAACCGGTGGTGGCCCTGTGGCCGATTTAACAATTTCGGGAAATGTATTATACGGAATGACATATAGGGGTGGTGTTGCCGACTCAGGGGTTATCTTCTCCATCGATACCAATGGTGCCGGTTACACAGAATTGTTTGATTTTACCGGGGAAAAAGGTTCGGCGCCCGCAGGCTCATTAACCCTTTCCGGAACCAAGCTATATGGAATGACGCAATATGGAGGAGCGTATAATTACGGTGTTATTTTTTCTATCAACACCAACGGAACCGGTTTTTCAAAGTTGCTTGATTTCGATGGTAGCAACGGTTCACAGCCGTATGGAAGTTTAATCCTCTCGGGAACTACATTGTACGGCATGTCTGTAGTTGGCGGCTCAATAGGTTATGGGAATGTATTCTCCATCAATACTAACGGTACGGGATTTTTTGAAATACATGGTTTTAACGGTACCGATGGTTCAGAGCCGTGGGGAAGTTTAACACTTTCGGGCGGTGTACTATATGGTATAACAACTATAGGCGGAGTTAATGGTGTTGGAAATGTTTTTTCTGTAAATACCAACGGAACCGGATTTAATGACATGCACGATTTTAATTATTCCGACGGTGCTTATCCGGCATATAACTGCTTAACGTTAGCCGCAGGCGTGTTGTATGGTATGACGCCATATGGTGGTGCGGATTCATTAGGAAATGTTTTTTCGATTAAAACAAACGGAACAAACTTTACGAATGTGTATAATTTTAACGGAGGCGCGCCTAACCGTTGGTATCCAAACAGCCACTGTAATTTGGCCCGTTCAGGGAATACGCTATATGGTACTATGAATTATGGCGGTGCATATGGAAGAGGGTATATTTTTTCATCCGACACCAACGGAAATTCATTTACCGATTTGTTCGATTTCGACTACTCATATGGTTCGCATCCTAACGCAGGGGTGGTTATATCCGGAACTACGTTGTATGGCATGACTCCGGAAGGCGGTGCAAACGGATTGGGCGATATTTACTCTTTAAATACGGTAGGCAGTGTATTTACCGATTTGCTCGATTTCAGTGGTACCAATGGTGCAAACCCCTTGGGCGATTTAACCATATCAGGCACCACCTTATACGGTATGACAGCACGCGGGGGAGCGCATGACAGCGGTTCGATATTTCAAATACAAACTGACGGTAGCGGATACCAGGACCTGCACGATTTTGATTTTACAAACGGCTCGCATCCTTACGGAGATTTAACCCTGTCGGGAACTACTTTATATGGTATGACCGGGGTGGGCGGAGCAAATTGGGCAGGAGTTATCTTTTCTATAAGTACAAGCGGAACAGGCTTTACGAAACTTCACGATTTCAGCTATGCAACAGGTGAATCTCCTTTCGGATCGCTTACGCTTTCCGGTATTACACTATACGGAATGGCCAATGCGGGAGGCTCACTTGGGTATGGATCTGTCTTCTCAATAAACACCAGCGGCAGTGGGTATGCTGATATTCATGATTTTAACAGCTTTGACGGCAACTATGTTTATGGAAGTTTAACTCTTACCAATGGCTTATTATATGGAATGACCTCAGGCGCGGGAAATTCTTCGTATGCTTACGGTAATTTATTTTCTATTCACACCAACGGAACCGGGATAAAAAACCTGCATTATTTTGACACTTTAACAGGTATATATCCTGTAAACTCATTAATTGCTTCCGGAAACGTACTATATGGAATGACCACACAGGGCGGGGCTTATGGTGTAAATGGAAATGGGGTAATGTTCCGGTATAGGGATGCACCATTGTGCACTTTAATTGCCGTAGCAAGTGCTACAGCCAATGTAAGTTGTTACGGGGGAAGCAATGGCATTGTAACAGCCATCCCAAGCGCGGGCACCTCGCCGTATACCTATTTATGGAGCGGTGCCACATCTGCCACCACCGCAAGTGTAAGCAACCTTAGTGCAGGAAGTTATACGGTAACTGTGTCTGATGCTACCGGCTCTTGCAGTGCATCAGCAAGTGTTACCATAACGCAACCGGTGCGGTTTATTTATATCACCGCAGGAACGATTAGCAACATAACATGCAATGGCAGCAATAACGGCAGAGCAACTGTTAATTCGGTTGGGGGAAATACACCTTATACCTATGCATGGAGTAATGGAGCCTCAACAGTATCAACTTCACAAACTCCCAACACATTGAGTGCAGGTAATTACACTGTTACTGTTACAGATAACTGCGGAGCTTCTCACACTTCGACAGTCAGCATCACTCAACCCAATCCGCTGCGCGACAGTATTGTTACCCAAACAAATATTGTATGCGGCGGAGGTAACGGAGGCAGTGCAACCATTGGAGCAAAGGGCGGCAGCTATCCATATAATTATGTATGGTCGAATGGAAATACACTGGCAACCGCGAGCAACCTTACGGCAGGAACCTATTCGGTAGTAATAACCGACCATAATGGCTGTACAAATACAATAAATCCGGTTATTATAACCCAGCCGACACATATTCGCGACAGCGTAGTAAGCGTTACTTATCCTGCCTGTAATGGTTTAACGGGCAGCGCCAGTGTAGGTATTACGGGAGGTGTAGCGCCATATCTTTATAGCTGGAGCCCAAATGTTAGCACCACAAGCAGTGCTGCAAACATGGCAGCAGCAACCTACACAGTAACCATGAAAGATGCTCACCGTTGTTCGGTGCAATTGGTAATTGCATTGACCCAACCATTGTCAATCCATGATACGATAGTGCGTAGCCTGACCGTAAATAATATCTGCAAAAGCGGAACTGCAGGCAGCGCAACCGTTGGAGTAAAATATGGAACTCAGCCATATGCGTATAACTGGTTCCCGAATAGCTGCAGCACTGCTACAGCAAGCGGATTAAGCGCAGGTACATATAGCGTATTTATAACAGATAATAATGGCTGTTCAAGTTCATTTGCATCAGTAACCATAACCGAACCTGCATCCTACCTGCACGACAGTGCTGCATGGCAAACCAACGTAGGCTGCTATGGTGGCAGCGGCGGACAGGTATCGTTAGGTTCAAGAGGCGGAGTGTCTCCTTATACCTATGCATGGAATGATGGTAAAACAACTTCTTTAGTTACCGGATTAACTGTAGGCACTTATTCTGTGGTAATGACCGATAACCTTGGTTGCAGCCTAAATACAACCGGGATTACCATAACCCAGCCTTCAGCGGCAGTAAGTTCCAGTATACCGACACCTACGTGCGGGCCTGCCGGACATGGAACAATAACCATCAGCGCAAGCGGAGGAACGCCGGGATATGTATTTGTATGGTCGAATGGAAATACCACTACAAGTATGCTGGTAACAAACAATACCTACACTGTAAAAGTGACCGATTCACACGGATGTTCAGCTACTAACACTGTAACAATGGCCTGTCCGGATGCATTGCCGGGTGTAAAAGGAGACGACACACCGGAACAAACCCCGCCACCTGCATGCTGCGAAACATTGGATAACATTACCCTCTACCCAAACCCGAACAATGGACAGTTCACTATTACAGTTGAAAGTGAAAAGTTGAAAGTTGAAAGTAATACTGTAGAGATTTATAATATGCTTGGACAAATAGTATGTACCCAATTACTAATTACTAATTACTCATCTCTAATTAACATATCTGACCAACCAAACGGAATG
>CAIWVW010000123.1 GCA_903916255.1 uncultured Bacteroidota bacterium
GCATCATAACAACCTGCGCCGCTAAGTGCATTAGCTGTAACTGTAAGCATAGGCGGGTAGGTAACAACTTCGGAAGCTGTTGCAGAGCAACCGCTGTTATCAGTCACAGTTACAGTGTAAGAACCGGCACTGAGGGTGGTAACGGTTTGCATATTTGTTCCACCGTTAGGTGCCCAGCTATAGGTATAAGGAGGCACACCGCCTGTCGGTGTTTGTGCAGTTATGTAAGCATATTCTTCGCAACGCACAATAACACGCGATGCAATTGAAGCAGAGATGGCTTCCGGTTGCGAAACGGTGATAGTAACAGGTGCTCCAATACAAAGATTATTATCGATAACGCTCACAGTGTATGTTCCCGATGAAAGACCAGATTCAGTAGCATTGGTTCCTCCGCCGGGGGTCCATAAATAGGTGTAAGGGCCTGTTCCGCCAATAACGCCGACTGTAGCGCTTCCATTACCGCTGGAGCAAGGCGCATGGTTCAAGACGCTGGCACTGTCTCGCAATGCTGCAGGTTGAGTTACATTAACTGAAACTGTACCCGTGCAACCATTTGCATCTGTAATTGTAACCGTATATGTTCCCGCAGATAATCCGTTTGCAGTGGCATTTGTTCCGCCCGATGGCGACCATAAATATGTGAATGGCGGCAGCCCACCGGTGGGCGTTACTGTAGCTGTTCCATTATTTTGGCCGGAGCATAAAGTTCCGGTAGCGGTTATTGTTCCCGGCAGGGATTGGATGCAATAAACTATCTCCATATATCCATTGCCTCCGCCTTGTCCAAGCCAGCCTGCATCAGCAGGGCCGCCTGAGCCTGTAAGCGCGGGCAAACTTGCATATAAATTATTGCCCACTATGGCTGCATTTCCATTTACTATTACGGTACCAAGGCTGTTGCCGCCACCGCCACCGCCTGCGCCACAATCGCAACTGGGTGTGTACCATCCGCTGTCGCCGCCGTTTAATCCGCCGCCGCCGCCGCCTGCACCACCACCGTCATAAGGAACTATGGTTGCTGTTACTCCATTTGTAGTAGGGCTTGCACCTGCATTTCCACCGGGGCCTGTTCCGGCAAATCCATTTTGTCCGCCGCCGCCGCCGCCGCCGCCATTTGAGTTACATCCTGCACCGCCGCCGCCCCCGCCTGCTCCGGCTACTACCAATGGAGTTGCCGCATTTAATATGGCTGTTCCGCCGCCGCCGCCACCGCCGCCGCCTGAATAACCGTGAGGACCTGGCAGGCCGCCTGTTCCACCTGTGCCATATCCATAACCACCGGGGCCTGCATCAATAGCGGTAGCTTTATCACCGCCTGCAAAGCCGCCTTGTCCAATTATTACAGTTAAATTTTGTCCCGAAATAACGGAAATAACATCCGAGGCGTAAGCCCCGCCGCCACCGGCTGCGCCCAGGTCGCAATCATCGCCGCCGCCGCCGCCGCCAGCGCCCCATGCCCTCACGGTGATGGACGTGACACATGAAGGCACTACAAAAGTCTGAGGGCTGCCCGTATAGGAAAACGAAACCGAATCGTAGGTGCAGGTTTGGGCCTTTATTGTGCCAACCTGAAAAATAAATATAATAAATAAAAGGACTAATCCTGTTGTTTTAAGTAGAATACGCATGATAGTATTTTTGGTAGATTAACCAAACAAAGATACTAAAAAACAGCTCCATTTAACCAATGATTCGGAAATGGAGCTGCTTCTGTTTTATGAATATAAAAGAAACACCAATTATTGACCAATCGGGCCCAGACTTATTTCTGAACCAAAATCTTTCCTTCACCCAGCAAACTTCCATCCGATTTAGTTACACGGTAGAAATACATTCCTGCTGCTTTATCGCGCAGGTTAATGATATTATTTTCCTGTGTATTGCTTAATGTTTGAGTGAGTAAATTTTGTCCAAGCACATCGTAAATTTCAACTGATGACTGAACACTGACATCTGACAACTGAATAGTGAATACTCCGTTGTTCGGATTAGGATAAATGCTCAGCCCGGTTGCAGATTGGATATTATCTATGCCTGTGGTATTTAATACTACAATGCAAACATTTTCGGAGCAACCATTTGCACCAGTAACGGTGCAACAATAGTCGCCCTCGCATTGGTTTTTAATGGTGTCTGTAGTTTGTCCGCCGGGGCTCCACAAATAGGTAAATGGAGGTGTTCCGCCGCTTACTACGGTTATAGCTGCCACTCCATTGCACCCTCCAAAACTGGTAACGCTGATGGAATCGGTAGAAATAACCATTCCGGGAGATTGTGTGATTGTAACTGCTGCTGTTGCATTACATCCATTGCTGTCGCTGAGAGTTACGGTATATGTTCCGGCAGAAAGATTAGATTCAGTTGCATTGGTTCCACCGGAAGGGAACCAGGAATAGGTATATGCCCCTGTTCCGCCCGTTGGTATTGCTGTTGCACTTCCGTCTTTGGCATCATAACAACCTGCGCCGCTAAGTGCATTAGCTGTAACTGTAAGCATAGGCGGGTAGGTAACAACTTCGGAAGCTGTTGCAGAGCAACCGCTGTTATCAGTCACAGTTACAGTGTAAGAACCGGCACTGAGGGTAGTAACGGTTTGCATATTTGTTCCACCGTTAGGTGCCCAACTATAGGTATAAGGAGGCACACCGCCTGTCGGTGTTTGTGCAGTTATGTAAGCATATTCTTCGCAACGCACAATAACACGCGATGCAATCGATTCGGAAATATTATCGGGTTGCGATACATTTATAACTACCGGTGTTCCGGCGCAGCCATTGTTATCGCTTACGGTAACGGTATATGTTCCGGCTGATAATCCGCTTTCGGTGGCATTGGTTCCGCCACCCGGGCTCCAGGAATAGGTGTAAGGACCTGTTCCGCCAATAGTACCCACAGTAGCCGTTCCTGTTCCGCCATTGCACGATGTGTGGTTCAATGCACTGGCGCTATCGCGCAAAGGTGCCGGTTGGGTTATTGTTACAGTAGCGGTTGATGTTGGTGCAATGCAACCATGCGAATCAGTTACGATAGCCGTATACGTTCCGGCCGATAAACCGGTTGCCGCGGCATTGGTTCCTCCGGCAGGCGACCATGCGTAAGTATATGGGCCGGTTCCGCTGGAAGCACTTACAGATGCGCTGCCTGTGTTGGTTCCTCCGCAAAGAATATTTGTTGGAGGATTCATAGTGGCAACAGGTAAAGGATTAACAGTAACAGTTATGCTGTCTTTGGTAACAGCCGAGGTGCATCCGTTGGTAATGCTAACTGTATAAGTTGTAGTGGCTGTAGGGGTTGCAATAACAGTGGCTCCGGTATCTACATTTAATCCTGTGCCGGGGCTCCATGAATAAGAAACACCGCCGGTGGCAGTAATGGTGGTTGAATTACCAAGGCATACAGAAGTATCTTTAAGATTGGTAAGGTAGGAGGAACCTACACATACTTCCTGTATGTTGTCGCTTCCGCCTGTTCCGGCAGTAAAGCCCCAATACACATTTGGGTTTCCGCTGAAAATTCCGTTAATAACATCTCCGGTATAACTTACCCGCAAATTACAATCGAAATACACACTCATGGTTTGCAGAACCGGGTCCCAGATAATTTCTACATTATGCCAGTTACCGTCCGGAAGGTTGGGGTTGGTTGGAGACAATTGGACAGGCCCGGCAAGATTATTGCCTGATAAATCGGTATGGTTAACATCGCCGTTTTTTTCGATGGCCGTATGGCAGAAAGCAGGGTCCCATGAATTTTTGTAGGTATCGAACTCTACCGCAAGCGATGGGGTTATACCGCCATAACCAAGGCCTCCACCGGAACTTCCGGCATTTACGCTTTGCTGTTGGAATACAAAACATATTCCGTCGGCTCCTGTTGAGTAAGCTTTAGTTCCTAAAAACATTTCAAACTGAATATCGAAACGGTTATTTAAACTAACTTGTGTGGGATACCAAATTTCTCCGGCCTGGTTATTCAGGTCAGGCGTTAACTGATACGTGGTGGTTGAATCGGAGCATTCGGGTGATGTTATACTTGCGTTTCCATTCAGAACGAATTGGGCTCCGGCATGGAACGGAACTAATGCAAAAAGGATTACACTTAAGGTAAGTATTTTTTTCATGGGCTTTAAATTGTATAAATAACAGATGTAATATAACCCGCCAAAAGTAATGAAAATGGGCGAACTAAGCAAAAATCGGGCGATATTTTTATAAAATAAGCCCGAATAAGGGAAAATCGCGCATTGTTTGCCACCAAGGCCCCTGCCTATTTCTGAATTATCAGCTTCCCTTGCCCCAGCAGATTTTCGTCCTCCGTAATTACACGGTAGAAATAAACACCATTCGGTTGTTTAGAGATATTAATAAGATTGTCACCGTGAACAGAGCCAATGGTCTCTGAAAATACAGATTGCCCCAACACATTATAAATTTCAATTATTGTTTGGGATGCTGAAGCAAGTTCAGGATGACTGAAGGTAACTGTGAAGATACCTGCGGAGGGATTGGGATAAATATTTATTCCTCCATTCCCCGTTTGTAAATTATCAGTGCCCGAAATAATATCTACACATGCGGTTTGCGAGCAGCCGTTGCTATCGGTTACCACACAGCAATAATTACCTGCACAGTGGCTTTTTATGGTATCGGTGGTTTGCCCGCCGCCAAGCCACAAATAGGTATAAGGCGGAGTTCCTCCCGCAGGAATTACAATGGCTTCGCCATCACAGCCCTCACCGGGAGTTTCGTTATATACTTTGGTGGTAATAACTAACGGATTGGGTTGTGTAATGGTGGCTCTTGCTGTGGCCGTATTTCCACAAGAATCGGTTACCAGTACAGCATATGTTGCGGCAATAAGGTCGGTGGCAGTTGCGTTTGTTCCGGCGCTGAGGCCCCACAGATAGGTATAGGGCATAACACCTCCGGTTACTTTTGTAAACGCTTTACCATTAAATCCGCCATAACATAAATCATTTACGGTGGAGTCTATAATAACAGTTAAAGGGTTCGGTTGGGTAATGGTAGCTGAGGCTGTAGCCGTATATCCACATGAATCGGAAACAATTACGGAGTAGGTTCCGATGCTTAACCCGCTGATAGTAGTTTTTGTGCTGCCATTGCTCCATAAATACGTGTAGGTAGGTGTTCCGCCGCTTACTAAAGCCGCTGCCGCACCATTATTTCCGCCAATGCAACTTACTTCTTTTACTGCGATATTAACATCCAATGAAGGTGTTTGTGTAATAGCCACCGATGCCGATACAGAACATCCTCCGGCTTCGGTTACAGTAACAGTATAAATTCCTGCTGTAAGATTTGATGCAGTTGTGTTTGTTCCTCCGCTTGGCGACCACAAGTATGTATATGGAAGTGCGCCTGTAGAAGCAAATGCTGTTGCGCTGCCCTGGCTGCTGTTGCAGGGCGCAATATTGATATGTGATGTTATAGTAACTCCAAAAGTTGTAAGCATTACGGGATTTGAAGCAAAACCATTTGCAACTACCACCACCGAATAAGTTCCGCCCGGCATGGAGGGCAGCGTGAAGTAAGCGGTATCTTCAAGGCTATCGGTCTGTACCGCGCCAATGCGGTTCCAATTGGTAGTGGGTGCATAATATACATTGGTGCCATTGGTAAGGCGCACCAACGGGTAATTGGTTGCCATTTGCCAATCGTCGCCATAGCTGGCTCCTTCGGATATTCCATTGAATAATTTTCCGGTAACGTAATAACTGTTGCAATGTATATCGGTAATGTTATCGATGGTTGGCTTGCCTTGCGGAATGGGTGCGCTGCCGGGCGTGTAAATATAATATTGGCCGGAAATGGAATGCTGGCTTATGGAAACGAGAATAGTGCCGTCAGGCAGATTGAGCATTTGTGTCTGATAACTGCAAACACCTTTCAGCGAATCCGCGCCAAAAAATGGAATGGTGTCGGTTACTTGCGTAAACGTATTCGTAGTGTAATCATACTCCAGAAAGTAAGCCGGTGTGCGGAATTCGTCATTATTAGCAGTACCGACAGGCGAAACAGCGCACAGAATTTTTCCGTTCACCATCATGGCAGAAGATGCATCGGGCATGCCAGTTTGGCTGCCGTTAATAGTCGGGAAGCTATCAGCCGAAGCCCATGTGCCGCGGTTTGTATCGCCGGAAGGGGAGTAGATGGCGTTGTAAGGAGTAGCTCCGAAAAATATTGCATGTTTATTCGGCAGCATAAATGCACCGCCCGCTTCTTCACCGAAAGGGTCGTAGAGCATTCCGGGAACCGTGTCATCGTGAATCCATTTGTTCAGTTTGGGAATATAGCGGTTTGCATAGGGCGAAGCGATGCCTACAAACAATACACTGCTGTCGGGTAATTTTAGCCAGGCTGCCTCATCATGATTATAAAGCGCGGTGGGTGCAACCGAAAATAAATTGGTTGAGGGAGTATAAAAAAGGCAGTCAAAAGAAGGTTTAGAGCCAATTTGCGGGCCTTCGAGTACTGTTCCGTTATAAAGAATTTCAGAATTTCCGTCATATACTTTCCATCCCGAGGGGAGGCCATTTATGCGTGTCCATGTATTCGTGTTGGGGTTATAAACTTCTCCGGCCGTATCACCTGCCCCATATTCTCCGCCTGAAACATATACATTTCCGTTAGGCAATACCTGAGTAGAAAAATAAAGCCGCCCGTTTCGCATAGACCTGATTGTATCCCAAGTGCCATTGGCATAACTGCCATGAATATCCGGTGTAAGCCTGTCCCAGCCTGTTCCATAATCTCCGCCATGGTTGTTATGGCAAATTACGGTTCCATCGGGCATTAATAAACAGACGCCAAAATTGGAATGGGGTGCAAGGTTTTTTACTGCGGTCCATTTTCCGGTTTGTGCAAACATAAAAGTGAAAAATGAAAAGTAGAAAATGAGGAATACTATAACAATGCGTAGTTTTTTCATGGAGTGATAATAGTTAGCGTCAGTAAAAAGCAATGGGGAGTAAAAAATCAAAAGTAAAAAAAATCCGCTTCATTGAAGTAATGAAGCGGATTTTCCTAAGATTACTTCCAGCCTATTTCTGGATAATAAGTTTGCCTTCGGCAAGCAAGCTGCCATCAGCACTCAGTAAGCGGTATAAATAAATACCCGATGGCTGAGCGCTTAAATTAACTGCAAATTGAGCATTGTGTATAGAGCGTTGAGAATATATTTGCTGGCCCAAAACATTATAAATTTCAAGATTGCTGTTTTCTAATTCAGAATTTGGAGATTGGAACTTGAAATTGCCATTCGAGGGATTGGGATAAACAGTTATTTGTCCTGCACCCGATTCAATATTTTGTATGCCGGTAACAACCTGAATGCAAGCGGTAGATACGCAGCCGCTGTTATCTGTTATAACACAGCAATAAGAACCTGCACATTGTCCGGTAATACTATCGGTAGTTTGCCCGTTAGTTGTCCATAAATAAGAATAAGGAGGTGTTCCGCCCGAAGCAATTACCCATGCTTCGCCGTTGCAGCCGCCACCGCTTACGGTTGCATTTATAGAGTCGGTTGTAACTACAATTGCTGAAGGCTGTGTAATAGTTACTGTATTGGTAGCCGAATTACCGCAGGAATCGGAAACGGTTACGGTATATGTTCCGGCACTTAAGCCGGTTGCCGTGGCATTGGTTCCATGTCCGCCGCTCCAGTTATATGTATAAGGCGATGTTCCGGGGTTTGCCGAAACAGTTGCGCTTCCTGTGCTATAGCCATGGCACAGTAAATTGGTAACTGAATCTACAGATACGCTCACCACATTCGGTTCAGTTATTACAGCCGAAGCAGTAGCCGAATTGCCGCAGGAATCCGTAACGGTTAATGTATATGTTCCGGCACTTAAATTATGGATAGAAACATTGGTGCTTCCTCCTGTCCAACTGTAACTATAGGGTAATGTTCCACCGCTCACACTTGCAGTTGCACTACCATTGCCGGCTCCGTGGCATGTTGCGGCTGAAGTAATAGTTGAAGGATTTAATGGAGCAGGCTGGATAATAGTAACTGATGCCGATACAGAGCATCCGCCGTTTTCTGTTACAGTAACAGTATATGTTCCGGCGCTCAGGTTAGAAACAGATGCGGTGGTTTGTCCGCCCGGCGCCCATGAATAGGTATAAGGATTGGCACCATCGGCTGCAACCGCTGTTGCACTGCCGGAATTATTGCCATTGCAACGGATATTTACAGATGCTATATAAACACCAAATGTGGTAAACGTAACAGGATTTGATGCAAAACCATTTGCTACAACCACCAATGAATAAGTGCCGCCGGGCATGGATGGAAGCGAGAAGTATGCGCTGTCTTCCAGGCTATCGGTTGCTACTGCGCCAATACGGTTCCAGTTAGATGTGGTGGCATAATACACATTGGTGCCATTGGTAAGGCGCACCAACGGATAATTGGTTGCCATTTGCCAGTCGTCGCCATAGGCAGCTCCTTCGGAGATACCGTTGAATAATTTTCCGGTGATTAAATAGTTGTTGCAGTTTTGTGGAACTACGGCATTAATAGTAGGCTTCCCTTGTGGGATAGGCCCGCTTCCCGGAGTATAAATCATATAGGAAGTGGAATAACTGCTCGACTGGCTTATGGAAAGCAATACCGTGCCATCGGGCAGGTCGAGCATTTGTGTTTGATATGAAGGGATAGGAATAGAATCACCTCCTGTAATTGGTATCGGTGCATTTACACGGGCAAAAGTATTGGTAGTGTAATCATATTCTACAAAATAGGTTGGGGGAGCAAATGCATTTGTGTTAGGTGCAATGGAGCAAAGTATTTTTCCATTCACCATCATGGCTGCCGGGGCATCAGACATGCCCATCGGTGTTCCGGCTATAACCGGAAAACTATCTGCCATGCTCCATGTTCCAGGGCTGGAATTTCCGCTTGGGGTATAAAAAACATTTGCAGGGGTGGCTCCAAAAAATATGGCATTTCCATTGGGAAGCATAAGGCCGGGGCCGGCTTCCTCCAGTCCGTCCCAAATAAAAGCAGGCAATAAACCTTCATCTTGCCAGGTATTGTTTGTGGGGAAATAGCGGTCGGAATTGTAGGTATTAATTCCGGGTGTAACGATGGTGCTGTCTTTTAACTTCAACCATTGGGCCTCATCATGGCCGTAAAGGGCTGTTGCGGCAACGGTGTAATTATTTGTTGCAGGCGACCAGATTAAACAGTTTTGTGTTCCGGTATCGGCAATTTGCGGGCCTTCCAGCACATCTCCATTGTATAAAATTTCTGAGTTGGCATCATACAAGCTCCATCCCGAGGGAATTGGTCCACACAAAGTCCATGTATTTGTTTTGGGGTCATATACTTCTCCTGCCACGCCTCCGGCGCCATATTCACCTCCGGCTGCATAAACTTTGCCATTTGGCAACACCTGAGATGAAAAAAACAGGCGGTCATTTATCATGGCTGCAATAGTATCCCATGTTCCATTGGCATAACTGCCATGAATATCAGGAGTAAGCCTGTCCCAACCCCTTCCTTCGCCACCGCCGCTGGTATTGTGGCAAATTACGGTACCATCAGGCATTAATAAACAAACTCCCATATTGGGGTGAGGGGCAGGCGCAGCCACCATCGACCAGGTTCCGGTTTGAGCATTTAACAGCGTAAAAAACGAAAAGCTAAAAGTGAAAAACAATAGGGCAAGTAGTTTTCTCATAGGGTTGAGGTTTTGGTTTAGGAATGATAAGTCAAAGCTAAGAAAAAAACCGTAGCCTAAGCAAATATGAAAAAATTATTTACAAATGGTTATTTGCCGATAACAAGTTTTCCTTCGCCAATTAAACCTTCGTCTGTATTTACAAGCCGGTAAAAATATACTCCGTTTGGTTGGCTATTTAAATCAATGGAAAATGAAGAATGATTAATGGATTGACTACGGTAAACCATTTCGCCTAATACAGTATAAATTTCCAGAGTAATTTGAGATTGTGGTTGCACCCCGCTTGCAATGCTGAAGTTGAATTGTCCGGTTGAAGGGTTGGGGTAAACTGAAATGCTGCCGTTATTGCTAAGGGATTGGATACCGCCGCCTAATAGAATATAGAGGTAGGCAACATTATTTACAGCAGTGCCTCCATTGAAGGAAAATCTATTTTCAGCAAAACTAAATTTTCCGCCGACATAATTATCACCGCTTGCAAACAAACTATTGTAGGGATTAGCTAATGCATAAACAGGCCCGTTGAGCATACCAACTGTATCAAGCGTATTGCCTATAATGCCTGCAATATAATGGCTGCTGTAATATCCCGCGCTGTCAAAATTTCCGCCCACTAAAACAATATCTCCGCCTCCAATTCCCTGACCTGTTTTCCTGACAGTTTCACCCCATAATCCCCAGCCTGCATTTAATGCTCTAACGGTATCATTAACACCTGGTGTAAAACCGTTCCATGATTGTGCGTACTCTTCAAAGTATGAAAGATAGCGGGTATTTACATTGCCGGATTTCGTAAATGCTCCTCCAACCATCAACTCTTGCCCCATAGTATAATCAGATAATGCATACACTGTATTGTTAGTTCCTCCGCCTAAAGAATCCCATTTATTACCTGAAAGTTTGGCTATGTGGTTTACCGCAAGATTCCCTGATTTCAGAAATGAACCTCCCGCATATAAGGTATCGTTACTTACAGTCAATGCGTATACGGCTCCTGTATCAAATCCTTTTCCAACCGGCGCCCATGCACTGTCGTTCCATACGGCTATACGATTTACCGTATCTCCATTTGCAATGGTGAAATCGCCACCCGCATACAACTTATTACTAAATACACATAAGGCATAAACATTGCCGTTCAGTTTTCCAACAAGAGAATCCCACCTCAGCAAAGCGGTATCCCAACGGGCTATATGAGTGCATAAAATACCTCCGGCACTGTCAAATTTGCCTCCGGCATATAGATATTTACCAAACATAGCCAATGCAAATACATCGCTATCTGTTCCTGTACCTAAAGGTTCCCATTTTCCAATTTGCGGTCCGCCTTGCGAAAACACAGTATCTATCCACTCTGCAATATTAATTGCACTCTTTCTTCCTGCAATTGCAAAGTGCCCTCCCGCATACAAGTGACTATTTTGTGAACTGTCTTTCATGGCAAGAGACAGTACATAGACCCCGGGACTGGTCATTCCCGATGACAAGGAGTCGAATGATGTGCCGTAAAACCATTGCGCGCAACAAATACGAGGCATTGTAATTATACTTCCAAATAGGGCGAGGATAAGCAGTTTCTTTTTCATGGATACTATTTTTTAGAATACTGTTCTATACCTTTTATGCAACCTGCCGATAGCTTTACTACTGCTTTACAAGTTTTCCTTCGCCAATTAAACTGCCATCTTGTTTCAGAACCCTGTAAAAATAAATTCCATCGGATTGGTTAATCAAGTTAATAGTGAATTGTGCGTTATGATTGGACTGTGAAAACACTGTTTGCCCGAGTACATTATATACTTCTAAAGTTGTATTACCTGATTCATTATTTGCAATTTCAAATATAAATTTGCCATTCGATGGATTGGGATAAACCGTAATTTGTCCGTTGCCCGATTTGATGGTTGTAATACCTGTGGTCGATTTAATATCCACACAAACTGTCTGCGAACATCCATTGTTATCTGTAACTACACAACAGTAATTTCCTTCGCATTGCGAGTTGATTGTATCTGTTGTTTGTCCGCCAACGCTCCACAAATAGGTGTAAGGAGTTTTCCCTCCGCTTAAAACAGTTACCCATGCTTCACCGTTGCAGCCCGCTCCACTGGCGCTCGACGAATTAATGGAATCGGTTTTAATATCCATTCCTGCGGGTTGTGTAATAGTAGTGGATGCGGTGGAAGTACAGCCGTGATTATCGGTGACTGTTACTGTATAGGTTCCGGCGCTAAGGCCTGAAGCAGTAAGTGAATTACCGCCCGTGGGCGCCCAAGAATAAGTGTACGATGGTGTTCCGCCTGTGGCTGCATTTGCAGTGGCGCTGCCTGTAGTGCCATTATAACATGCAATATTGGAACTGGATGCCAACGTAATATCTACCGCAGAAGAAGGTTGGGTAATAACTATGGAAGATGTGAAAGCGCATCCGTTATTATCTGTCGTTATAACCGAATAAACTCCTGCACTCAGTCCTGTTACATTAGCAGTTGTTTCTCCACCCGGTGACCATGCATATGTATATGGTGAAAGCCCCCCATTAGCAATTGCCGTAGCATTTCCCACACCGCCAAAGCAGGCAATATTCGATTCGGTAATTGCCATACCGTAGGTGGTAAATAAAACGGGGTTTGAAGCAAATCCATTTGCAACCACTACTAACGAATAGGTTCCTGCCGGAAGATTTTTAGGAAGTGCAAAAGTGGCAGTATCTTCTAAACTATCCGTCTGCACAGCGCCTATGCGGTTCCAGTTGCTGGTTGTAGCATAGTACACTTGCGTACCGTTGGTAAGGCGCACAATAGGATAATTGGTTTCCATTTGCCAGTCATCACCATAGGCAGCGCCTTCCGAAATTCCATTGAAGAGTTTTCCGGTAATTCTGTAAATTGGGCAACCGCCGGGAATAATATTATCGATGGTTGGTTTGCCTTGCGGGATGGGGGCGCTGCCGGGTGTGTAAACATAATATTGGTTGGAGAGTCCGCCTGCCTGGCTGATGGAGAGCAAAACGTTTCCATCGGGCAGGTCGAGCATTTGTGTTTGAAATGAGGCTACAGGCAAGGAATCTCCGCCTATGCCGGGCAATGTGTCAAACACTTGTGCAAAGGTATTGGTTACATAATCGTATTCTAAAAAGTAGCAAGGTGAATTAAATTCATTGGAACTGGTTCCGATGGGTGAAACGGAAACAAGTATATGTCCATTTACCATCATAGCTCCGGTGGCATCAGGCTGGCCCATGTAGGTTCCCTGAATTATGGGAAAACTATCAGCTGCACTCCATGTTCCGGGAGTAGAATTTCCGGTTGGGGTGTAAATAGCATTAAACGGTGTGGCTCCAAAGAACACAGCATTTCCGTTCGGAAGCATGTAGGCATTGCCCGCTTCTTCGCCATAGGGGTCGTATAGGTTGCCCGGTAAAGAGCCATCGTTCACCCATGTGTTTGTTTGCGGGATATACCGATTCGATAAGTTGGTTGCAATACCTACGAATAAAACGCTGCTGTCGGGCAATTTGAGCCATTGTGCTTCATCGTGGTCGTAAATACTGTTTGCCTGTGCGGTATATTCGTTATTAACGGGCGACCATGTCATAATGTTATAAGAAGTAGCCGAGCCAATCTGCGGGCCTTCCAGCACATTTCCATTATACAGAAGTTCAGAATTTCCGTCATAAATATTCCATCCGGAAGGAACACCAAAACAAGGAGCCCAGGTATTTGTTACCGGGTTATACACTTCTCCGGCGGTATCACCCGCGCCATATTCGCCACCTGCTGCATATACCTTTCCGCTGGGCAATACTTGCGTTGAAAAAAACAAGCGGTCGTAATGCATAGATGCAATGGTATCCCATTTCCCGTTAATATAACTTCCGGTAGAATCAGGTGTAAGCCTGTCCCAGCCTGTTCCTTCGCCGGGGCCGTTGGTGGTATGGCAAATTACGGTCCCGTCTGTCATAAGCAGGCAAACACCCATGTTTTCATGCGGTGCAGGGGTTTTTACAGCCGTCCATTTTCCGGTTTGGCCATTTAGATGAGTGAAAAATGAAAAGCTAAAAATGAACAGCGAGAGTAGGGATAGTTTTTTCATAAAGGGGCGTTAAGAGGTTTAATTAAAATCAAAAATAGAATAAAACCATTCTCCGCAGACAATTCAGCCAAATTTGTTTTGAACAAACTAATGCTGAACAATTATTTTTCCTTCACCGATGAGGCTGCCATCTTCTTTTGTTACGCGGTAGAAATAGATACCGTTGGCTTTATCGCTTAAATTAATGGTAAATGGTGAGTTGTGAATGGTGAATTGGGAATACACTTTTTCACCCAGCACATTATAAATCTCAACTGAACACTTACCTCTAACAACCGATGACTGAAACGTAAATATTCCGCTTGATGGGTTAGGGTAACCCACAAGTTCAGGAGTTGTGTTGTTGATAGATTTCACGTTTGTTATATCAGCATTGCAAGGTTTCCATTTGGCAATGCCTTGAACTTCTCCGGCACCGGGGAGTTCTTTAAGCGTGTCCGGGCCAAAGATTACCATCTCCACAAAGTCCGCACCCAAATAAACCCCATTTCCAGAAGGTTCAGCGACCAGTCCGCTTTGGTCATCACCTCCGTCAGTTGCTAACGAGCCACAAAGGGCCTTGCCCGATGAATCATATTTTACTAATATAATCGGGCTATTTGTGTTATTATTAACAAAATGCAGGCTGTCAAAACTAACATCTAAAGTATCTCCTTCAGTTATAACACCTGCATATAAGTATATATGGCACTTACTATCGCAACATATCGTAAAACCCATGCAATCGCCCCGGTTTTTATTCATTGCATACTTCACCCACTCAAAATTGCCAGCAGTGTCATACTTATCAAAATACAAATTGTTCCATAAGTTGTTCCCCGGAAGGGTATCAGTACCTACTACTTCACTGCCAAAGTAATAACCGGTTGAGTAAACATTTCCCGCATTATCAAGGGCAACTGAATACCCCCGATGGGCACCCTTAACAACCCAAATTCCATCCCCAGCTGTGTTATATTTCGCTATAAAACCCGCCTGGCTACTTACTACAGTATCTCGTCCGGCAATAATTGTATCGCTGAATGTACCTGTTAGATAAGTATTCCCTGAAGCATCGGCGGTTATTGCGTAAGGGATCGTGCTGCCTGATTTACCTATTGTTTTTGCCCATTGTACATTTCCTGCTGAATCATATTTAGCAATAAAACCACCAGAGCCATTCAGGATGTAAGGCCCAAATGCAATTATATCAAAATAGGAGCCTGTTATGTATATATTATCATTGCCATCGGTTGCAATACTTTCAGCGAAACCACCTTGATGGTATACCCCTCCTGATTGCCGCACCCACAAAACATTGCCATTTTGGTCGTATTTTGTTATAAATACACCATTAACATTGCTGTTGGTTGAAATTAAGTTTGACCCAAAGTAGGTGCTGTCATGAAAGTCACCCGTCATTAGCACATTTCCAGCTTTATCAACGACAACTCCCGTACCCTCCACAAATGGATAATAGGGACTCGAGCAAACTGATTGCCTTCCCCATAATGCATTTCCATTTGAATCATATTTAATAAGGTAGGTATTGGTTGCAGAACCATAGTTTACGGTTGTAAGAGTATCATTGCCTGCTATTAGGTTGAAATGAAATTCTCCGGTAAAATACAGATTGCTTGATTTGTCGCGTGCAAGTCCCCAACCTTCGCCACCAGCAATAGAATCTGTATTTTTCACAAGTTCACCCCACTCCCAACTTTGGGCGGAACAAAGTGAAAAATTAAAAATGATGAGTGACAAGATTAATTTTTTCATAGGGTGTTAGTTTTAAGTTGTTAGTTTGTACGTTATCGTTCAATCACTATCTTTCCTTCCCCAATCAAACCGCCATCTTCTTTTGTTACGCGGTATAAATAAATGCCGCTTGGTTTGTCACTTAAATTAATGGTAAATGGTGAGTTGTGAAGGGTGAATTGGGAATACACTTTTTCACCCAGCAAATTATAAATCTCAACCAAAGACTGACCAATGGCGACGGACGACTGGAAAATAAATTGTCCGCTTGATGGATTTGGATAAACAACAGGTTCGGGGGTTTCATTGTTTAGGTTTTGAACAGTTGTTATAGCATTACATGTTTTCCATTTTGCCAGGCAAATGGTTTCATTACCGAGTGACCCAATGTGGTCTGAACCGAACGTAACTGTATCTTCCAAATCTCCGCCAAAATATACAGCATATCCCGAGGGTTCGGCAATAAATCCGCTTTGGTCATCGCCACCGCTTGCAAGTATTGAGCCACAGTTGGCATTTCCGGATGAGTCATATTCCACCAATGCCATTATATCCCGTCCGTTATTCAAAACAAGATTTATATTTCCAAATTTTACATTGACACTGAGTGAATCGAAATTTCCCGCTATTACATATACATTACATAGTTTATCGGTACTTAATGTTAAACCGAAGCAACCGCTATTCGGGGTTATTCTATTATAAGTCGGATACCTTACCCATTTATTGTTGCCGCCACTATCGTATCTGGCCAGAAAGAGATTACCATAATTGCCTTCTTGAAGAAGCGTATCAGTCCCAATAACTGTGTTACCTAAATAATAACCTGTAGAGTATATATAGCCTGCACTATCAATTGCAACTGAATATCCCCTGCTTCCTCCATAGGCTTGAACTGCCCATACCCCGTGACCTGAAGAATTATATTTGGCTAAAAAGTATGTGCTGTTGCCTGTCAACGTATCTCTTCCAACAAACATAGTATCGGCAAATAGTCCGGTAATATATGAATTACCTATTGAGTCTGCAGCTACAGACCATCCTATTCCATTAGCTCTTGGTGGGGTTGTGGCCCACATTACATTTCCGGAAGAATCATATTTTACCAGAAAACATCCATGGCTTTGCAATATATATGGGCCAAAGGCAATACTGCCGTTTATAGAACCTGTCATATACACATTATTTCTCCCGTCCATAGCCACTCCGTATAATTGAGCACCATTACCGAGTATCCCATCTGATTGCCGCACCCATAAAAGATTACCGGATGAATCATATTTAGCAAGGAATACTGAAAGTATATTTTTCCGCGCTGCAATACGGGCGGAACCCAAATATGCAGTGTCATAAAATAAACCTGCCATATACACATTGCCCGCTTTGTCAACAACCACACCAATTCCTTCCTGTTGTGTTTGTCCAACTGATTGCCTCGCCCACTTAACATTACCATTGGAATCGTATTTTACAAGGTACGCGCAATAGGATGAATTAATTGTAAAAGCGGAATTAAGCGTATCAGTACCTAAGACCAATTCCCCGTGAAGAAATCCAGTGAGGTATAAATTTCCTGTATGGTCTCTTGCAAGTGACCATCCTTCTTCGGAGGGATTGTTGCTGATAGTAGTGCCCTGCACGCCCCATTGCCAACTTTGGGCGGAACAAAATGAAAAATTAAAAATGATGAGTGACAAGATTAATTTTTTCACAGGGTGTTAGTTTTAAGTTGTTAGTTTGTACGTTATCGTTCAATTATTAGTTTCCCTTCCCCAATCAAACTGCTATCATCTTTTGTTACACGGTATAAATAAATGCCGCTTGGTTTGTCGCTTAAATTAAGTGAATAGTGATTAGTGGATAGTGAATAGTTGGAGGAAAATACCCGTTGACCGATTACATTGTACACCTCTACTGACCACTTACAACTTACAACTGACCACTGAAACGTAAATATTCCGCTTGATGGGTTAGGGTAAACTACAAGTTCAGGAGTTTCATGGGTAATGGTTTGTACTTTTGTTTCTAAATCATTGCATGGTTTCCATTTGGCAAGGCACAATGTTTCACCATCCAGTGTCCCTATATGGTCTGCCCCAAATGTTACTGTATCTTCCAAGTCTCCCCCGAAATAAACGGCATTCCCCGAAGGGTCGGCAACTAATCCGCTTTGGTCGTCGCCTGCACTTGCAATCATAGTGCCGCAAAGAGCATTTCCTGTAGAATCATATTTAACTAATGCAGCACTGTTATATGCATCATTTATAGTAAGGTTCAGGCTACCGAAATCCACGCTAACAAATCCGTTTCCAATACCACCAAGCAGATAAATATTACAATACTTATCCGCGGTAACACAATAGCCTATGGGAAAGTTTGTAGTAGTTATATTGTTCGGATATCTTACCCATTTAAATTTGCCCGCACTATCATATTTGTCTAAATAGAGATTATTTGCATTGCTTGGTGGCGGGAGTGTAACATTACCAATTACTGTGCTGCTAACATAAAAGCCGGTGGAATAAACATTTTCGGCACTATCAATACATATTGCATATCCCCTGCTGCCACCCGGCACCGCCCACACAGGATGCCCCGCAGAATTATATTTGGCAATAAAACCAGTGCCGGTGGTATTAATTGTGTCTCTTCCAAAGAAGGTTGTATCATATAATTCACCTGTTAAATATGTGTTCCCTGCAGCATCTGCAACTATAGCATATGCAAGGGACTCGGAACCTTTAGGCCCTTTCGCAGTAGTTGCCCATAAAAGATTGCCTGTGCTATCATATTTAATTAAAAAGAAATTATGGCCCAACAAAGTATCTGTGCCAAAAAGTGTTGTATCATATTGCGAACCTGTTATGTAAACATTACCCATATAATCAATGGCTACACCAAACGCATCTGCATAATTAGTACGATAGTTTACAGATTGTCGTGCCCATTTTACATTACCCAATGGGTCATACTTAACAACAAATGAACTAAGTGAAGGACTTATAAGTGTTAGGGCGCCAAAGTGAACGGTATCTACAAAATGTCCCGTCACATAAGAATTCCCTACGTTGTCTGTGGCTACACATCTCGCCAGTTGCTGGTGATTAATGCCCACCGATTGCTTTGCCCATTTAATATTTCCATTGGAATCATATTTTACGAGGTAGGCGCATGAATATGACGGATTGACTGAATTGATTGTATCTGTACCTAAAATCATTTCCCCATAGAGAAACCCTGTGAGGAATAAATTTCCGTTATTGTCCCTTGAAGTCGCCAATCCTTCTTCTACTGCATTAATGTCAATATTATTGCCCTGCACTCCCCAATCCCAGCTTTGGGCGGAACAAAGTGAAAAATTAAAAACGAAAAGCGAAAAATAAATTAGTTTTTTCATAAAATAAGTATTTTATTTTTGAATAACTATCTTCCCTTCCCCAATCAAACTGCCATCATCTTTTGTTACGCGGTATAAATATATGCCGCTTGGTTTGTCACTCAAGTTAATAGTGAATTGTGATTGGTGGTTAGTGGATTGTGAATACACTTTTTCACCCAGCACATTATAAATCTCAACAGACCACGGGCTACCTTGGCTTTCGCCAGACAAGCTGACCACTGACGACTCGACTGTAAACACCCCGTTATTCGGGTTTGGATAAACAATTAACTGACCACTACCCACTGCCAACTGTCCACTGCCAGTAGATAAATTAATAGTTACACAAATGCTGTCCAAACAACCATTGGCATCGGTAACTATGCAGCAATAACTACCAAAACATTGGCTGAAGATGGAATCGGTAGTATTTCCGCCTGCCCATAAATAGGTGTAAGGATTAGTGCCGCCGCCAACTGATACCCATGCCGAGCCATTGCAACTGCCATTGTCATTAATGGAATCACCGGAAATAGTTAAAGCATTGGGTTGTGTAATGATGGTGCTTGCAGTTGCTGAATTTCCGCAGGAATCAGTGATAGTAAGTGTATACGTTCCTGCACTTAATCCATAGGCGTTTTTGACAGTTTCGCCATTGCTCCATAAATAGGTGTAAGGGCTTGTACCTCCCGAAATATTGGGCGAGGCGCTGCCGTTATTTTCATTGTAGCAGGCAACATTCAGCGGCGGAAGAATAGACAGGTTTAAGGAATTTGGCTGGGTTATAACAGTTGATGCAGTTGCTGAAGCCCCGCAGGAATCATGCACTGTTACTGTGTATGTTCCGGCAGAAAGATTACTTACAGATGCGGTTGTTCCTCCGCCCGTCCATAAATAGGTATAGGGTTTTGTACCTCCGGTTACTACAGAACCTGCACTTCCACTTATACCATTGTTGCAGGAAACATTCGTAATTGTGTTTGCTGAAATGCTTAAAACTAAAGGTTGTGTAAGCGTTTGTGAAGCGGTAACCGAACAGCCATTTGCGTCGGTAACAACAACTGTATATGTGCCAGCGGAAAGCCCTGTTTGAGCATTATATGTTCCTCCACCTACCCATGAATATGTATAACCTGGTGTTCCTCCATACGGGTTGGCAAATATGAATCCATTGCTTGCTCCATTACATGATATGTCAGTATTAATAACTATAGCGGTACTTAAAATAGCCGGCTGTGTAATTGCAACACTTGCAGTGGCCGAAGCCCCGCAATTATCCTGCACCGTAAGGCTATAGGTTCCTGCACTTAAATTGCTGACGGTTGAATAAGTTCCGCCGCTGCTCCATGAATAGGTATATGGTGATGTGCCCCCGCTAACGGTTGAAGATGCGCTTCCGTTAGTTCCGCCATAGCAACTGATTGCTGAGGACTGACTACTGACCACTGATAACTGGTTAGGTTGGGTAATTAAAAGTGTAGCCGAGCCTATGCAGTTATTTGCATCGGTAACGGTTATAGTATAAGTGCCTGCACTTAGTCCGCTAATGCTGGTGGTGGTTTGGCTGTTCGACCACAAATAGGTATAGGGCGATGCCCCTCCGGCCACTGTAACCGATGCGCTTCCATTAGAGCCACCCCGGCAACTCACATAGCTTATTACTGTTGGAGTAATGAGTAATCCTGAACCTGTTACCGTTACCATTGCTGTGTTGGAGCATCCATGATTATCGGTTACTGTAACTGTATATGTTCCTGCAATCAGCCCGGTGGCTGTGGCATTGGTTCCGTTACCGCCGCTCCACGAATACGTATAAGGAGACGTTCCATTAGAACAGGATGCGGTTGCCGAACCCGGACTGCTGCATGCCGCAGGCACAACGGTACTCGTAATGCTTAATTGGGGTGGTTGGGTTATAGTGATTATTTTGATGCTGGTGCAGTTGGTTGAACAGTCAGTAGTGGTAACAGTATAGGTTCCGGCACTCAGGTTCGATACCGTGGCTGTAGTTTGTCCGCCGGGGCTCCAACTATAACTGCAAGGGTATCCTATAAAATCTTGATTTACGGTTGCGCTGCCATTATTTTCTCCGTAACAAGTTACATTGTTGTTGATAGTTACAGTTGTTTTTATTCCTGTATAAACACTGTAATAAAGTGTTATATAACAGCCATTGGCATCATTTACATTGACAAAGTCGCTGGTGGTGCTGCAAATTTGAAAAGGTATATAACTGTAGGTGTAAGGCGGTGTTCCGCCGTTTACAAAAATTTGTGGAGTGTAGCAAAATGTATCTGCGCAATCACCCCAGGGGTCACCACCCAATATATATATATTGCCCGATAACGGTGGCGGTTGTGAAATGGTAACTGTTGCCGAACCTGTACAACCGCTGGCATCCGTAGCTGTAACGGTATATGTTCCCGCACATAGCCCGGTGGCCACTGCACCATTGCCTCCGCTGGGAGCCCAGGAGAAATTATATCCCGGTGAGCCTCCGGTGGCGCTAGCCAAAGCACTGCCTGTGCAGCTACTATTGCAGGACACATTGGTAATTATACTGGCTGAAACAACAACCTGCGTGGGTTGGGTAATAGTAAAATTATAAGTGGCGGAACAAGCGGTGTCGAGGTTGGTTACCGTTACTGCATAACTTCCTGCACAAAGGCCGGTGGCGGTGGCTGTAGTTTGTCCCCCCGGAGACCAAAGGAAACCATTCCATCCCCAGGTAGATACAGTGGCACTGCCGTTGCATAACCCGTAACAGGTTACATTGGTTTGGGACAGCGTAACAGGGTCGCCGCTTCCAACACCAAAGGAATCATTGATGCAGCATCCGTGGTTATCGCAAACCCGAACATAATATTCCCCTGCTTTTAAATTATGAACCGTATCATATGTTCCCCCGGTGGACCATAAATAGGTGTAAGGGGGTGTTCCGCCATAAGCGAATACTTCAATCGTTCCATGGCAATTGCATCCAAGCGACGGGGAGCCTAAAATGGAATCTTGCAGGCAAGTTGGCTGGGTGATGGTAATATCTGTAATGGCCACGCATCCGTTGTAATCGGTAACGGTAACGGTATAAGTGCCGGCTTTAAGCCCGGTGGCCTGCGCATTGGTTTGAGCCGGATTTGTTGACCAGCTATAAGTGAAAGGAGATTGTCCGCCATATACGCTCATAGTTGCGCTGGCATTACTGTCTCCGCAGCAACTTACATACTGAATTTGGCTAATTGAATCGAGCACCGAAGTTACCACATGAACGGTAAACGTAGTATCCTTGGTATAAAAACCATTGCATACGGTAAGCGAATAAGTGGTGGTGCTGGTTATGCTTACTGTTATAGTGCTGGTGGTTGCGCCATTGCTCCATAGGAAAGTAGAACCTGCCGGAGCGGTGGCATTAATAGTTGCTGAGCTGGTAGGACAGGTTATGGAATTATTTCCCGATAACGTAACAGTTGGTTTGGGTGAGGTAATGATGGTAATATCTCCGGTTGGATATTCGCCATTGGTGCCTGAAAAATTGTCAAGTACAGTTTCAGTATTAGTGGTCGGGTTAAATTTATAAATGGCTCCGTAAATAGAAGTTCCACCTTCCCATGTTACGCCATAAAGGTTGCTGTCGGCGGGGTTAAAAAACGGGGTTGACCTGGGATAGGTTCCGTTAGTTCCACTAAAATTGTAACGAATGGTAAGTGTATTGGATGAAGTGTTAAAACTGAAAAGTGTACCCGGATAAGATGTTCCACCCAGAACGGATGTGCCGTATAGCAAACCATCCACCGGGTCAAATAGTAAACTCCCTTCTGGTTCTGCAGGGGCACTTGTGGTATAATCAAAATTATATAGTACGGTTTCGATATCAGTTGCCGGGTTAAAACTGAATAAAACACCCCAATTGTTAGCGCCGCCATATTGTGTCATTCCATAAAATAACTGGTTGGCAGGGTCGTAAGTAAGATTTGTATAAAGGGGTGATTCGCCATTGGCCCCCGTAAAATTCACCAGTGTGCTATCTTTCCCGGTTACAGGATTAAAACTGAACAGTACACCTTCATTGGCGCTTCCGCCTTCATTAGTCATGCCGTAAAATAATCCGTTTACAGTATCGTAAGTAAGGCTGCTTTGAGGATTTGCACCAAGCGGGTAAGCGGTATTATTAAAACTTAACAAGGAAGTATCCTTTCCTGTTGCAGGGTTCAGCCTGAAAATTGTACCATGATTATAACTTCCCCCGCCCGAACTCATGCCGTATAAATTGCCATCTACCGGGTCTAAAGCTAATTTTCCAAATGGAAGGCTTTCCTTGGTGGAATAAGCAGGGAAGCTATACACTGCGCTTTCCGTATTCGTAGTTGTATCCAGCATTATGATGGAGCCATTGCCATTGGTTCCGCCGTTCAGCGTCAACCCATACAGTTTTCCGTTCACAGGGTCGTATGCCAAATCTCCCCAGGGGTTGGCACCATTGGTTCCGTTAAAATTTACCAATACAGTTTCCGTGTTGGTACTTACATCATATTTATAAATAACTCCGTCGTTATTGGTTCCTCCGGCGTATGTCATTCCATACAGCATTTGGGTAGCGGGGTCATACATTAAGTCGTTATAAGGCAATGCCCCTATAGATTTAGTGAAATTGATTAAAACAGTTTGTGCATTGGTTGTAGGGTTGAAACTATACATAACGCCGGAATCATTAGTGCCTCCCATTTGTGCGGTACCATAAAATAGTCCGTTGTTGGGGTTCCATGTCAAACAGCCAAAAGGGTATTTACCCTCCGTTCCACCGTTAAAACTAAATATGCTTTGCGCATTGGCAGGGGTTGGAGTGTACCATAAAATGTTGCCGAAACCGCCAAAAGGCTGTTCTTCGGTCATTCCATATAATCTTTTATTCACCGGGTCGTATGTTAAACTACCATAAGGATAGTCACCCCAAATGCCCCGGAAACTGGTGTATTCAACAAACGTATTCAGTTTGGGATTGAAGTAAAACAAATTACCGCCTCCTCCACCCACACCGGAAGTCATCACTCCAAATATACTGTCGGCCGGGTCCCAGGTAAGATTACCATATCCATATCCGGCATAACCGGATGTTGCCAGGTTATAAACAACCGAAAGTGCGTTTGTTGCAGGGTTAAACGTGAAAATTACGCCCCAGTTGCTGGTTCCGCCGCCATAAGTCATTCCATAAAATAGCCCGTTAAGAGGATTAAGCGCTAAACTTCCGTGCGGGTTGGCTCCGTTAGTTCCGTTAAAAGTTACCAATAGTGTTTCGGCATTATTAGTGGGGTCAAAACTAAATAATACGCCATCATTATAGACTCCGCCCTGCGAAGTCATTCCATAAAAAAGCCCGTTAGCCGTATCATATACCAGGTTTCCGTATGGATGCGCTTGCGCATTGTTGCTTTGGAAATTAACAACTGTAGTTTCTCCTTTGCAACTATTATAACTGAATAATTCGCCCAGGTTATAGGTTCCGCCGGAATAGGTCATGCCATACAAGTAGCCGGTAGTATAATCGGGAGTAAGGCCACCATAAGGTGCGGAGCCGTTTGATGTGCCGGCAAAATTTACAAGGGTGCCCGGGCTGTTTGCAGTGAGGTTATAATCATACAGCACTCCGTCTGAATTAGCTCCACCACCTTGAGTCATACCATATAAAGTGGTGTTTTGAGCCCCGCAATACTGCGGGATGAAGAGCGTAGAAGCAAGAATGAAAAGCGGAAGGAGTAGTAATTTTTTCATAGGATTTTTTTAAAAGCAATTCCTAAGACAGAAAAGAAACTTCCTCAAAATTAATGAAAAAAGCGGTAGGATGAACATTGCATGCCAATCGTTTAGCAGATGGTTGTTTTTTACCCGTGGATGGTAATTTTTTGCCTGTGGATTGTAAGCCTACCCCTGGTTGAAAAGGGGCAACTGCGAGCGTTTCAATATGCGGCAGCACAACAGGGTAACGTCATCGGTATATTGCTTAGTGCCTTTATAGGTTGTAAGTGTTTCGGCAACTTTATCATTTATCTGCTTGGAGGATATACCGGAATTTACCAATGTGATAAATAAATCCTTTAGTTTTTCGATGCTGAATTCTTCGTCTTTTTCATTCTCCAGTTCGGTAATTCCATCGGTATAGGAAAGTAAATAAGCAGGAGTAGAAATAGCAATAATACCTTCTTTCAGGTAGGGTATTTCCGGAAGCATTCCTAAAGCCGGGCCTCCCGATTTCAGGAAGTTTACCGTATTATCCATATACAGGATAGGAGGGTAGTGCCCTGCATTTACATAATGCATGGTATTTGTATGCCTGTTAAACTTGGCAATGAAAAAGGTAATGAAACTTTCGCCCCTTGCGGTATCCATTACGTTTTTATTGAGGCGGGTAACCAGTTCGGTAAGTGAATTGGTTTGTTCTATTTGCGCATGGAGGCTTGCCTGAAAATTACTCATCAGCAAAGCGGCTGCCACTCCTTTGCCCGATACATCAGCAATGCAAAAGGCATATTCGCTTTCGTTCAGCGGAATAAAATCATAATAATCGCCGCTTATTTCATGGAAGGGAAGGTAGTAAGCGGCTATATCCAGTTCATCGGTATGCGGCAAAATAGATGGAACAAGAATGGATTGTATTTCTTTAGCCAAATCCAATTCATGCTTCAGCAAAGCCTGATGGATATTTTCTTTAGCCAGTTTTTTATTTTCGATGGCTACTACCAGAATATTGGTGAGTGTTTGAATATAGGGTAAGTGCTTAATTGCAGAACCGGTGCCTGTACTGCTTTCCCGCAGGTCGCCCAGAAACACATAGGCCAGGGCATTTTCTTTATGGTTAACCGGAACAACTAAATCTAATTCGGCGCCATGCGGCCACGAATCCATATTAACTTGTACTATTTCTTTAATTTTAGAATACCCTTTTCCTCTTTCAATGGCAAATTCAAGGCTGTCGTGGTCTATTCCGTAGCTAAGTATGCAGCGCCAGTTGCCGTCGAAACTTAATAACATCAGCCTGCCAATACTTAATTTATCTTCCAGAACCTCCCTGTATATTTTCAGGAGCTCGGCTATAGAAGCATTTAAGTTAATGGACTTGGTCAGTTCAAACAAGGCATTCAGCTTTTCGTCAGATATGTCTTTCGTTTGTTCTTCCGTATCCTTGCTGTTGGCTGTCATTAGTATTGTTTCGTAATTATTCGTATCGCTTCTGTTTTCTTCCTTAAACTCATGAAGGTGTCACCGCTGCAGATTGTTTCAGACTCCATGCTTCCGCTTTATTACAGAACAGTTCCCGGGTTTGGCCCCAGGTTTGTTTAAACAGTTCCGAATTACGATAATTTTCCAAATGTTGTTCAGATTTCCAGGTGCTGTAAGTAAAAAATATATTCTCGGCGTGGATGGAGTTAAATAGTTCTACCCCCATACATCCGTCAAAATTGGCTATTTTATCACGTACTGTTTCAAACAATTTAAGGAAAGTATTAACCTTCGATTGTTGAAACTCCATCTTTACTATTCTGACAAGCATAGGTTATAAGTTATGAGTTATAAGTTATTACCGATAGTCTTTTACGTAAATCCGTAAATAACTTATAACTCATAACTTATAACTCGCTTTAAGCGCTTACTTGTGACCTGATAATATTAAGCGCACCGCCTGCTTTGAACCATTCTATCTGGTTTTCGTTGTAGCTGTGGTTTAATTTTATCGAGTCGGAAGTTCCATCGGTGTGGTTAAGAACCATCGTCAGTTGTACACCCGGAGTGAAGCTGGTCAAGCCATTTACTTCTATGGTATCATCCTCGCGGATTTTATCGTAATCGGCTTTGTCGGCAAAGGTTACGGCCAGCATACCCTGTTTCTTCAAATTGGTTTCGTGGATACGTGCAAATGACTTCACCAATATCACCCTGACTCCAAGGAAACGCGGCTCCATAGCGGCATGTTCGCGGGAACTGCC
Organism: uncultured Bacteroidota bacterium; assembly: GCA_903916255.1. Taxonomy (GTDB): domain Bacteria; phylum Bacteroidota; class Bacteroidia; order JABEUT01; family JABEUT01; genus JABEUT01. Next base: position 26,900 of record CAIWVW010000123.1, read on the forward strand.
TTCGCCATAGTTTTCATCGCCTACCACTACCGTGCCGATATGCGCAGCTTTATATGCCCTCTGAACACTGGGCACAGAGCCATATTCACCTGTAAGCACATTCTTAACAGAATCGGTTTTGTTGTTGAATATGTTCAATGCGCCAATGAGCATATTGTTTGATATATTATCCAAATGCCCGCGGAACTTCAGCCATGGGCCTGCCATAGAGATATGGTCCGTTGTGCATTTGCCTTTCACTTTTATGAGCAGTCTCAATCCTTTCAGGTCGATGCCTTCCCAGGGTGCGAATGGGTCTAACAGTTGCAAGCGTTGCGATTCCGGGGATACCAGCACTTGTACTTTGCTGCCGTCTTTCGCAGGTTCCTGGTAGCC
>CAIWVW010000124.1 GCA_903916255.1 uncultured Bacteroidota bacterium
AAATCAATAGTATAATTGTCAGACCACAACAAAAGTAATGTTGTGTTCTTGAAAAAACAGATTAACAAGTATCAAACCAAATACTTCAGCCATAATTGAAAATTTTTACACATAAAAAAGGAGAACTTTATATTTTCCCCTTTTAATTTTAAGAATTACTGACGATTATTCCGTCTTTATAATCTTCTTTTCAATGACGCCACTGCGGTCTTTATTTTGAATCCTTATCAGGTATAGTCCATTTGCCTTTGTTGATATGTCAAAATGCATGATGCTTTGGTTAACGCTTGAACTTATAAGTATTTGCCCAAGATAATTATACAACTCCATCACTTGCCCATTATCCATGCCTGAAACAGTAAAACTACCCAAAGTAGGGTTCGGATAAATATTAATGGTTGTTGTTATAGCAATGTCAGGTACACTTGTAATTTCCGAACTGTCATTGAACAAAGTCCAGGAGCGATAGAATCCTGCAGGGATAACGCTGCCGCTTGATACAGTGCCTGTGTTGGCTGTGGTTGCATCAGTACCGGTTGTTCCAAAGAAATCGTACCACTCATTTATTCCGGAATTAAATCGTTGAGCAATTAAGGAAGTTTCAACAATATAATTGGGTGTTGCAATTTCAGATGATGCTCCGCTTCGGATGTAAGAGAACTTCATAGTAGATGTTGGCTTAGTCGTATAGCCCTGCGCATCTAAAATCCAAAACCTGTCCACGGCATTATTGGAAAAATTAGTCACACTATAGTTGGTCATGTTTGTAACATCCGAAGGTTCGTAAGTGAGATTATCCCATGTGGCAGTATGATAGGTCGCAAATTTTATGCTGCCGCTTCCTACGCCTGCAGCGGTTATATTGCAAGTCACAGGCAGGTAATCTGTATTTCCATATCCGAATGGAACAACATATTTTCCCATGTTAGTTCCAATGTTCCAATCGACCTGGTTAAATTCGTTTTCTGAAACAATCCAACCCGTTCCTGTGTTGTTTATCCCAGATGGAGCAGAATTCGTCAGAACCAAACTTGTAGGATTCGCCAAAGTTCCTCCATTCATTACTATATAAGTACTATTGTTCATTACTAATTGTGCAGAGGCTACTGTTGGAATTAACACAATAGCTATCTGAATTGAAAAAAGCCTGAGTTGTTTTTTCATACTTGTTCTAATTTATAATTAAAGTGAGAAACTAAAAATAGACCCATAGCCATATTGCCCGCCTCCATAAGCCATTCCATATAATACATTATTTGAAAGCAACAAACCTCCTTCTGGAAATGCGCCACCGGAACTGTTGAAATTTGATAAGTCGGTGAATCCGCTTCCACTGGTACTTATTGAAAAGATCAAGCCCGCAGTATATGTGCCTCCACCACTGGAAGTCATACCATATAGGGTACTGCCGTTAAGTATTAAGCTGCCCTGAGGTGCTGCACCGTTTCCTTCATTGCCGGTAAAATCATACAGGTCTTTAAATCCGCTGCCTGTGGTACTGACAGAGAATACTAATCCATTCCCATTTGCACCACCTGCATTGGCCATGCCATAAATGGTAGTTCGGGAAACTACTAATTTCTGGTATGGGCCGGGCTCCACTCCGTTTGTTCCGGTGAATGCTACAAGGGTTTGAAAGCTGCTTCCGTTGGAATCAACCGCATAAATAAATCCATCATTACCTACACCACCTGCTGCCGGCCCGTAAAACACGCCCTGAGAGAAGGTAATTGTGCCTGTTGGTGTTACACCGCTTGCTGTCGTAAAATCGTATAAATCTGTATATACATTTCCAACGGGATTAAAAGAAAATATCGTACCGTTGCCAATTGCTCCGCCACCGGCGCATCCATACAACATATTTCCGGAAAGTGCAAGTGAACCGGTTGGTTGGGCGCCTGAATTACTGCCTACACCAAAACTGGAAAGCACCTGGAATCCGCTGCCATTAGGATTGATGGAGAAAATTACTCCCGATCCATTTGTACCGCCCTGTGGTGTCATCCCATATAATAGTCCATTATAAAGTGTTAAGTCGGCAGTAGGATATAGACCATCCGTAGAAGTCCCCGTAAAATCATGCATATCGGTATAATTGTTGCCGTTAGCGCCGATTGAAAAAATGCAGCCATAGCCACTTGCAACGCCTGAGCTTGCCATTCCATATAATGTGCTGCCCGAAATAATTAAATCTCCGATAGGGTTTTCACCCTTGGTTGTATTAAAATTATAGAGGTCGGTATAGGTACCCCCGCTTGGTGTAACTACCGGTGTAGTAGTGGCTGGAGTTGTAGTATTGTCGCTCGATTTTTTGCAGGAAGCAAACAAGGCGAGTGCTATAGCAAGAATGGTTATTTTATTCATATTATTTTTGTTTATTTAATAATTGATTTAAACTGTTGGTAAGGTCAGCAACCTGTTTCTTCAATTGGTCTATCTCCGTTTGCTGGCTAACTGCTATAGTTTGTTGGGTTACAATTGTTTTTTGCTGCTCTATAACTTGCTTCTGGATATTTTCCGCCGCCTCAAGGGTTTGGAATGACATGCGGGTAATATCCACTGCTCCGTTGTTTTCTTTCTTTTCATCGGCGGCAGAAGTAACCCAGGGGAGGTGCCCGTTTGAATTAATGAATTCTTCCACCTCAAGCGGATTATATGTTTTTTTATAATCGGGCTCAAAAACATAATCGGGTTTGGAATAAGCCGTTCCGGCACCGGAACAGGCTGTTCCGCCATAATACACGCTGCCCGACGCGCGTACATCTCCATTCACATCCAGCGTATAAATAGGGGAAGTGCAACGGATGCCCACATTTCCTGCTGAAGTAAATGTCATGATCGGGCCTCCGTATCCTACGTTTGCAATACTGAACTTGCCTGCCCCGAGCCCCCAGTTACCGGCTCCCACACCCCAGATATTTCCGCTTCCGTTGGAAGATGATGCCCCGTCTCCAAAGGAACTCACTCCACTTATAAAACCTATGCTTGCTTCCGCATTGCTGTTCGGGTTTCCAATCTGAATCTGCCCGTTTGTAAAATCTTGTGAGTAGACCGAAAACTGGCCGGATGTGGTATTGGCATTACCCATTTGCATTAAGGTGGTGGGAGTGGTAGTTCCAATACCTACGCTGCCGCCTGAAGGAGGAACTATTATACCATAAGTTGTCCCCTCGGCATAAACACCAATGCCACCTGCAGAAAGCGCCCAACCATAAACACCAATACCATTATTTCCATCAGCTTCCCCGCTAATACCTATGCCGTTAGTTCCCCGCGCGGTACCTTTAACACCTGCTCCATTATTGAGGGAATTAGCTATGCCTTGCATACCGGAATAGTATCCAGATGCATAAATACCAGTACCGTTAGTAGACGAGGCGAAAACACCAATACCATTATCATCTTCTCCATACACACCTGCATATATTCCATTTGGGTCAGAAGCATATGAATAAACCCCATACGTTTGGCCTACCGAAGAATCCCCTGCTGCGCTTGATGAGTTAGTATAAAGCGCCTGCCCGCCTGAAGCTGTAAAATAGCCGCCCCAATAATATCCACTTCCAAAAACGCCGCCCCAATCGGGAGAAGTACCGTAAATACCCCATCCGTCCCCGGCATAACCTTCCACTCCGTTCCCGTATATAGTATTTCCATAAACGCCGGTAGCAAACCAATTATTACCAGAATAAGAGCCATAAACCCCATACGTTTTGCCTACAGAAGAGTCGCCCGCTGCGCTTGATGAGTTACTATAAAGAGCCTGCCCGCCGGAAGCTGTAAAATATCCCCCCCAATAATATCCACTTCCGAAAACGCCGCCCCAATCGGGAGAAGTACCGTAAACACCCCATCCGTCACCTGCATAACCTTCCACTCCTTTCCCATAGATTGTATTTCCATAAACACCTGTAGCAAACCAGTTGTTGTTAGAATAGGAGCCATAAACCCCATACGTTGCACCAACGGAAGAATCACCCGCCGCCCGCGTTGAATTAGTAAATAAAATTGCGTTGGAAGGTGTTCCGTTAATACCTACGGTCGTTCCATTATCCTGTATCATGCCTGTGCCAAGTGTATTTCCATTGGGGGTCCATCTTGCCAAATAATTATTGGTGCCTGAACCACTGATGGAAGACCCCGCTGGGGTTGCCCATGTTCCATCGCCTCTCCAAAAAGTAGTTGAACTTGCATTTGTTCCGCCATTGAGATTGGTAACAGGTAAATTATTTGATACATCAGTTGCTAAGTCAACAGCAGCCCATGAAGGATTTCCGGCAGCATTACCATGTAACACAGTAGTGGTGGTCCCCTGGTTTTCGAATAATGACGAAGCAAGCGCAGGCGTGAAATAAGACGGTACGGCACTTGCATTCGTATTATTCCCTAAAATGGTATAAGCGCCCGCGCCCGAAAGTGTGTACGAAAGTGCAGGTGTGCTGGTGGAATTAGTTACAGATGTAGTAAATAATGGCGATAGATTTCCCGATGAAAAATTAGTTACTGTTCCACCGCTGCCTGTATTGGCAATGGTTATGCTTCCCGCACCATTGGAGACAGAAATACCGCTTCCGGCTGTAATAGTTGATAAGGAATAATTTGTTCCATTACCGATCAGGAGTTGTCCGTTTGCGGGAGCTGTCCCTAATCCGGTGCCACCGTTGGCAACAGGCACCGTTCCGTTCAATGATATGTTGGGGGTGTTGCCGCCGCTTGATACTAAAGGCAGGGAAGCGGTAACAGCAGTTACAGCGCCGATACCCGATGCGGAAATAGCCACATCGGAAGCTCCTGTAATTTGCCCCTGCGCATTAACGGTATAGGTAGGTACAGAAGTTGCGCTGCCATAGCTTCCCGCCGAAACAGTTGTATTTGCAATTCCCACCGTTGCAGCCGATGAACCGTTATAAGTGAAAGCTGTAATTCCTGTTCCTCCCGTAAGATTGGCGAGAGTGGCCGAACCGCCTAAACTCAACCATGCTGAACCGTTCCAATAATAATATCCTGTGCCGTTGCCTCCTGTAGGTGCTGTTGTAGTATATACTATCAAACCCGTTGCCGGGCTTGTAACCGGAGCAGCTACTGTAACGTTTGTCAATGCAACTTGTGGAGCTAAAAAGCCTTTATTAAGGCCTGCATTTCCTGTATTCAAATCGAGTATAGCGGAAGCATCCGGATTTGCAGCACTGTTGTTAATGGCAATCTGTGCTTTTCCCAAAATAGGAATAAGCAGCAAGGTGTAAGTAGTAAGGATAATTAGTTTTTTCATAGTGTAAAGAATTAGGGTTTTTTTCCTTTACACCAAATGTATGCGCGACCCTTGAGTTAACCTAATAATCAACCTCTACAAAATCTCTACAATGAATAATCTTATTGATTATCAAAATGATTCAACAACCTCATCAAGGCTTCCATCTTCTGCTAATCCGAATTTTTTCCGCAATCGGTAACGTGATTGATGGATAGTTGGAATTGATACTCCTAAAATTCCCGCCATTTGTTTGGCACCTAATTGCAACTTAGTTAAACAGAGTAGTCTTATTTCGGCTTGGGTTAGATTCGGCATTTTTTCTTTTAAGTGTTTCATGAAATTGGTATGCACCTGCTCAAAAAGCAATTTGAATTTATTCCAGTCATCATCTGTCAGGATGGTGGTTTTATTCAAATGCTCCAGGTTCTTTATCCTCTGCTCATCAATTTGCCTGTCTTTTTGGCTTGTTAAATTTTCTACATCCAATTTGAATTGCTCAAGTAATTCATTTTTCTCCACGAGGTTCTTAATATATCCATCGAGGGTAGCTTTAGCAGTAATTAACTCTGTTTCCATCTGTTGTTTTTCCAGTTTCAGCAAGTCTTTCTCTTTTTCCGATAACTCAAGGTTTTTTTCAAAAAGCATTTTATCTTTTTTACGCTTCAATTGCTGCCTGTTTATGTACAAAGCCGCCATAAGAAGGGTGAGTATAGATATAACAATAGTGCTTTCTGTAATTATGCTTTTCCTATTTATTTCATCGGTTTTAATAATGTCTTTTTTTTCCTGATCGGCTTGCGTAGAGTCTTCCTTCTTTTTAAAGACATAATTCATTTCAAGTGTTGCTATTTTCTTGGCGTTTTCATTACTGTTGATGCTGTCGAGGTTAATTATGTATTGAATATTATCTTCATTTGCTGATTTATAATCATGCATTTCTGTATTAATATCAGCCAGGCATTTGTAGGCATCTTTTATTTCAACCTTAGCGCCTATTTGTTTAGCTAAAGAAAGGCCCTTTGCAGCAGATACCAAGGCATCCGGAAACTTACCTTGTTTTTCATAAATGGAACCAATTTCAACATTTACTGCCGCTACACGAGTCGGAGCACCAATGGCCTGCCATTCCTTCAAAGAGGAATCGGCATTATTTAATGCCGCCGGATAATTACCCGATGCTAAATACACCAATCCTAGATAATAATGAATATCTGCAATGTTACTCAAGCTTTTTAAGTCTTCAAATATTTTCAACGCTGCAAGCAAATAGGTAATAGCGGCTGTATCATTGCCTTGCTTGTAAAATATTCGTCCCAAATTAATTTCGGCATAAGCAATTTGGCCTTCCTCGCCGAATTTGTTTGCTATCCTCAATTCATTACGGAAATTGGTTAATGCCTCTTTATAATTACCTGCCGCATAATAGAGGTCGCCAATATCACGATAAACGCCTCCAATTTGGTATGTGTTATTATCTTCTTCCCATATCTTTAAAGCATTCAGGTAATTATTTAATGCCTCCGGAAAGTTACCTAAATTGAAATAGTCGTGCCCTATTTTCCCGTAGGAAGATGCCATGCCGGGTTTATCACCGGATTCTTTCTTAATCCCTAATGATTGGGTATGCCATTTTATAGATTCTTCTATTTCACCCATATTTCCATACATGAGCCCCATATTATTATAAGTCCATGCCATGCCGGTTTTATCCCCAATTTCTTTTCTAATCTTCAACGCTTTTTGATAATAATCCAATGCGATAGAAAAGTTTTTCGTTGCCATTTTAATGAGCCCCATGGCATTATATGCATTCCCAATTCCTTTCTTGTAACCCAGTTGTTCAGAGAGTGCTAAAAGCTGATTGGTATAATAAATTCCAGTATCGTGGGGATTGCTCAAATATTGTAAAGCTATACTATACAATATATCAGCCTTCACAGTATCCATTAAAGGCTTCGCATTTTTACCAATTTCGTTTTCAGAGGCTTCGAACTGTTTGAGTTGGTTTTGCAGGGAGTCAATAATCTTGCGATCCTGAGCCTTTAAAACTAAGAATGGGAAGCTAAGAGTGAAGAGTAAGGGCAGGAGAATTTTTTTCACCTAATTTAAAATGAGTTGTTACTAGCTATATTTTTAGCAGGGTAAAAGTAAGGAAATAGAATTATGTGATTCAAACACCATGTAATCAACGTATATACACGAATCTCATAAAGTACATAATTCGGGTGCGATTTCGGGTGCGATTTATGCAGCCATTTGCAGATAAATGCAGCTATTTGCAGCAAAATGCAGCTAACTTTGGCTGAAAGTGGTTGAAAACGAACACTTTTAATGTTGGGGTCATGGGTTCGAGCCCCATCGGGATCACTTCTCAGAAAATTATTTCGCAATAACTTGTAAGAAACTGATACAGTTGTTAGTTTCTTATTAGCTGGATAAATCCGGCTTTAGTATGGTGAAGATGATCCCAGTCGCAATAATCAAGAATGTAATAATACACTCCATCAGATGCAGGCATTCCTGTTTGTTCGATTATTCCCGGCCAACCTTGGTCTATGCTATTTAATTCATAAATATGTACGCCCCAACGGTTGTATATATCGCAATGCAGACATGTCGCGCCTTTGATTACAAAATAAAATATATCATTTACACCGTCTCCATTCGGTGTAAATACATTGGGGAAATTAGTTCCATCGGTTACATAAATTTTACCATAGGCAGTATCGGGACAGCCAAAAGCATTGTATGAAATAAGTATGACAGTATAACTTCCATCAGACGAATATATATATGTAGGGAAAGAATCGGTAGATGATTGACCGTTACCAAATGCCCAATAGTAATTTGTTGCATTTAAACTGGTATTAATAAAACTTACAGGCTGACCCGGATTGATAGTGTCGGGAGAGAATATAAAACCCGCAGTAGACTGAGGAAGAATGTTAGTCGGAATAGAGTCGCTCAGTATTATCTTACAGCCATTCGTATCTGTAACTGTTACGGTATAAGAACCCGCATTTAATCCCGTTTCAACTGCACTGCTACCAACTGCGGGAGACCATGAATAGGAATAATCATGGCTCCCTCCGCTTACTGAAACCCTTATTGTGCCCGTGTTGCTGTCGCCAGTGCAGTTTTTATTCAAAGTAGAAGAAATAGTGCCTTTCAGTGGAGGTGAAATATTGATAGTAGAGGTAGCTGTACATCCGAAAGCATCTGTAGCTGTTAATGTATAAGTGCCTGAATTTTTCACCTCGATAGATTTTCCGTATTTATTACCGGGAGTCCATTTATAAATAGCCATTCCACTATCGGCAGTAAGTAAAACGGAATCGCCAGCTGCACATAGGGCATGAGGATAGGCGCTTATTTTTGCAAACGGGTGCGACATCGTAATTGTAATATTGCAAATAGTAGTAATGCCGCATGAAGTAATACTTACCGAATATGTTCCTGCCGAATCGATATACTGGGTTGGCGAGCTGCCGCTAAAAGGAGGGAGCCAGGTAATAATCGCATCATTTGTAGCGACAACAGAAATTAAAACGGAATCGCCGGGGCAAATATTAGTATTTGGGGTTTGAATAAAAGGTGTAGCGTAGGATTCAATTAATACCGTATTGGATAGGGCTGTTAAACCGCACGGATTAGAATCCGATGAAAAGCAATAATAACTTCCGGGGCTTGTAACATAAATAATACCTGTATCACCTATAATGGGGCCGCTGGGTCCATACCATTGATAGTTTTGATAAGGTCCTCCATTGCATATAATTTGGACGGAATCACCGGGGCAAATTATTCCATTTGACGGGGCAATAGTAATTGTTGGGGTGGCTATAACTGCTTTTGTTATATTGATAGAAGCGCTGCCTGTGGAGATGCAGCCATATTTATTAGTGTCGCTCGCCGAAACAGAATACTCGCCATTGCCTACATAAATACTGTCTTTTGTACTGCCGTTCGACCATTTGAAAGGAGTATACCCTGAAACAGAAATCCATTCGGAATCTCCGGAGCATAGTTGCGAACTTCCAATTATTGTTAAGGAAATAGGTGGTGGAAGCGGATACAATCGTACATACACTGAATCATGTACGGCAAGTTTATTTATTCCGCATACATTTTGCCGGATAATTGAATCGGTAATAGAGTACCACCCGGAATCGGCCGGTATCATATAATTTTCGGGAGGGCAGCCTGTAATTGGAAGATAAGAAATAGTATTCGGAAATACCATCCATTTATTAGTTGTGCCCGATGCAAGCGGAATACATTTGCCCGGATTACCGGACGGATTAGAAATCGAATCGTAAGGAAACATTGTAAAACTATTTCCCTTGCATAAATAGGCAGTATCATGTTTGCAGGTTAGGCAAATTAGTTTTGGAATTATTTTAGGTAAATTACTGTCAATGGCTACCCAAACGCAGGTTTTATTTGTACACCCAAATGAGTCGACTACATTAAAGCAATAGTATCCACTATCTGAGTGAAGGCCTACTGTAATCTTCAATGAATCGATTTTGCCGGAGGCAGGCGTAGTCCAGTAATAAGAAGAATCGTTGCCATAATTACAGCCAGTAAGTATCACTGATTTGTCGCACAAGCGTATAGGCAACGGGTTGGTCGAATTGGTATTTATTACTACATTATCAGATATGCAAGGGGCTGGTGGAGGCGGATGAATAATGACATAAATGGTGTCCTTACTTACAAAACAGCCGTCTGCTGAAGTTTGAGTAACATAATAATAACCGGTACTGTTGACAGTTGTAGTATTTGCCCTTGACCCATTTGACCATAGATAAGTATAGTTTGGACCTACTGCATTACATGTATTCGGAATAGCATATAATACGCCACTTGAACAAAATTGAACAGTATCCATACAAGGGCCTGCGGAATTTGAACTTATGCAAACGCTTACTTGGGGCCGGTTGCATCCGGAGCCATTTCGCAAATAAAAGTCGTAAGGCTGGCGGTTTAAATTAAAAGGCTTCGAAATAAAAATATCAAGGTTGCCGGTGGTGTTAAACATAGCAAAATGCCCATAGTCGGGGTCTGAACAATAGGTGGTATTACAGTAATCAATATCTGAAGCGTTATATCCTATAAAACTTGGTGGCGGCGCCGATGTAATAATCATATCCTTGTCAAAACTTCCGGCTGTGAATATATCAGCGGCAGCATCTACAGCCAATGAATAACCATAGTTATTGCCCTGGCCTCCTATTTGCCTGCTCCATTGCCATGCACCTGCGCTGGTGCTGTATTCGGCTGCAAAAATATCCCACTGCCCAACGGAATTGAAGGTGCCTTGCCCGTAATGGTCGGCATAACTGTTAAAAATACAATCAAAATTGCCCAATATATATGCATTGCCCGAACCGTCCAAGCTTATACTATTCGAGGTTACCGGGTTCTCCGACCCATCAGAAACATCCCATTGAAGAGAAGCGCTTGAGTTATACTTTGCAACAAAAATCCGGTTGGGGTAAATGTTGGTAAGTGTGAAGTTGCTTTGCGCAAAAAAAGTAAGAGTTCCGGTAAAATTGCCAGTTAAATATACATTTGAATTATTGTCTACTGCAATGGCGTTGGCAATGTTATAAGTTCCGCCTCCTGCGGATGTAAACCATTGTTGCGTTCCAGAGTTATTGTATTTAACCAGAAAAATGGCATTATACATGGGCGTATATTCCACATTATCGAAGGTGACAGTATCGGTAAACTGTCCGGTAACGTAAACATTTCCGGCAGGGTCGCAAGCCACACCAAGACCACGGTCAGTATGTGGTCCGGTTCCAGCCTTGGCCCATTGAAATGCTCCTGTTGTGCTATTTAATTGCGCTGTAAAAATATTTATGTTATTGGCAGTGCTAGTCAGCGTGTACGTGCCGAAAGTAGCCACACCTGTAAATTGCCCGGTAATAATCGGATTCCCGTTATTATCTATGGTAATCGCATTTCCTATATCAGATTCTGTTCCGCCTGCACTGGCAACCCAAAGTACGTTTCCATTGCGGTCATATTTCGCTACAAATACATCCTGTAACCCTGTACTTGTTATAGTATGACTGCCAAAGGTAGCAGTGCCATAGTAATAGCCTGTAACATAACTATTTCCGTTTTTATCTGTCTTTATGGCAAGCCCTCTATCTGAACCGCCATCACCCGCTTTTACAGCCCACTGATAAACCCCGTTTTTGTTTGTTTTAGTTACAAAAATATCTGAAACCCCGGTACAGGTAATATTGAATGAACCGAATGTTGATGTGCCTGTAAAATACCCGGTAGTATAGGTGTTGGAACTGTCATCCAGAGAAATGCTGTATCCTTCATCGGCTGATGGGCTACCACCTTTCTGCATCCAATAACTCTGGGAGAATAAATTGCTTGTAAGGAAAATAAACATAAAAGTAAAAAACAGCAATAGGCTATTACTTAATTTTATTACCGGTTTCAATGTAAGATGCTTGCTTTTTTTCAATGGGGTGCCATTTTGCGGGTTTTTTATAATCCCTTTTAAATTTACTAATACGTTATTTTACGGTCAAGGGTTGGTTAGGGTTAAAGATATATTTTATTTTCATGAATTCTAGAATTTGTTAGTATAATTTAAAAGCGATATGAAATGGATTTGCAATATAATGTTTTTTGGCTAAATACTGTTAAAAATGAATTACTTGCATGTTTTCCAGGTAACTTGGGTGTTTAATAAAGAAACATTTAGATAGCTGCAAATATGTTTTGAATTACACAGAACCACCTTCTCAAATGTAATTAATTTAGGTAATGATATAGTTGATTGTACCAACAAATAAAAAAAGAAATATTTTAGGCTTTCTTTTTGGTTGGTTTATTTGGCTTTCTCAATAGCTTTTTAACGTGCTTATGAAGGGGTATAGCCCCTTTCTCGTACTTTTCTACGAGTTCGGCATCTGTAAGCCCCATTTTTTTGCCTTTCTTGCCTTGCATAGTGCAAATATACACTATTTTGAGAAGTTTAGTAAAGTGCGATAAATGTAAGATTTACCCCGTAAGATGTAACACTATCCACTCTATACGTATACTCCTTTGTAAAGAGTTAAACTTGCATAAGGAACCGTTCAACGAAATTTATAGATAATTGGTAGTTTGTAGCCTTAAATTGCAGTCATTGACTTATAGGGAAACCATTTTTTGAATCAAGATTTTTGCAGTATGAATTAACACGGTACGT
>CAIWVW010000125.1 GCA_903916255.1 uncultured Bacteroidota bacterium
TGAATTCCCTATCAACTTCAATCGCTTCTTTCAATAGGATTTTAATATCCTTTTCATCAATATCCTCAACCGATGGAATAACCCTGTAATAGATTTTTTTATTGTTACCACTCTTTATATACCCATTCTCGTTTTTCAATTTAGTTCCTTGTGCAAAACCAAGCAGTACCCCTTTTTTACCTCCGCCGCGCGGGATTGCTGCAGGCCAAATGATACATATCATTCGCTTGCCATAATAACAAGGCACATGCCAGGCAAATTTTTCTTTGCAGTTTTCAGGCAGGTTTTCCAAAATAATATGCCGCAACACATCCACCATCAGGCGTTCGTTTTCGGGTAGGCGCTCCCAAAATTCAACAAGGTTTATTTGGCTGGTGGTGTTCAGGTTTCAGGTTTTTTATGCTCCAATTTCTCTATCGTTTTCTTAGCAGATGCCAGCCTAATTTGTTTGTTCTTTTCAACTAAGCGTGTGGTTGCCCATTTTTCTATACGGTGATGCAACGGCACAAGTATAGCTGCGATGGAAACCAAAGCCAGTAGCATTAATAAGGGTGTATTGTTTGTTATTCTTTGTAGGAACGGATGCAACACCAGATTTAAAAACTCGAAAACGATAAGTAATGACAATACCCCTAAAAGCTTTATTATTCTTTCATTTGCAATAATGCTGCGGCTAAGTAATAGGAATAGAATAATAGCAAGTATGAGTCCCAACGCAATTAGGGCATATTGAATGTTTTCTTTTCGTTGTTCACTATCCTGTTTTTGTTTTTCAGCAATTGTATTTTGCCGTTCCTGTTCATTTAAGGTTATGTTCTTTACTTCCCTTTTATTATTTGCCTTATATAAACTGTCCCTTAATTTAACCTCATTCATTAAATAATCAAAAGCAAGATGTTCATCACTATTTTGATATAGTTCTGCAAGATTTCTGTAATCAGTCAATTTAAATTTTGGATCGCGTTCAATTTTCAGCGCCTTTAAGTAATAAGCAACTGCTGAATCCTTATTTCCCATTGCCTTTAATAATTCCCCCATTCCCGAAAAGGCTAAATCAAGAAAACGGTCATCCACTATATTATTTCCGGCACATTCAATACTTTTTTTATAATAAGGCATAGCTATTGAAAAATTACCCAATTGGTAATTAACCTTTCCCAAACCCCATAAGGTGAGGGTATATTCCGAGGTATCAAATCCTTTATGTTGCTTATTTATCAGGTTATATGACTCTTCAAAATAAGGCAATGCCGAATCCGGCATATTCAGCAAGGTATATTCATATCCTATGCCGTTATCCATTTCAATTACCCAGTCCGGGTTTTTGACAATGTACTTTCTGTCTATTGTATTTGCTTTTTTTTCATAATAGATTGCAAGGTCTAAATCCTCTAAATCATCATAAATCGAACCGATACGACCCCAGGCGTATGCCATGTTATCTGTATCATGCATTCTCTCCCATACCTTCAGGGCTTCAAAATACAGTTCCAATCCTTTCTCGAAATTTACATTATTTGCATAAAAATCTCCAAGATGATATAAGGTTCCTGAAATATATCTGTCATTTTTTGTCTTTAGAGCTGCTTCGCGTGCCTCATTATCATAAAACAGGGTACTATCGGAGTTTTTATTAAAATAATAATTTGAGAGCAGCCAATAATCTATAACCGTGCTCGTATCTGCCCGCGATACCTTTAAATCCGCCTTTAAACTGTCCACATATTTATTTTGTGCAATGCACAAAGGAGGTAACAGCAAAGAAGAACAAGCTATGGCTGAAAGGATAAATATTTTTTTCATAGGGGATATTAAGAAATGAAGTCAAAAGTAAAAATAAGGAATTTCCCACTACTATCAATCATAGAAAGTATTACGGTATATGGCAATTTATTTTCATACTTTTGTCTCCGACTAATCACTAGCCACTGACCACTATCAACTTTTATGAAATTAGACATTCTTACCATAGCTGCCCACCCCGATGATGTTGAATTATCATGCGTAGGCACTATTATTAAGGCTGTTAAAGCAGGTAAAAAGGTAGGTATGATAGACCTTACCGAGGGACAGTTGGGAACACGAGGTACGAATGAACTACGCCTGAAAGAGGCGGCAGCGGCGGCTAAAATTATCGGCGCATCTGTTCGTGAAAACCTGCACCTGATGGATGGTTACTTTGAAAACACTCATGAAAACAGGCATAAACTCATTCAAAAGATAAGGCAGTACCAACCCGATATAATCATTACCAATCCCCCACTCGACCGCCACCCCGACCATGGCCGGTGCTCTGAAATGGTTACCGAGGCTTGGTTTTATGCCGGATTGCGCAGGATTGAAACCGAACTGGATGGTATAAAGCAAGAGCCCTTCAGGCCATCGAGGTTGTTTTACTTTATGCAGCATTATAACTATGAGCCATCCTTTGTAGTGGATATAAGCGAAGAAATGGATGCGAAAGTGGCTGCCATAAAGGCATTCGGCTCCCAATTCCATTCAGTAGATTCAAAAGAACCGGAAACATTGCTTTCTCAACCCCATTTCATAGATACTATAGTTGAAAGATGCGGCGCATGGGGCCATGCCATTGGTGCGCGTTATGCGGAAGGTTTCCTTACACCCCGCAAAGTATTTGGAGTTAATAACATATTTGAAATTAAATGAAACAAACAGCACTCACAGACAAACACATTTCATTAGGAGCTAAAATGGTAGAGTTTGCAGGCTATAACATGCCTGTATCCTACACCGGATTAAACGACGAACACAATACCGTCCGCACCAAAGCGGGCATGTTTGATGTTTCCCACATGGGTGAATTTTTCATTTCCGGCAAAGGCGCATTGGATTTGATTCAAAAGGTGACCAGCAATGATGCTTCGGTGCTTACACCCGGAAAGGTGCAATATTCCTGCCTACCTAATGATACCGGAGGAATTGTGGATGACCTGCTCGTTTATAAAATAAATGATGAAAAGTATTTGCTCGTGGTGAATGCTTCCAATATTGAGAAAGATTGGAACTGGATAGCCTCACACAACGACACCGGAGCTGAAATGAAAAATGTATCAGAAGAATACTCATTATTGGCTGTTCAGGGCCCTATGGCGACATCCATTTTACAAAAGCTTACTCCTGTTGATTTATCTAAAATAGCCTATTACAATTTTGAAATAGGTGAATTTTGCGGTGTGAAAGATGTTATTATTTCCTGCACAGGATACACAGGTGCGGGTGGTTTTGAAATTTATTGCAAAAATGCTGATGCTGTAAAATTCTGGGACGCCATTATGGAAGCCGGAAAAGAGGAAGGCATAAAAGCTGCCGGATTGGGCTGCCGAGATACCTTACGTTTGGAAATGGCATTCTGCTTATACGGAAATGATATTGACGATACCACTTCACCAATTGAAGCCGGATTAGGATGGATTACCAAATTCACAAAGAAGTTTACAAATTCAGATGCCCTTTTAGAACAAAAACAAAGAGGCGTTTCCCGCAAGTTGGTTGGCTTCCGTATGATTGAAAAGGGAATTCCCCGCCATGGATACGAGATAACCGATGCCCACGGAAATATTGAAGGCGTTGTTACTTCCGGAACGCAATCGCCATCGTTGCAAATGGCAATTGGTATGGGGTATGTAAAGACTGAGTTTTCTAAATCCGGTTCGGAAATATATATCAAAATTCGCGATAAACTTATTAAGGCTATTGTAGTTAAAACTCCTTTTTATACGCAACCAGCCAAGTAAAGCAAATGCAAGAAAAAGGCATAAAATATACGATTGAAGTGTGCTTCTCGCCGCACTCTTTTCCTCTTTATCCGCATGAAGACAGTATAGTAGTGGTGATTGACGTGCTGCGCGCCACATCGTCCATTTGTGCTGCGTTGCATTCAGGCGTGGAACGTATTTTGCCCGTTGCCTCCGTGCTTGAAGCAAGGAATTATCAAAGCAAGGGCTTTCTCTGTGCAGCAGAAAGACAGGCCCAAAAAGTGGAAGGTTTCGACTTGGGCAATTCCCCATCCGAATACAGAGACCCGAAATTAAAAGGCAAAATAATAGTATTTACCACCACCAACGGAACCCAGGCTATCCGCGCTGCTCGTGAGGCATACCGCATTGTTATCGGTTCGTTTGTAAACCTTACCGTGCTTTGTGAATGGCTCTCGCATCAGCATAAGAACATTATTTTACTTTGTGCCGGATGGAAAGACCGTTTTAACCTGGAAGACACGTTGTGCGCGGGAGCCATTGCACATACACTTGACAAGACAAACATGTTTGAAACAAGTTATGATTCTACATTTGCATCTAAAGTACTATATGCGCAAGCTGAAAATGATATCCAAGGATTTATGGAGAATTCCTCACACTTTAAACGCCTTGAAAAACTGAATTTAGCCGAGGATGTGAAATATTGCCTGACAAGAGACCTTGCCCCTGTTGTTCCGGTTATGGAAGGCAACTATATTATCCATCATAAAGTATAATGAAAAAACTCGGGTACTTACTATCCCTTGTTTTTGCTCTTTCCCTGCTTCTATTAGCCACGCCCGATGCCTTTGCATGGGGATTTTATGCCCACAAAAAGATTAACCGCATGGCAGTTTATGGTGTACCTGCTCCCCTATCCTCTTTTTACAAAAAGAATATAGAATACATTACCCAACACGCTGTTGACCCCGACAAAAAGAAATTTGTCGATTCCGCTGAAGGGCCGCACCACTATATTAACCTTGACCATTATGGAGCTAATCCGTTTGCCGTATTGCCCAAATATTGGAAAGATGCGGTAAAGAAATATACGGAGGACACCCTGAACAAATACGGCACCCTGCCCTGGGAAATAATGTATTGGGAAAATAAACTGACCGACGCTTTTAAGAATAAGGATTTACACATGATATTGAGGGCCTCCGCAACCATTGGTCATTATGTGGCCGATGCGCATGTGCCGCTGCATACGGTAACTAATTATAACGGACAATATACTAACCAATGGGGAATACACGGATTATGGGAAACCGCCATACCGGAGGCCTATGGAGATGCGTTACCCCATATTAACGGAGGAGCACTTTATCTGAAAGACCCCGATGGTACAGTATGGTATATTTTAAAGCAGACTTATCCATTGGCGCAAATAGTATTACAAACAGAGAAAGAGGTATCCACGCACTTTTCAGAAAGAACAAAATACCAAGGATATAAGTATGGAAAGAGACAATACTCCAGAAAATTTATAGGTGCATATAACGTAGCATTATATGGCATGGTGGAAAGACAACTCAGGGCTTCAGCTATAGATGTGGCCAGTTTTTGGTACACCGCATGGGTAAATGCAGGACAACCGGACCTTTCGCAGTTAAAGGCGAAAAGTGAAAAGTGAAAAACCTGTATCTGTTTAGCTATTAGAATTGAGCGCTTAGTCCAACATAAAAGTTACGCTCAGGGGCAGGAATAATGCCAGGGCCGGGATATTCATCTGTACGTAAGTTAAAATATTTAGCATTGAAAACATTGCTGATTCCAAATTTTAAAGAGTAGTTTTTAATTTTATATGAGGAGGACCAATCAACCACCGTATATGCCGGAATAATACCCACAATGGCGCTCGGGTCATATATGGTGTTATTGGCATCGGCATACGAAACGCTGGTATAACTGTATACAGCCGTAGTGGAGAAATTTTTATAGGAATAATTTATTCCAACCCTTTCAATATTTACAGGAGCCTGTTCTTCATAATTCCCGGTATAAGGGCCGTTCACATAGCGCGACTGGTCGTAAGCATAGGAATTGAAAAAGCTCAAATCACCAATTTTAGGGTTGGGTGAAAAGATTTTAAACACATGCACCTCTACATAGGTTTCAATGCCTTTATGCACAGCATCGCCCACATTGGTGCGGTATTGATAGGTTGAATCATTCTTTTGAGGATTCAGGTCCCGTAAGGTTTCCAAGCCTATTTCCTGGTTGAACACCATGTAAAATCCACCCACATCAAAGTTGATGAAGCGGCCTGCTTTTCCCCTCCATCCCAAATCGGAATTCCATCCGTTCACATCCTTAAGGTTAGGGTCAATAATGGTGGTAGTGCCTATGGGCGTAAGGTTTTCATAGGTAGTAGGTTCATACGCCTGTACAATGTTTCCATAAATATTGGTGAAATCGCTTGTTTTATACTGCAGTGCCAAGCCTCCCAGCGGAATGAGCCATGTGCGGGCTACAGATACATGAAAAGTATCTACCACCAAAGGGTTTGCTCCATCGGAATTATATCCGTCTGCGGTAGATTTTATATACTCGAAACGGAATCCGGGGGTAACCGAAAGTTTCCCAAAATGGAAAGTATTTTCAATAAAAGGCGCTACGTTGGTAGTTGTGAAGTTTAAAGCGGTTGCATAAATCCCTCCATAAAGGTTCATATCGTAATTAGTTCCTGTGGAGCCGGGGCCTCCTTCATCGCGTGTCATGCTTCCCTGAAAATAGCGAATACCTGTAGCCAGCGCGGAATTAACATTGCCAATATGCCATAAGGTAGTTAACCTGGCTTCATTGGTAATGCTTAAAAAGCCTTCATGCTCCACCTCGCGCGGAACATAACTGAGGCTCGGAGTAATGGTATCAGGCTGCTGAGGTCCGCCGTCTTCATTCTTCCATACCAAATTACGGGCGCTGCTGTTCATCACCGATTGTTCGGTCAACATAGTTTTATCTGATATTTTATATTTTCCTGTAAACGTTAGCAGGTTCCATGGGCTGGATAACCAGTTTCGGCTGCGAAACGACTGGTCGGGGTTGGCATCAAATTCGGCATCGGTTAATCCGCCCGGCATGTGAATCAGGTTTCGGAGCAAAGTATATTCCAAACTGAAAGTTAGTTTGTCGGAAGCATCGTATTCCACTTTTGCAAATGCGGTGGCTTGTGTTACATCCGAATTAGGCCTCCAACCTTCTGTAGCTTTATATTGCACAAAACCATAATAGTGCCATTTTTTATAGCTGCCCCCACCTGTTAAAACAGAACTAATAAAATCATAGCTGGCACCTGTTTGCTCCACGCCGAAGGACCAGGGCCTGTCGAGCGGTCCGTCTTTAATTACATAATTGATAACACCGCCAAACTGTGGGCCAAACTGCAATGACGACTCCCCATTTATAAGCTCGATGCGGCTTACAGCCACCAAGGGTGGTAAATAATAAGATTCGGGATAACCATACACATCGCCTGAAAGGTTATAGCCATTTTGGCGGGTTTGTATTTCAATACTTTGAGTAGGAATTAAGCCGCGAAAACCAATTCCATTGGAAGGAAAACCGCTGCCTTCGGTTTCCGAATAGTTGGACCCGGGCAAACGGCCCAATGTTTCGCGCGGATTATTTTGCGCTTTGTTGGCATCAACGCTATCAAGCACCAATATTTCCGTTTTCATTCCGGAATATATTACGCCGTCGTACAATTCAGGCATGTGGCCCATCCCCTGCGCACTTATCAGCGGACGGATTACATCCACCTTTTTAAGCTGATTTACTTTTTGCAATAAATTAAAATTCAGTTCGGCAGTTTTCTTATCCTTTATAACAGCCTGCAATTCCACCGAGTTATAACCAACTATTTGCACCACTACGGAATAGGTGCCTGCCGGAATATTTTCAATTTTATAATTCCCTTTGTTGTCAGTTAGGGTAATGAATTTAGTATTTTCTACTGATATAGAGGCGGCTTCCACAGGTGTTCCGGCACTGTCGGCCACCTTGCCTTTTAAGGTTCCGTTTTGGGCGTTTAAATTACCTATGGCTAAAAGCAGACTTCCGATTACAAATAAAATTACCAGATATAGTTTCTTCATTTTTTAAAATTTAATTGAATTTATTGAGGCCGCAAAACTACAATCCGCTTATGGATACGAATATACCGCAAACTTGGTATTAGCCTACTTGTATAAAGGTATTTTTCACTATCAATAGTAATATGGAATCACAGCCGTAGCCACTCCTCCATTATTCGACCAATTGATAACTACCCCATAAGGCGTGCCACTGGTAACGGCATTGCCTGCACTGTTTACTCCATAAGTGCACTGGATTGGTTCTGAAATCCCTTCAATGTTTTTCATTCCGCTTAACGGATTATAGGATAATGTTGCAATGGAAATATTTTGCACCACATTAGCTGCTATGCAGGCATAATAAGTATTCCCAAAACGGTCTTCACCCCAATTAGCTACTTGCGTGTAGCCTTCCATGGTAGCATTGCCGCGGGTGGTCGCGCTAATACTGTCGGGCTTGGTGAACGACCTTGTTTCGTTTACGTTAAATGGATAATATACAATAGAAGCCGCATTGTCATTAAATGTAAATTCCATAGAGCCTTGTATGTTTTCCACCAGCGAATCGCCCCTTACAAGGCTTTGGTAATACCCGCCGGAAACATTGGTGAGCGTACAGGTTCCGTTTAGCCTTAAGGATGTATTGCCATTTAAAAAGGTAAGTTCATATCCGGGGCTGTTAATGCACCCAAGGGTAATACTTGCCGTTGTTCCCGGTGTTCCCCATGGTACAATGTGTCCGCCCACCATGCTCAGGTGGATGGAATCGGAACCACTGCGTGATTTGGTACCATCCGCTTCTTTGCCCGAATAATAAATGGTAATAACACCTAATGTAATTTGGGAAGTATCTATACTTGCGCCGTAAATACTTACCTTCCGGTTACTGATTACCTGGAGGGCTTCGTCGGCAAACTGGTCAAATTCATTGTTCAGGGTTACATCATCGGCTGCAATATTACTTTGCGTGGTACCATTAGACGTAGTCTGCACATTGGTGGTTTCTTCTTTGGCGCAACCAATAAGTAAGCTAAGAGCTAAGAGGCAAGAACTGAAAGTGACGTACTTATTTAATTTCATTTTACAAATATGGCATTTATTGAATAACTACTTTATTTACTCCCATCATTGCACCGCCAGAGAATATTTTTATAAAATATACTCCTTTGGGTTGTGAAGATAAATCAATTGTTAATGGAGTATAGTTCATTGCAGATGTATTAGTGTATACTGCTTCTCCAAGCAAATTATCTATCTCGATTCCGGTTATACCTGCAAGAGACTTAATCATTGAAACTGTGAATATGCCTTTATTGGGGTTCGGGTAAATGCTGAAATTATTGTTGCTGCTTATCCTATTAATTCCAGACCCGGTATCTTTCTTTGCCGTATCGCAGTTCTTTACAATTATTCTGTATTTTTTATAATTAGTTAACGGAGGCACACTGTTATCGGTAGCAGTGACTGTTATTTTATAGGTTCCGGTGTCGGCCAATACAGGAACCACTTGTGTTGTAATATGGTATAATGAATTGCCGCTTATAGTATCTGTTGTAACCACAGAAAGGCCCGGGGCCGATTCAGTTATAGTAGCTGTTTGCCCCTGCTGAGGGCATAAAAATGTAGTACCAAAAACCAACGTATCTCCTGCGCAAATGGTATCTACGTAACAGGAATCTGAATTAACAAGAACAGGTGGAATTATGTTTCCGGTTACGCACGTATTAAATGTAAATGATTTATCGTCAATCCAATAAAGTTCACTGTTGGTATCAAATGGCCCA
Organism: uncultured Bacteroidota bacterium; assembly: GCA_903916255.1. GTDB lineage: Bacteria > Bacteroidota > Bacteroidia > JABEUT01 > JABEUT01 > JABEUT01. Next base: position 9,622 of record CAIWVW010000125.1, read on the forward strand.
TAGTAAGTATAACCATGATAGTCGAATGCCCCGAATTGGGCAAAGTGAACGCCATCTCCTTCGCTTGTCCCCACTTTTGCAGGCACTCCGAAAAAGCCACCCGACCCGCCCGAAGAATCTCCAGTAGCCCATTTCATGAGCCAGTAACAATAGGAAACATTATTTCCCGCAGGTAAAATAGAATCCGCTCCGTTAGTAATGATAACCTGAAAATTGTCGTACAAATCACAATCGAACGTTTGATACCCTACCGTGTTCCACTGAACAATAAGATGCGTAGGTGATATTTTGTAATAAATTTCACCGGGAGTAAGGCTGTCATATACATCTGCCAAAAAGGCATCAAGCGTTAACGTATCTCTTCCTTGAGGCAATCCCACATTGGTAAAATTAAAAACGGGGTTTTGGAACGAAATAGAGCCTTTGGCGTTTATATAAACGGTATCGTAATTTTTTCCGTAAAAGCAAAAACTGAAAGGCAGCGGAATGGCCGCGCTTGAACAATCGCCACATTGGTAAAGCGGTGCAGTGCCCGGGTGCGGGCCCAATGGCATAGGTACAATTTGGTAGGTACTGTCAACATTAAGGTAGCAGTTGCATGTTTGGGAATAGGTTGTTGCACAAACCCCAATAAGACCAAATAGACCTAAAAATAGTTTTTTCAAGACCTTAATTTATATCATTCTTAATTCCCTACAAATATAGAGAAATGAAATGGAAACAGAGACTGACTTCCGTCATTATTAACCGGAATGGCCAAGGGCATTAATTGCCAAAAACACTAAAACAACAAACCCTATTATGGTAAGTATGCTAAGCAACAAGCCAATAACAGCCTTACTATGCTCTTCTTTGCTTTTTATGCCTTTTAAACTCATGATTAGGCCAATAACTCCGAATACCACGCCAACGCCCAAAATAACGGTTGCAATGCCCAGTATTCCCCACATAAAGCCTGCACTTGCGGCGGCATCCGCATCCAGCTGCTTGCTTCTTTTATTGGCATCGGTGTTTACGTATATATGGATATTTGAAGAAGTTCCTTTCTTTTCTTTTAAGGTATCAGGGAAATCGGTTGGAGAGTGTTTTAAGGTGTTATTTTGTGAAGAGTGTTTGATATTAACAGATTCTTTTTCTTGTATGCTTGGCTGTATAATAGTCGGCTGCAATGCTTTTTCAGGTAGCGTATTTTTAGTAACAGCTACCGGTTGCACAGCAGTTGATTTCGATTGCCTGGCTACAACTTTATTGCTTTGCGGAGCATTAAAAAAATACCCTTTGGTGTATTTCCTTTTGCCGAAAGAAGAAACGACTTTGTTGCCACTATTGCAGGACGCAAAAAATGAAAGTATAATCAGGCCTGCAAATAGCTTGAGAGGGAGTTTGTTTATATTCATGGGGATAAAAGTATAAATTTATTTATAATCACTCATTTCTAAAATCTTCTCAGGGGCAAGATTAGTCCATTGTTCGGGAGTTAATTCAGGGTGGTGCTTTAGGGCGGATTGGACGATGTGGTAGCCTAAAGCATCAATATCAGTGGAGTTTGAACCTTGCATGATTTCGTGCCTTCTCATATAATCAACCCATTGCAAATCTGGTTTTATTTTGCGCCATAAATGTCTCTCGTCATTTACAATAATCTCTTTAGTCCACGGATATTTAATATCCGGGCAAACTAAATGGGCAAACGAAGCTGCCCTCCCCGTTTCTATTATATCAGCTAATAAGTTATTACAATAGTTAATTCTCTTACCCATACAATAGGCATTATAAAATTTCCATGCAATACAAAATTTAATTTTTTGTTTCCAATTTGTAATTGCTGTGTCAATATTAATTTCAATATGCTTCATATTATACCTATTAGATTCGATATTTGATGGTTTAATATAAATAGTAATGCTGTCATTTTTAAGGTTTTTATCGGCATCTGTCAAAGCACATGTAATTAATTCAAATATCTCTTCTTGTTTCACTTTTAAAGTATAGGCATACTCGGCAAGCCTTGCTGTGTCCGGCGCAGTAACAGATAGAAACCATGTTTCAAGGTCCCTCCAGTATTTCTTTTCAGTAAAATATTCACAAACGAACTGCATATAAAAGTTATTCTTATTCTTAATTCCAGTACTTACTCTTGAAGCATTTAAGTATGCTGTATAAAAGTTGTCGAGAAAGACTATTTTATCACCGTTGGTTGTTGCATAAACAGTGAGTGGAGGCAACCAAGGCTTATTATCAAAAATATACTGTTTTGCGGGTTGTTTGCAACCAAATAACATTGTAATTAATAAAATAGGGAATAAGGCTTTCATATAGGTTACCTTTAACTAAAAATGTTCGGGAATAGTATAGTTAAAGGTCTTAATATTTTGTAGGTTTTCAGCCTTCCGACAATTTTTCCTATTTTTGTATTCTTATTCCAAGAAACTATGTCATTAAGAATAACCGACGAATGTATCAATTGCGGGGCCTGTGAACCCGAATGTCCCAATAATGCTATTTATGAAGGCGGCAACGAATGGCGCTTTTCCGATGGAACCAGCCTTAAAGGTGCTTTCAAAAGCAAAAGCGGGCTTCAAACAGATGCTGATGCCCCACAAAACCCGGTAGAATTAGACAGGTATTATATTGTAGGCGACAAATGCACCGAATGTGTAGGCTTCCACGATGAGCCACAATGTGCATCCGTTTGCCCTGTTGACTGCTGCATTGTTGACGTAAACAACAAAGAAACTCCGGAAGAATTATTAGCTAAGAAGGGAACGCTGCACGTGTAAGGAGTTCCTTTAATAGAAAGTAAAAAGTAAAAAGTCTGTGTTTTTAAACTTTACACTTTCTACTTTGCACTTTCTACTCATTCCTGAAAATTATCCGGACTTAAGTCCTTCAATTTCTGCTCCAAAGACATCATGTCTTTAATCAATACTTCACGGGCCTTGCTGCCTTCAAAAGGGCCTATTATTCCGGCAGATTGAAGTTGGTCAACTATACGCCCTGCCCTATTATAGCCAATCTTTAAACGGCGTTGTAACAGCGATGCAGAGCCTTGTTGGGTTTCTACAACAATACGGGCGCACTGGTCAAACAGCGCATCTTTATCTTCCGCTGAAATCTCACCGCCGCTGCTTTCACCACCTTCTTCCACATATTCCGGTAGGCCGAATGCGCTGGCATAGCCCTGTTGTGAACCGATAAACTCGCAAATCTCTTCCACCTCTTTCGTACCGACTAATGCACATTGCAGGCGCACCAAATCACTTCCATTGGAAATCAACATATCGCCTTTACCTATTAGCTGGTCGGCTCCGCCCGTATCAAGAATGGTGCGGGAATCAATCTTCGATGTAACTTTAAATGCAATCCGCGCCGGAAAGTTTGCTTTAATGGTTCCCGTAATAATATTTACCGACGGGCGTTGGGTAGCAATAATCAGGTGTATTCCGGTTGCACGGGCAACCTGTGCTAAGCGTTGCAAGGGGGTTTCCACCTCTTTGCCTGCAGTCATAATCAAATCGGCGAACTCATCTATCACGACAACTATATAGGGCAAAAACTTATGTCCGCTTTGCGGATTAAGCCTTCGTGCAACAAACTTTTCATTGTATTCTTTTATGTTACGCACGCCCGCATCTTTCAATAATTCCAAACGCTGTTCCATCTCTATACAAAGGGAGTTGAGGGTGTTAACCACCTTCTTGGTATCGGTGATGATGGCTTCTTCCGCATCAGGCAGTTTAGCAAGAAAGTGGCGTTCTATTTTATTAAACAAAGACAACTCCACACGCTTCGGGTCAACCAATACTAACTTCACCTGTGATGGATGTTTCTTATATAGTATGCTAACTATAATAGCATTCAACCCGACAGATTTGCCCTGCCCGGTAGCACCTGCCATAAGCAAGTGAGGCATTTTAGTAAGGTCCACTACATAGGGTGTGTCGGAAATAGTTTTACCCAATGCCAGCGGCAGTTCCATATTTGATTTTTGGAATTGGTCGGAATTGATAATAGTTTTTAAGGACACAATTCCCGGGTTACGGTTGGGAACTTCAATACCCACCGTTCCCAAACCGGGCATAGGCGCTATAATACGTATGCCAAGTGCAGAAAGGCTTAATGCAATATCATCTTCCAGGTTTTTAATCTTGGAAATCCTCGTGCCATCCTGCGGAACAATTTCATAAAGAGTAACCGTAGGGCCGGGTGTAGCTTTAATCTTTTTAATTTCAATGCCATAATGGCGAAGGGTAGATACGATGCGGTCCTTATTGGCAGTGAGTTCTTCGGCATCAATAATCACTTCATCTTTGCCAAAATCGGGTAATAAACTAATGGGCGGAAACTGGTAAGAAGATAAATCCTGGGTGGGGTCATATGGTGAATTTGAAATTGGAAGTTCTTCCGTTTCATCGGCTACAACAGGTTCAGGAGCCTTTTCAATCAGGAATTCCACAGCATCCGCTTTTTTAACCTCTTCTTTCTTTGTTTCCTTTAAAGCAGGGGCTTCCACAGCAAATTCAATCGTATTGAAAGATTCTATCTTGGGTTCAGATTCTATCAAGGTATTCTTGGGGACTTCAACAGGATTCATCGGTTCAGGGGTAACAGGGCTTTGCTGATCTATTTTTTCTTCCGCTGCTTTAGGTTCTTTCGGTTTGAATTTTAAAGTCAGTAAATTATTCACAACAAGGAAAACCAACCCTAAAAATGCCAATGCGATAATAGTGCCTGAACTGCCAATGAACATTATCATCTTATCGGAGCAAAGCAAACCGACTTCGCCGCCCATGAACAAATGGTCGGTATGGAAAAAGAAACCAAGGCAAACAGAAACCCAAATGATAAGAAAGAGTGTGATGCGGATTGTTTTGCCTAATGGCAGAAGGGAACGGTTGGTTAAAAGTTTTACACCTGTAAGGAAAAAGATAATTGTAAAGCCAAATGAAGCAACTCCAAAACCGCTATTAATAAAGAAATCGGAGAGTTTGGCACCGACAAACCCCAGCCAGTTTGCCATTTTCTCGGGACGGACTGCGCTGCTGATGGTTGCATTATCTTGTTGCCAGGTGAATAAAAATGAAGTGAACGCAAGTAAAATGCAAAGGGAAAACAATATCAGGAACAAACCTGTTAACGGTGCTATTTTCCATTTGTCTAAACTTTCCTTTATGCCGGCAAATAAAGGTTTCCCCTGCTTTGGCGCAGACGCAGTTTTAACCTTTGCCTTTTTGGCAGGCTCGGGTTGCACATCCTCTATTTCTGTTTTCGCTTCTTCAGCAGGTTTTTTATAACGCTTGGGCATCTAATGAATTCTAAATTGCAGATGGTGAATTGTAAATGATTTTCATTTAGCATTTACAATTAACCATTCAGCATTGATTTATAATCCACCAAAATTATAAAGTAAGCAAGGCAATGTAATATATGTATACATGTATTTATGCACGGTGTGATGTGAAAAAGTGCAGCGAGCCGACTGCCAAATAATTACCTGTCCGGCTCGGACCAAAAATAATGGCTTATATCACCTTATTTTACCCCGTAGGGGTTGCCTGTTTGTAGAATACCTAAACCAAACAAAATAGTAAGCACCGTAGGTGCGACCTGTTAATCAAACAGGCCACTCCTGACGGAGTTAGTAATTACATACATAAAATAACAGCTACAAACAGGTTGCTCCTATGGAGCAGAAATAACGGCTTATATCGGGTCGGAGGCCGACTGCCCCGCCTTTTCATCTGGAAGCTTTTCTACAACAGTTACCAGGTCATTATACAGTATAAATGATTTCTTTTCAGTCATAGTTGCAAAATTGCTTTATCGAAAAGCAACTTACCATAAAGTCAATGACTGGCAAAACCCACTGTGCAAAAAATATAATTTATATTTGCCTATGAAGGGATTTTTGATTGGGATACTTACCCCCCGTAGGCGCTGATTTGCAATCAGTGCCCAAATAATCGGTAACCTGTGCTTACTTTTTACAAACATTGTATATTTGTATAACACAGTGAACAAGAAGAAACCGAAATACATTCTCGTTTATAGCTGCCAAACCTGTGGCATGGCATTTCTTACTTATTTTTCAATCAACCAATTTTTGCATCACACAGGGATCTATATAATGAAACATATTATCCATTTAGTATAAATTAAATTCTATGGGTTTAAGCTGGGTAGGATTTGCATTATTTCTTGGACTAATTACCTTGGAGGTTTTGCATGAAAGAAAGGGATTGAATACAGTTAGTAATATCAATGAATTTAGATTATACAAGGACAAACCCCTATTAAAGGAATCCACAAAATTGAAAATGAAGGGATGCTACCTATTATCAAATCCGAATTTATTCTCCCCTTATATTAGCAGGTGTATTTTTTTATATACAGATGGCACTATCTATGCCTCTCTTTTTCTCGATATTAGCCAAGATACGTGTTATTCAATTATTAAGCATAAAATACAATTTGCCGGTTACAGATATGAAGGCTGGGGGTGTTATAGGATAAAGAATGATAGTATTTACGTTCAGGATTTATCTATGAATGGCGGAGAGTTTGCCGAAGTTGTTAATTTCAAAGGATTAATAACTAGCGATAGTACCTTTTTACTGGTAGATAAGTCTACAGTATATGGCAGTACTACCGGAAAGAGTAGCTCGACACCAATGATGTATTCGTTCCAAAGTCTGAAGCATAAGCCCGACTCTTCTATTGCATGGTATAAACATAAAAAATGGTATAAAAAATGGCTCAATGAAAAAAACAAAAACCCGGATTCGACTGCAAAACCCCAATAGGCGCTGATTTGCAATCAGTGCCCAAATTCCATAGCCGTTTTATGCCGTTATTTCCGTAATTTTTAATTGCTTGCCTGTCGGGCATCCGACTTATTGCCAGTCCGGCTCTTAGCCGTTTTATACGCCTTTAGGGGGTTGGGGCTAAAGTAAAAGGCTTACTTAATCAAATTAACACTTCCAGTGTATGAATGCTTGATATTCTTACTGTCATAAACGGTAATCAGATACACATAAGTATCTTCCTGGCAAATAGTGCCACTTCCGTTTACAGCACCGTTCCAACCGTTGTTTATATCCGTGCTGTGGAATAATTGCATTCCCCAGCGGTCGAAGATGTACATTTCAAAAGACTTTATATCATTGCCTTTGGGTTGGAAAATATCATTGCGCCCATTTCCGTTTGGTGTAAAACCGGACGGAATATACAAGGCATAAATTGGGTTAATTGCTATGCAGTTGTTCGTTGAATCCACACAACCATGAATATTGGTAACTACCAATTCGGCACAATAGGTGCCTGTATCCTGATACGTGTGGCTTGCATTTTGGGTATAAGCGGTTGAATCGGTAGCATCGCCAAAACTCCAGTTCCAAGCGGCTATGCCATAGGCATCCGTTGAATTATCGGTGAACTGAATGGTTGGTTGCAGCATACTGGCCGGATTAGGCGACATATTGAATGCCGGATTAGGATGGCTATAAACCGTTATGTAGTTATTCGTTACAAGGGTTGCGCTGCAACCGCTATCAGAGGTAACTGTAAGTTTCACGGAAAACACACCCGGGTTCTGATAGCAGTAAAGAGGGTTTTCAATAAGTGAGGTATCACCATTGCCAAAATCCCATGCCCAGCCGCTAACTCGGGTAGAGGATATAGTGGAACGGTTATAAAATTGAACACATAAAGGTGCGCATCCTTGGGTTAATGCGGAACCTATAAGAGGAACAGGTTGTGGATTTACATACACGGTTACATTGGCGGAAACTGTTCCGCAACCCGATGTCATGGTAACGGTATAGATGGTTGTTATTGCAGGAGTAACCGAAATTGAAGGTCCGCTTATATTTCCCGGGTTCCAGGTATAATTACTTCCATCACCTGATGCTATTAGCGTTACTGAACTTCCCGGACAAACAGACTGATTGGGGGTTACCGATAAAACCGGCAAAGGAAATACATGCACCGAAACTGTAGCGGAATTAGTGCAGTTATTCGCTGTTTTTCCAATAACCGTGTAGGTAGTATTTACGCTTGGTGTGGCCACAGGATTGGCACAACTTGTGCAACTGAGGCCCGTGGAAGGAGCCCAGGTATATGTAGTAGCGCCCGAAGCGGTAAGTGTATCGGGGCTGCCAACACAAATGGTATCGGCAGATGCAGTGACAGTTACAGTTGGTGTGGGATAACTTTTTACCGTATCTGTTATTGTTGCAGAACAGCCGTTGGCAGTTCCGGTAATTGTATAAACCGTAGTAACAGTGGGTGATGCATTCGGATTAGAGCAGGTATAGCAATTTAGTCCGGTATTCGGAGTCCAGCTATACGTTGTTGCACCGGAGGCTGTTAATGCAATAGAATCGCCTGAGCATACCCCAGTATTCGGCGGGGTAACCTGAAGATTTAATGGAGGTTCCACAACTACTGTTACTTCTGTATCTTTTGTACAACTTGCTGTAGCAATAGCAACCGAATAGGTGGTAGTAGTTGTAGGCGTAACTGTAATGCTTGCATTGGTGGCTCCGTTGCTCCACAAGTAGGTAATTCCGCCACCGGCAGTTAATACAGAACTGCTGCCTAAGCAAATAGTATCCGGTGCAGCGCTTATAGTAACCGCAGGACCCGGTTCGATATCAATTATAAAGGTAGTCAGCAGGGAATCAGGTGGGGCTACATTATCGAAAGAATAAAGGCTGATAGTATGAACGCCCGTATTGGTGGAATTGCCAATAATCTGGATAACAACACTATCTTCCGAACCATATGATTGATTGTAAATTATACTTACACCCGATGGGGCAGATGACAAAACTGTTGTAACAGTTGAATGTGGAATAACTGAATAAAACCAATAAGATGTTTTTATTGTATCGCCCTCGCAAATTTTGAGTGTATCACAGGCGCTGCCTCCGCTCATTTCAAATGGCGAAGCGTTACCTGTGCAGCCATTCATGAAAAATTCCCTGTTATCGAGCCAATACACACCATCATAGGATGATGAAGGCGGATAGGGGCCAACATAACTATTATTGGCACTGTTAAATTGCCCATATTGAATATTGCCTGTGCCATTTCCTTCATTTATTCCGGCTAACCCCGGATTGTTAGGAGACCCAAACCCGCCGACAGCACCTTGAGCAGTGCCTGCCGACCATGTCATTTGCCCGTAACAAAACTCGATATTGTTGCCATTGGGAATAATAGGGTCGGTTCCGTTGCTGATAATAAGCTGGAAAGAGTTATCCTGTGCAGAATTGGATGTTCCGAAATAATTTACCGTATCCCATTGAAATATAACGTAAGTGGGAGTTACCTTATACCAAACTAATCCCGTTCCCGGCCCAGTAAGGTTACGGCTGTCTTCATCCGACCAGAAAGGAGCAATAAATGCAGGTGCCGGAAGCGGTAATGTTTGAGGTTCATACGAAGAGGAGCCACCATACATGGATGCGGCACCATTGCCCCAGGTAACAAACCCATTCATATCAACATATATCTGATTGACAGGGGTTCCATAAAAGCAAAAACTAAATGGAAGTGTAAGTATAGTGCTGCCATACGCATCGTCGTTGCGGTAGTAGGGAGATACCGGAGTTGGCCCGGAAATATCTACTGTATAGGGATATTCAGTAAAACTGGCATCTCTGGTTTTCCAGCAATCGCAAGTGGTTTGGGCTTTAGGTTTTATTGAAATCAGGGTAAATGCAATAAACAAACTAAACAACAGCGTAGTTTTATTTTTCATTTCTCCGTTCGTAATTTTTTAAATACATATAGTTTAAAGATTCGGTTCAAAATTAGCTGAATCGTTTCAATTGCAGGCTGACAATTATCAGTTTCAAAATTCCAAACAATGTAACTTTCGGTTCAACAGGCTTTATCAGCAATAGTAACGCATAAAAGGCCATTTTAGTTTATGAGCAGCAAAATATCTCCAAAAAAAATCCTGTCGGTTCGACAGGATTTTTTTAAAATTCCGAATAAAATATAGTTATCAGGTTGTGCGTAAAGCCCTTTTGGCATTGTAACGGGCCAGGTAATAGGCGGAAACTATCATGCTTCCCAATAACAGAATAATAAAAGTTGTTACTACCAGCCAGGCGTTTTTACCAAATAAGCCAAATAAATAACCGTCCTGTTTAGCTAAAGGAACATCAATATATGATTGGCCTGCGTTAGATACTTTAACCCGCATTAACGAAAAAGGATTATATGCTTTTCGGGAAAAAACCACATAATAGTTGCCTTCCGGAATTCCCTGGCATTGAATGGTGCCTGTTTTATCGGATGAAGCGGAAGCCATAAGGGTGCTTCCTGAAAATACATCCATTACAACCGAATCTACATTCGATGAATTGGAGGCATCTTTGCAATGTGCAATAAGCACTCCGTCCCAATTATATTTACCCGATGATTCTTCCGAAGATATTTTGTTCAGTCTTGCCAGGGTAATACTATCCTGAATACTACTAACCAAACAACCCTTTAAGTATTCTTCTTTATCGCCTGAATTTGTTCTAGCCAGTTCTGCACGTATAGAATCACTCAATAATTGATTTACAAAACTGACCGAATCAAGGTACGTACCCGGAAACATTTCAAATATTTGTGAATGTATATTCTCCATTCTTTCCTGAATATTTACCTTGCATGCAACAGGCGGAGGTACAGCTATTCTTCGGGTTGCTTTTTTCACTTCAGGTTGAGCGGCAATAGCCACAACTTCATTTTTATGGACTTTCAGCAAAGGCTTTTGAGGCGTCGATACCTTCTTAGGTAGTTCCACCGCAACTGCAGGAGCAGCCATTGTTTTATCCTGTTCTTTTTTAACTTTATGTCCGGCATAAAGAACATTTCCTTTCAGTTTTACGATGATATGCTTATTGGTGCCAAAACAATTGCCTGATAATAATATCGCGGCTAATATCGTTCCCCCGATTATTGTGTACACTCTTTCCTTTCTCATGTTTTATTTGAATTTGCACGAATTTATCTCCCATTTTTATGTATACCAAGGAAAAGAACAACCCACTTATTCAACATGCTATGTTGATAACCGTATGAACATAAAATCGGAAAATCATTTGAAAGGCTTTTCAGTAGCGGCTTCAAAGATTTTAAAAGCATCTTATAAAATCCACTTTTTTTATGTTTTTTGCTGACTATTCAACATTGATTTGTGGATAAGTACAACCCGAAAAGCAGGGTTTTTGAAACAGGGAAGCAAGTTTATTCGGCTATTTTTTAAAAAATATCAACTGCTTGTTTCAGGTTGAAAAGCGATTTTTCGCCCAAAAATGAAGATATTTATATACCTTCGCCGCCCAATATTAAAATTAAAATGAAAAAAACATTCGCATTCTTATCACTTACTGCTATTGTAGCGAGTTCTCTTATTTATTCCAGTTGTAAAAACTCTTCATCGTCCGCATCTTCTTCCAATTTTGAAGGAGTGCTTACCTATGAAGTTAAAGCCGGCGCAGGTTTACCGCCCGAAGTCAGCAATATGCTGGCATCTATGGTAATGAATACCTATATTAAAGGAGACCTTTCCCGTACCGAAGAAGCGATGGCAGGTAATGCAAATATTGTAATTGCCGACAGTAAAAAACCGGATGACCCTATTATGCTTATTTCCATGTTTGGCCATAAATATGCTGTAAAGCGTAACGACAGTATGAAAAAAGCGGAAGCTGCCAATATTCCTAAAATTGAATATATCGATTCCAGCAAACAGATTGCCGGATACAATTGCAAGAAAGCAAGAATTACCATGAATGTTGCTAAACAAGGTACCTCCATCAGCGATGTTTATTATACAACTGACTTACCGTATGCTGACCCGCAAGGCCAATTTAAAGGCTTAAAAGGAATGCCTATGGAATTCAGCGTTAGCATGTCAGGTTTAAACCTTGTTTTTTCTGTAAAAACAGTTGAGAAGAAGAGTTTGGCTGATAGCCTATTCACTATTCCTTCCGATTATAAGCAAGTAAGCTTGGATGAACTTCAGAAAGAGCTTTCAGCCAGTATGCCGGCACCAAGTGCCAGCGATACTTCAATGGGCAGCCCTAAGTAAGTAGTTCTTTTTGAAATAAAAAAAGCCTCCGGATAATATCCGGAGGCTTTTTCATTTATTGGGTTTACTAATGAATTCTGAATTGTATAGGTATATTGAATTGTACCCTTACCGGATGCCCATCCTGTTTGCCGGGTGTCCATTTAGGCATTTCAGAAAGCACCCTTAAAGCTTCCTGGTTCAAATCCGGTCCGCCGTTAATACCCTTTAGCAGTGTAACATTGCTTATCGAGCCATCCTTTTCTACTACAAAGGAAGCGACTACTGTGCCTTGTATACCTAATTCTATGTCCCTTGCCGAATACTGTAGTTTTCCACCTATGTAACTTTCTACATTCCCGCCGGGAAATTTAGGCATTTCGCCTACCCAGGTAAATATCTTCCCCGGCTGTTCAATAGGTGGAGTTCCGCCAGTTCCCGGATTAGGGGGCGTAATTATGGTAGGGTCTCCATCAGGTGTACCCCCGGGCACGGTAATGTGCGGGTTGTCATCCACAATAGGCTTGGGTGCACTGTCCAATGGAGTGTGTTGTGTAATTAATGGGATTAAATGAATGTTAGGATTCGATTTCGGAGGTTTAGTCGCATGTTGCACCGGTGGCGGCAAAATAATCTCCTTGTGAATGTCGATAATCCTCGGGTTTATTTTCAACCCATTGTCCGGTTTTGGAATTACCTTGTCAATGTTTCTTAATGCAAATGAAACACCCGCGCATAAAGCCACAATGGTAAGCGCCGATAAAAATGAAAGATAAAGAGCATTCGGATAACGTTTGCGGATATAATAAGCTCCGTAAGCTTTGTGTCTTCCTTCGAAGACTACTTCATTGCGTGCAATGCTGGTAACGTCTGTCCAGTCGCCGCCTGTTTTGTACCCACTCATAGTGTTGAATTTTAAAGGTTATAACTAGTGCGGTCGATTTGTGCATGTTTTCGTTTTTTATTAATAACTGTGTTATATAGTCATTTAGTATTCATAACGCAAAATATAATTTTATGTTCTAATTATGGAAACATTGTTACCCTATGTTCGTATATAGTGCAGGTAACCCTTATCAACAGTTTGATGTGTATATAAAACATTTTTACTTTATCGGTAACGGGTATAAATGGCTTAATTTTGTGATATGAAAAAAAAGAAGGTTGGCCTATCCTGCTCGTTGTTGGTGCTGTTTTCAGCATTCCTGACACACACACAGAAAGTTTCGGCACAGCAATTTGCTTATAACGACACACCTCCTCCCAGTAAAACAACACAGGTAGTTCAGGCTCCGCAAGCTCAAAAGCCGGCTGTAATGGGTACGATGGAACCTACCTTTCCCGGCGGTACAGATTCATTACAGAACTATCTGTTTATGCATATACAGACTCCTGATTCATTATGGAAACGTGATATATCCGGTTCTATTTATTTTTCATTTTATGTTGAAAATGATGGAAAAATAGACCGTGTAAAAATTGAAAACGGAGTTCCATCTCCGGGTTGGGATTCTGCTGTAATAAGTTGTATCAGAACCATGCCTAAATGGATTCCGGGAAGCGTGAATGCTTCTCCGAAAGCTATGCGCTATTTCTTGCCGGTTAATGTTCCTCCCGGGCATGAGCTTTTCAATATGCCCGACAGCGTAAATATCCGATAGCTTACATTGGTTCGGTGGGCTCTACAGCTACCAACTTTGAAAGCATAATTGCTTTTTCCTTCACGGCGTTTATATCTGCACCCATTTTGTCGTAGACCAATACTACTGCCATTCTTCTGTATGGGCGGGTGGTTGGCTTATTAAATATGCGTATGTCTGTTCGCGGTTCTTTCAATACATCCTTAACTCCTGAATAAATAGGAGCGCGGCCATTTTCGTCGGCCAATATAACTGCTGAAGCCCCTACCCTTTCCAGTTTAACTTCAGGAATAGGAAGCCCTAATATGGCACGGGCGTGCAACTCGAATTCATTCAGGTTTTGGGTAGCTGCCAATGTAACCATACCCGTATCGTGTGGTCGTGGCGATAGTTCGGAAAAATAAACCCCGTTTTCTGTCAGAAAAAACTCTACCCCCCAAATACCTGCCCCGGTAAGGGCTTTTGTAACTTTATCGGCCATCATTTGAGCTTCCTCCAAGTCGGAATCTTTTATAAGGCAAGGCTGCCAGCTTTCCCTGTAATCGCCTCTTTCCTGCCTGTGCCCTATTGGCGGGCAAAATAAGGTTTTGCCATTTTTTTGTGTTACAGTAAGCAGGGTAATTTCGGAATGGAATTTTATAAACTCCTCCACTATTACTTCAGCATAATCGCCACGGCTGCCTTCCATTGCATATTTCCAGGCTTTTTCAATATCGTCTTTCGTTTTCACTATACTTTGTCCTTTGCCGCTGCTGCTCATTAAAGGCTTCACTACACACGGGATACCAATTTTTTCAACAGCCGAGGCAAACTCAGTTGCATTTTTTGCATAGCTGTATTTGGCTGTTCTTACTTTCAGCACCTCTGCCGCCAGGTTCCTTATTTCTTTACGATTCATGGTATAGTTTGCCGCGCTGGCGCTTGGAACAACCGTAATGCCATTTTTTTCATAATCATAAAACCGCTCAGTGCGTATGGCTTCAATCTCAGGAACTATAATATCGGGCTTATGTTTCGCCACAATTTGGTCGAGGGCGGAGCCATCCAGCATATTTATTACTTCATATTCCTGGGAAACCTGCATGGCAGGAGCCCCCTGATAACTATCTACCGCAATTACATATTGGCCCAACCGTTGCAACGAAATCACCAATTCCCGCCCTAATTCTCCGGAGCCTAACAACATTATCTTCTTTCCCATATAAAATTTGAATAACAGAGCCAAAGTAAGAAAATTAATAATCCCACGCCATGATATTCCTTTTAATTAGGCATCGCTGCTTTCCCTATAATAGGCTATATTGCAACTCTTTATTTTAGTTTTTATATTAATGAAATCCTTCATAAGTACACTATTAACAGCGCTTATACCGATAGCTGGCGTTAGTATTACATCTGCCCAAAATACACCCGTAAATATTCCCGGTACGCGGGTTTTTATGGCTGCGCCTGCTGGCTTCAAACTTTCAAAAAATTTTAAAGGGCTTGAAAAAAGTAAAGATATTTTTATAAAAGTATATGACCCTTTCAATAGCAATTACATTAAATACGCCCAGAGCTTTACCCGCGAATCGCTTGAAAATGGAGGCAGCGAAGTACAGGAGTATAAAAAAACTACTGTTTCAGGATTTGCAGCAAAATATGCCGCGCTGCAAAATAATTCGGGCGGCAAATCTTATTTTCTTGTCTTTGGCGATTCTTCATTTTCGGTGATGGTGGTGGCCGCTTGCCCTGCAAACGGGGATACTGATGAACGGCAATTAAAAACCGCGCTGTTGTCGGTTATCTATAAAAAAAATATGCAGATAGACCCGTTGGCAGGAACATTCTTTAACCTGAATGATACTAATTCGCTCTACCGATTTGCCAAATGTAAAAATGACTTTTATATCTATTCAGGAAATGGAATTATGGCTGATAAATATGCCGGCGAATCGATAGTATCTGTTTTGCCTTTTACATCAGATTATACGGTGGGCGATGAAACCATTGCTAAAGCCATTTTAAGTTCTTACCGGCAATATGGAATAACGGAACCAAAAACGAAAAAAGAAACACAGGTACAAATAGGGTACCTGAATGCTATGGAGGTGGAAATAAATGCAAAAGTCGATAATAAGAAGGCTGTGTTGTATCGGTTAACCTTAGTGGATGGTAAGAAAGCTATACTGATATTGGGTATAGCCACTTCCGATTTCGATAAAAACATGGATTCTTTCAGAAGCCTGGCCCATACGGCCAAATTCAAGCAATAGATTTTTTAATATCTCTGGAAAACTAAAGTGCTGAACTCCGCATCCGCACCTGCCTCAAAAGGTTTTTGTAAAAGGAAAGCATCTTTATCATCATATAAGTAGATTATAAAGGCATCAGCAAGGTCATCTTTATGAATCGCCCATATGGTGCAGTATTTATATTTCTGCGCAAATTCATCGCATGGTTGAATGTTTACGTAAGCCCCCCAGTCAGCATGAAATGCCTTGTCGATAGCAGCATGGCTTATTTCATTAATCTCAGGCATATTAACATCCATACTCATTTCTTTGCCCTGAACCCTATATGCATATGCCAATAATAGATTGGTATGCATAAAGTTAGGGTCTATGCGTTCAATACCGGTATCGGCATGCGGGCCATTGTAATGATTAACCATTTCCTGCAAAGGATAAACCAAATAACGGATTTCCATGTTATTTAAAGTATCCTTGATTGCATATTGATAATTCAGTTCATCATTATGTATAAGGGCAACCTCTTTGGTACTTGACGGTTTATAAAAACGTAATCCACCCTTTTTAACAATTGAAAAAAAAAGGTTATTTTCATCTGTAAAACAGAATGAATTTAAAAGAAGAAAAATCCCTACAGCTACTATTAATGGTTGAAATCTTAGTTTCATATTACTGCAAATATAAGTTTTTATGAAATTACGTTATAAGCAGTAAGCTTATTGTGGTAAGGGGAGGGAAGGATAAGCCGTTTCTACCACATTGCAAGCTGCACCAGAGCCAGTGTAGCTATCTTTTGAATTTTTTTCCGGTTTTCGTCATCAAAATGAAATTCGCCGGCGCAAAACTTTTCAACTTCTGCCTCATTATGCCCAACTAATGAAAGGTATTTGCCTGCTTCATTATAGAATGCTCCGAAAACCCGGTTATCGGAATAAAATGCCTGCTTGGGAACATATCCAATGGTTCTGTATAATTCCATTTGAAGGTCCTTTCTTAATTCGGGAAGGATTTTTTCAATTTCTGCTGTTAATTGTTCGGACAAACGAGACATTATATACCTGATTTTTTATGCAATAGTATATCTGCATGGGACCTTTTCGCATGATTTATATCACCGAAAAACCTGTTAAAACACAGTTTGGGCTTAACTGATTGAAAGCCAAAAAATAAATTTCAGAGTAATTATTAAATATTTTATTATCAGAATGGAAATTCAAGATAAAAAGACATGCAAGTATTATATTGATTCAAAAAACGGCTGTTACTGTTTTTTGAATGGCGACACATAATCATGCGCGCTTTCGAATTGTTCGTATCGCGTTTTTATGGCCATTACAAGGTCATAATCAGTAGCCGTTTTAATAAAATTATCGGTGAAATTGCAGTAATCGATAAAGTTTTCGAATTCCGCATCGGTAAGATTAATAATATCATGCCGTATATACACATGGAACAGGTCTTTCAATACCTGTCTGCGTGCTTCTTCATCTTCCAACTTGGCCACCTT
Organism: uncultured Bacteroidota bacterium; assembly: GCA_903916255.1. Lineage (GTDB taxonomy): Bacteria > Bacteroidota > Bacteroidia > JABEUT01 > JABEUT01 > JABEUT01. The sequence goes on from CAIWVW010000125.1 coordinate 27,076, forward strand.
CCGCTTTGATTGTTCCAGCCTGCTGAATCGTTCATATAAATACTCGATTGGCGAGCTAAGCGCATTAATGTCCTGAAATTTGTCGGTTTTTGGAATATCACCCAATTTATGTCGTTCATCTTCAATCTCCCGAAGGTTTTTGGTAGGATACACCTTTACTTCGGCAAGGCTGTAATGAATACTGTCAAGTACTATTTTTACGTTATACTCTCTTTGCAGCAAAGAATCCCGGAAACAGATTTTCTTTACACCATAGCCTGATGCACTAACCAAAATAGTATCCGTCTTCAGGGCATTAATGGTAAAATGTCCGTTTGGGTCGGCCAGCAGACCTGTCGATGTGCGCTGGTTTATTACAATTACCTGGTATAGCCCGCCCATTCCTTGGGTATTAACTGCTTTACCATGTACTGTAATATTATCCGGCTGGGCATAAAGCCTGCCCGTTAAAGCGGTAAAACACAAAAGAAGAGTTATAAATAGCTTGTTCAAAATTCGGCTGAATGGTTGCAAATTTAATAGGGATTCTAACTTGTTGTTGTTAAGAATCCTTAAATCCTGTAATTTAGCAGCAATATTCATTATTAAATGCGCAGAGGGTTAGTTGCATATTTATTGTTTTTTTTATCGCTTGGACTTGCAAAGGGTCAACCCGCCATAACTGATTGTGCCCGTTTTACCGGCGGCACTTTCATAAAAGGTAATTTCAGTGACAGCATTGTAGTTTTCCGGGGGCTTGAATATTGGATTGAAGCTGATTTAAAAGCCCATGAATGCCGGGTTTATAAAATCGTATGGACGGATGCATGTAATTTCATGTTGCTTTTCAATAACAGCATAGACGAGGACAAGCGCAATAACCTGCGGAAAAAAAAACAGGATTCTATCTTTTACACAACAGATTCTTTCGACTCCGCACAAATAACCTATAAAACGTACACTTCAAAAAATGATATCCGTTTTGGGTACGAAAAGCTTCGTCCGTTTACCGATTCTTTAGCTTGGGAATACCTGGTTTCCGCTGATTCAAACACCTATTTCGATACATCCGAAATAAAACAGCTGTATGGCTTGCCTGCTCAAAATTATTCCTTAAATACACCCACCTTCATTAGCCTCCAAATAGATTCAGCCGATACTTATTTAGCCAACTATATTGCCTATTTATTGAAAGGCGGTGATTTAAGGCCCGCTTTTAGTTTTGCATCACTAACATTAAAAGCCCATTCGCCCCAAGCTGTATTAGATGATTACAATGAATATGTAAGACACCTTGTCGGAAGGTTAAAAGCATACACGGTTGCCAGCATTCGGGTGGGTTTCAAACTGAATAAAAGATATACACGCGCGTATATTATTAAGGGAGATTTTGAAAAACTTGGCACGGGGGCGAGCATTTGTCTTACCTCAGCATCCGGAAACAAAAACCCGCTTCAATCTTTAAGTATAGCAATCGACAGTGCAAATCTGGTTCCATTTATAAATGATTTATCACATAGTTTCTTTGAAGACCTGAAACATAAACGATATCGTAAACTTTACGACTCCTCCTCTACCCTTTTGAAGAGCGATTTGTCGCGTAAGGAAGCGGAAAATATTTTTAAAAGCATTGATTCCGGCGGGCACCTGGATGACTATAAGGTGTTCTTTCAGAATTTTACCGTTATTAAGGAGCGGGGATTGCTGCTGATAAGTTATAAATGCCCACTACAAGGGAAAGCCCTTGTGATTAATCTTTTTTATGCTTTTGAAGCAGGGGAATATAAACTTTCGGGTATAAATTCGTCTAAAGGGTAAATTGATTTGCATATACATCGTACAAATGAAATATATTAAAACAGGGCTTTGCGTTATCATTTTGCTATTTATTTGCATGGGGATGGTGTCGGCGCAAACCTTCACAGTAATAAAAGCTACACGGCAGCCATGGGCAGGCGGAGTTGCGGGACATTTCGGGATAAATTACTTTATAGAGCTTGAAACAAGTTCTCATGAATCGGTTCCCGATACCGTATGGATTAATGGAAATGCATATCCCATTGATGCATTCAGCCCGAAGGGGCAATATATGAAATCCATCGATTCACTTACACATAAAGTAAAGTATTCTATACTCCTGAGCGAACAGCACAATAACGCGAGAATGAGAGGGTATCAAAAACAAGACACAACAGGAGAAAAACCAAAACATGTTCGCTCATTTGAAGGCGCCGCGCTCATTTCATATATGCATAAAAAGAAACAACGTTTTTTTACGGTTAAATCCTTTACCGAATTAAAGCCGTTAAATTACCCGTAAAAATACTGTTAGCTATTATCGGTCGGTTATCGGCTAATAAATAATAGTACATTTGCGGCATATAATAAAACCCAATCATGGAACAAAAACCACAATTGCCCAATGCCACCGCAGTATTAGTTTTAGGAATAATTTCAGTTGTGTTCAGTGCTGTATGTTGTTATGGTGTTGGCCTTGTATTAGGCATTATTGGGTTGGCGCTTTCCGGCCAGGGGAGAAGGCTTTACAAGGAAAATCCTGACATGTACGATGGCTGGAAAAATTTGAACGCCGGGTTTACCATGTCCATCATAGGCATTTGCCTTACCGCGGTATGGCTTATAATTGCATTACTGTATTACATTATGGTGGGAACAATTTTATTTTCGCATTTTGGCAATACAGGCTGGAATCAATAATAGTCTTATCGCTTTTAACCCATGTTTCATTGGTTAAATAACCATCTTCTTCCTTGTACGTTTAAGCTTTTATTTGGTATCGATTGCCCTTTTTGCGGTTTTCAGCGGGCTTTTCTGTTATTGCTTCAGGGTCAGTTTACCGATAGCTTTAAAATGTATCCTCCCCTTATTCCATGCCTGTTGTTTTTAGGTATTGTTGCGGTCTATATCTTTAATAAAAAAGTTGTAAAACCTAAATTCTTCACCCTAAGTTCCTGCCTTGTGTTAAGCATTATTTTCATCAGCTATTTTGTGAAACTGTCGTTTCACATTTTTTCCTGAAATGTTGTTGCCTTATAATACTAACTATCTTTACCTCCTTTTAAATTAAGAATGAAGTTCAGATATTTTATACTTGCAGTTTTCAGCTTCGCACTTTTCACCTCCGCAGCAGCGCAAAACAGGCTTACTATGCCTGAATGCGCTATCCCCGATACGCTTTTATTAGACGATGGCAAAATAGTAATAACCCATATAACAGACACGGTAGGCTATGCTGTCGAAATGCTAAAACCTAATTCTAAAAAGCATAAAAAACTGGAAGTAGATAAAGATGACCTGTTTCAAATAACCTTTGGCTGCAATGGCAAAAAAGAAATTTTTTACAATTATGACACCCTCATAGGGAACGATATGACTGTGGATGAAGCCCGCCGCTTTATTGAAGGGGAACAGGATGCCCAGCGCGGTTTTCATGCTTTCGGAACATCGGCGGCAGCCTTTGCGGTAGGTGCGGGTGCCGGTATTGTAGGCTCCTTTTTTGCCCTTGCACCCCCATTTATTTTTGCCGGATTTATGTCCTTCAAGTATGTAAAGATTCGCCACCATAGTGTCCGCAGCCTCGAAAACGTGCATCATGACGGGTATCTTTACGGTTATTCCATGGTGGCCCGCCGGAAACGTTCTTCTAAAGCGCTTTTGTGGGGCGCTATAGGCGTGGCAGTAGGCACAGTGGTGCATTATATAATCGTTAATAATAACTGATATATGAAAGTGTCCCGCTTGTTTAACCAAGGGGTGCGTTTTTTTCTCTATTCCAACCTGTTTATTTCCTGCTGCATACTTGCCTATACAGCCAAAACAGCCCTGCTTTTATATGGCAACAATGGCAGCATCTATGTAAACACCCTTGCCTTCAGTGCAACACTTTTGTTTTATTGCTTTCACCGGATAAATAAGCGCAGGTTTCTTATTGCAAATGAGAACATGGAAGAGCGCAACAACTGGATGAGCCAAAATAAAACGCTTTATTATATATTGATTGCATTAGCATCAGTTTCATTAGTAACAGAATTGTTTTTTATGCCTTTCAAAACATATCTGGTATTTGTTCCTGTCGGCATATTGGGATTAGGCTATACATTCCCCGTCATTCCTACAAAAAAAGGCTTAAAACGCTTACGCGATATTTCATGGCTAAAAACCTTATGGATTGCCTTTGCTTTTTCGTGGCTTACTTCACTTTTACCCGTCATTTTTATTACCTCCCTTTCTTCCGTGCTTAACCCATCGGTTCTATTCATTCTTTTTCGGAATTTTCTTTTCCTTTTTGCCATTTGCATTCCATTCGATATCAGAGACATGAGCTTCGACAAAACAAAAGGAGTCCATACCCTTCCGGTAATTGCGGGGGCAAAAACATCAATTTATATCGCTATTACGTCATTGTTAATTTTTATTGCACTTGTTTGTACTCAATTTCTCTATTTTAACTTGAATATAAAACAGGCCTCTGCCCTATTAATATCTGCCTTTCTCACTATAATAGCACTATTCTTTGCAGAAAAAAAACGTCCCGCTATTTTCTATCCGTTATTATTTGATGGGGCCATGCTACTCCAATGGATTTTGGTGTTTGCGTCATTCCATATCTGAAACACCCAATTTGAATATATTTGTCCACTATGAAATTAAAAATTCAAAGCGGGAATCTAAAAATTAAGTTAAAATGGATTCCATTTTTCGTTTTCAGTTTTTCGTTTTTAACTCCATCATTCTGTCAAACCTGGTCAACTGTCGGTTTTGGTGTTAAAGGCAGCTTTACTCCTATGTTTGTTTTTAATGGAAAGCTATATGCCGGAGGCATGGATAGTGTTGGTAAAAAAGCTACACACATAGCCTGCTGGGATGGTAAAAAATGGTCGGCACCCGATTCTAACCTGCAGGGCAATGTTACCGCCATGGCGGAATATAACGGCAAGCTATATGCCGGAAGTGAAATAGGCGCAGGAAGAAGCAAAACCTACAACTTGCTTTGCTGGAATGACACAGTATGGAAATTTGTTGGCTCTTCCAATGGAAGAATTAATGCACTGTGTGTAATGCAGGGCGAACTATATATTGGCGGTTCATTTACAAAGGCAGATACTGTTTCGGCTAAACATATTGCCAAATATAGTGACACCAAAGGGTGGAATAAAGTGGGCCATGGTTTGCCCAATAATGTTTGGGCACTCATTGTGTACCGGGAAATGCTTTATGCAGGCGGCCAATTTCAGGCAGTGGAAAGATTAAGCGGCAAAAATTGGGAAGAAGTGCTGAACAGCGGACAGCAGGTTAAAACAGGCTGGGTAAAAGGTTTTGTCAACTATTTTGATGAACTATACGCCTACGGCGAATTCAATTATTTACTGAAATGGGATACTAAAACATGGAACCCGGTTGGGCCTTTTAATGATGGTACTTCCGCTATGACGATGTATAATAATGGCCTGTTTGCAGGCGGAGATTTTACGTCTGCTCCGGGAGTGGATAATGCATTCCATATAACCTATTACCAGGCCGGAACACGCACCTGGAGTTGTATGGGCGGGGTTATTTACTGGGCCGGAGATTGCAAAACTTATACCGGAACCGTAAGCTCTATGGCAGTATACAAAAACGAACTTTACATCGGCGGGCAATTTATGATTGCCGGAGGGAAAATTTCAAGCAATATTGCCAAGTGGACTATGAATAATTAATTTGTTTTTACTACTTTCTTCTGACTAACCAATATTCCTGATTTATCCATTATTCGAATCAGGTAAATCCCGTTTGGCATTGTGGAAATATTAACCGCAAGCGGGGAACCGTTAATCGCAATCTGTGAACTCATTTTCCTGCCTGTATAATCATACATTTCAACAGTCATGCCTGGTTGCAAGCCTATTAACGTAAACTGCCCGTTGGTTGGGTTAGGAAACAGGTTTATATCCGTTGAATTTGCAATATCAATTATTCCGGTTGATATTTTAACAGTTACACATGTTGTTTCCGAACATCCATGATTATCGGTTATAACACAGCAATAAGTTCCTGCGCATTGGCCGGTAATGGTATCGGTTGTTTGATGTGCCGTCGACCAAAAATATGTATAGGGTGCTGTTCCACCGCTGGCAGTTACCGAAGCAACTCCATTACATCCGGATGTAGCCGCAATAGAATCGGTAGTAACAGATAAAGCGGATGCAGGTTGTGTAATTGTAACACTTGCGGTTCCGGTACATCCGTGATTGTCGGTTGCAGTAATCGTATATGTTCCTGCTGAAATAGCAGCAGAAGCCAGATTTGTTCCTCCGTTTGGTGTCCACGCATAGGTATAAGGGGCAGTTCCGCCGCTTGCAACATTGGCTGTTGCGGTTGCAGTTCCGCCAAAACAACTTACATTGGTATGGTTGGCTATTGTAATAGAAACTCCGGTAGCAGGTTGTGTAATGGTTACGCTCACCGTTCCGGTGCAACCGTGGTTATCGGTGGCTGTAATAGTATAGGTTCCTGCACTGATATTGGAGGCAGTTAAATTGCTTCCCCCGCTTGGCGACCAAACATAAATATAAGGGGAAGTTCCTCCTGTAGCGGCATTAGCAGTTGCAGAGCCTGTTCCACCCAGGCAACTCACATCGGTATGGCTTGCCATAGAAATAGAAACCCCGGTGGCAGGTTGTGTTATAGTAACACTGGCCGTTGCAGTGCAGCCATGATTATCCGTAGCTGTAATAGTATAAGTACCGGCACTGATACCGGTTGCAATAACATTAGTTCCGCCGCTTGGTGTCCAGTTATAATTATAAGGCGAAGTCCCGCCTGTTGCTGTATTAGCTGTTACAGTGCCTGTTCCTCCGAAACAACTGACATCGGTATGGCTTGCAATAGAAATAGAAACACTGTTAGCAGGCTGAGTTATGGTTACACTTGCTGTTCCTGTGCAACCATGATTATCGGTAGCAGTAATGGTGTATGTTCCCGCACTAAGGCTTGTTGCAGCTAAGTTAGTTCCGCCGCTTGGTGCCCAAGCATACGTATAGGGGGAACTTCCGCCCGTTGCAGCATTGGCGGTTGCAGTACCTGTTCCGCCAAAGCAGCTTACATTTGTATGGTTCGCTATGGAGATAGTGACTCCCAGGGCAGGTTGAGTAATTGCCACACTTGCTGTTCCGGTACAACCGTGATTGTCGGTGGCTGTAATAGTATAAGTACCTGCACTTAGATTGGATGCCGTCAGATTACTTCCTCCGCTTGGCGTCCATGAATAAGTATAGGGCCCGCTTCCGCCCGTGGCTGTATTAGCTGTAGCCGAACCGGTTCCGCCATTGCAACTTGCATTTGTATGGCTTGCAATAGTAACGGTAACGCCTGTTGCAGGTTGGGTTATTGTGGCAGCAGCAGTAGCCGTGCAACCATTATTATCCGTCACCGTTACGGTATATGTTCCGGCCGATAATGCAACGGCTGTAGTTGAATTTCCGCCCGTTGGCAACCATGAGTAGAAATAAGGCATAGTTCCACCTGTGTTCGTTACAGAAGCACTGCCATTACCTCCTCCCGAACAGGAAACGTTGGCAACTACGGTCGCACTGGCTGTTAATTGAGTGGGCTGTGTAAGTGTTGCGGAACTGGTTTCGGAACATCCGAATGCATCTTTAATAGTGACAGTATAGGTGCCGGCTGAAAGACCGCTATCCTGTTGATTGGTATTTCCACCCGGAGACCATGAATAGGTATAGGGGCCAAAAGGAGAAGTATAGGATGCAAATAAAACCCCATCCGTGTTTCCATGGCATTCAGGGTTATTGTAAATTGCTACAGAGGCTGTATCATAAATACAATCGGCGGTAATTTTGCGAACACGGTTATTTGCCAAATCGGCAATAAAAACATTATTGCTTTTATCGGGCACCAAATCGAACGGGTAATTAATTTCGGCATTTACCGCAGGGCCGCCGTCGCCACTATACCCGTCATCTACAATTCCCGCAATAACGTACATTTGGTTGGTAGTGAAAAGCACCTCTCGCACTACCGCATTTCCGGCATCAGCTATATAAACATTGCCTGTTGCCGAAACGGAAACACCGGTCGGGTTGTATAATTCGGTGGTATCTGCCAATCCTGAAAATCCATTGAAATTGGCAACTGTGGTGCCTGCAAAGGCATTTATAACCCCTGAAGGACTGACCTTGCGAACCACATTATTCAAATAATCTGCTATATACATATTACCGCTGTAATCAACGGCAACGCCGGTTGGGTTGTTCAGTTTCGCATTGGTAGCTTGTCCTCCATTACCCGAATATCCTGCCACATGATTGCCTGCAACTGTAGTAATAATGCCTGTAGTAGCTATTTTACGGATTACATTATTGGCCTGGTCGGCTACATACACATTCAGGTTTTTATCTAATGCAAGGCCTACCGGGTTATTTAGTTCTGCTGCTGTGGCTTGCCCTCCGTTACCACTATATCCTCCAGTGCCGGGGATACCTGCAATGGTTTTAATAACGCCCGAAGTATTCACCTTCCAGATAAGCGCATTCCCGGCATCGGAAAAATATACGTTCCCGAGCGAATCGACACGCACACATTCCGGATAACTGATTTTTGCCGCGGTAGCTTGCCCGCCGTTCCCGGCATATCCATTAATCCCGTCTCCTGCAAAAGTTGTAATAACCCCTGTTGTGGCTATTTTCCTTATCCGGAAATTTCCGTAATCGGCAACATAAACGTTGCCATTAACATCCACGGCAACGCCGCTGTTTTGGTTCAGGTCGGCTGTGGTAGCTTGCCTGTTATCGCCATTGTAGCCTGCTGCGCCATTTCCGGCAAGCGTGGTAATTATTCCCGATTGGGCTTTTACCGCTACAAATGAAGATGCGAAAATGAATAGTGAAAATGCCAGTAGTTTTTTCATGACCATTGAATAAAATAATATTTAGTAACAGGTGTATAAAATGATATGCAATAATACTAAAAATATTTAATCGTTAAACAATTGAGGGGTTGGTCAATAGAGATATTGACAATCAACCGTTAAGTAAATAATATAAGGTCTTTTGTCTCCTTTAGGAGGATTTCCTATATTTGCAATCTACAGCAACAACTATTTCTTAAAGACTTTTATATTCATGAAATTAAACAGAATCTCTTTACTTATAGCCTTGTCGGTTATGGGTTTAACGGCTTGCAAGAACACGATTGATGTTTTAGCCCCTTATAAAGATGTGAGCGTGGTATATGGCTTGCTCGACCAAAACGATAAAGTTCACTATATCCGTATAAGCAAAGCCTTTGAAGGCCCCGGAAATGCTTATACTATGGCTCAACAATATGATTCGCTGTATTATCCAGTTAATACTATTAAGGCCGTGCTGATAGATTCTAACA